>NZ_KV786173.1:1454-149321 GCF_001806865.1 Corynebacterium sp. HMSC28B08
GTGGGCCGTTGTGCCTGTATGGTTCTGCGAGCCAGCCGAATTGCAACTCCCAGATGTGAAACTTGCTAGGTATACTAATCGAGTTCGCACGCTCTAGTGACTCAACCTTTACTTCGGCGGCGACACGAGAAACGAAAGCACCAAGAATCTCTGGGTCCAACCCATCTTCCTCACGTTTCTCGCCTTGCGCAGCTCCGGCACGAAAAACCAAAAAAACAGGTTGGGGGAAATTGTGTTCATTCAATTCCCCTTCCCAGCCCTGCAGCGTAACCCGCTCCGTCCAGCACGTGACGGTATCGGAATCAACATGCTTTCCCATGGCCTTTTCCTGTTCACGGGTGAGGGCCACACCCACGAAGTCTTCCTCAAATGTCTCATTATGTCGAGCGAAAAGAACAAGAACCTGAGCATTGTTCCACAAGATGGCTCACCCTCCTTAAAACTCTATGGAGCCTACCTTGTCGCACCGCGTTTCTCTTCTGTACACCGTCCCTTGGTCATGGTGTAGTTGGCTTGAATCCGCGCCTTCGGTGCTGCCGTTATGTGGGATCAACACCCCATTTATCCCTCCTTAGTTCGCTGTTCGAGCTAAGGTATTTTCTAATCCGGAGGATTCTCAGTGAATGAGTGCAGCCGGTCGAGAGTGAGTTCGCGTCTCATCTGGGGCACCACTCCAGCTCACTTTCAGCACTATTCACGTCTCTTATGGGGATAACGCAACATGAAACTTCACAAGGCACTCACAACCACACTCATCATGCCCCTGCTAACCCTGGGTGCATGTTCAAGCAACGACGAAGCCACAACGACAACACCTGCTACCACCAGCAACGCTCCCAGCGCGTCTACGGCTCTATCTACCACGACTCAACCGTTGAAACCCGCTCCATCACCTACCGCCCCGCGTCCCGTACCTACAGAGGCTTCTTCTGAAACGCCCGCAGCAGCGCCAACTCAAGAGCCATACGTTATCGAGTGCTTACCAGGCACGCCGGGCCCATCTCGCATGTCCGACGGAACAATTCGAGCGACGGATTTCTGCGTCAACCAGCCAGGGGCTGACACATACATGGAATCAGAACGTGGCGCCGGTCTCGATCCATCGGAAGTGCCGTACACTAACGGCGGGACTTGCCCCGCATACAAGTGCGGATACGGCACTGCTCCAGACGGCACGCCAAATAAAGGAAGTGGACAGCTCCAATTCGAATACGGTTGCCGCCACGGTTACATTGACCCTCAACAATGTGCCGCAGCCGGATACTAGTCGCCACGACTGGTATTTACGCCTCGTTGGAAACAACGATCGAGAAAAAGTATCACTATTAACCGTAGTTCATTCCAATAGAAAACTAATCTGCATGGCCACCGCCTGCACTAATGACGGCTCAAAAATGCCGGCACAGGTGGATCGTAAGAAGGCGACTATGTCTGATTCCGGAGTTTGTATAGACGATTGTAGAGTTTTTCCAATTCCTCGCGATGAATTCGCTGCCATTGTTCGGCTTTGGCGATACGTTCATTCTGCTTAGAAGGTAGAAGCCAACTACGACCCTGCGAGCGCACCTTTTCGAAATGCGCATCTGCATGTCGAACAGCCTGTTCCTTGTCTCGGATGGCTTGTTCAAGGTGCTTGATGGCATCAATCTTGTCTTTCGGCCTCCATGCTGGATCGTCTTGCACCGAGGACCTCTCCCCTTTTCCGGACGACCACTGATTCTGGCCTTGCGTGAACTGCGCGTCGCGGCGTGAATAAAAACGATCTTTGGCCGCCCAGAACCGCCGGTTCAGTTCTTCCCGATCTTCTTTTTTGAGCGGACCGCGCTGTTCCCTCCACTGCTGCAGCAGTGTCCGCATATCGCCACTCATACTTTTCGGGTCAGGATGATCGGCTATGAACTCGGCTTGATCTACCAGCCGCATCCGGTTGTTCTTGTTCAACTCCATTTCCATAGAGCGCTGTTCCCAGTGAAGTCTTGATTGTTCGTAAAATTCATTACGAATGGAGTAATACTGATCGTTCAGCATCTGGTTTTCGTCATGACCAGCAAACCCAATGGCTTTCCATTCTGCATGCAATGATTTCGTCCGCTGGCCGGGCTCGCGAAAGTCTTGGGCTCCAAGAAGCGATTGAAGCTCAGAAATGATTCTTCTCTTTTGTGACGCATTCCTTTGAGCTTCTAAATCTCGCTGTTCATAGTATTGATTCTGGCGTTCGTAGAAAGTGCTACGTGCGTGAGAGAACTCATCCCACAAGCGTTGATTTTCGTCTTTGCCCGCAAAACCGGCGTTCTTGAATTCCGCGCTTAGTTGCTTCATCCGGGGGCCAGCCTGTGAATGTGATCGCTATGTGGCCTGCTTTTTTGATCACTATGTGTCGTACTGACCTGGTCAGTGGCCGAGTACCAGGGTGCTGGCGGCAGCTTCAATCACATCGTCGGTGATGGTCTCCAACTCGTTGATCTTCAACACTCGCTTGATCTGTGGGAACAATCGCTCCACCACACGGAAATTGCCGCGGGTCAGCCGCTCGATCGCGGCGATGGCCTGCGCATCCGTGAAATCCTCCGGGTTCAATTCTCTACCCAGGCGCCTCCAGTGCCGGTTCAGCACGAACAGCAGCTCGTCTTTGCCCAGGGCACGGTAGCGATGCGAGAACCCCAGCCGGCTGAACAACTGAGGGTAGTGCCGGAAGCGCTGGTCAATACCGGGCATGCCGATGAACATGATCGCCACACCGTCACGATCGTGGATGTCGCGCAGCATCTCCAGGGCGGTGGGAGGCAGACGTTCTGCCTCATCAATAATGATCAGTTGGGTGAGCTTCTCGCCACTGGATCTGCGCATGTGGAGCCTGTCCCGCTGTCCGGTGGCCATCAGATGCTCCATGATGCAGACGTCGAGTTTGCCCCGGTAAAATTCGATGTCACGGATCAACGTCCGGTACTTCGGTTGCACCTCAGGGGTGTAGAACACGGTGCGCGCCCGATGAGCCGTCGCGTAGATGGCCAGGTCAGATTCACTGCGTGGACCCCAGTCGTCAATGAACGAGCCCAGAGCATCCCAGTGGGCATAGCGTCTGGCGGACTGTGTTTTGCCGACTCCTGCATCACCGTGGCAGATGCCGATGGTGGCGTCTTTGCGGATCGCGTTGGCGAACTCGACGAAGCGGCGGTGCTCTTTGGTGACGATGAAGTCGCGGTTCATGGTGACAGGTCCTCTTCATAGGTCCGCAGGCGAGACGTACGACCACGCGGCCGTGGCGCTTCGGCGCTCACATCGGGGTTCACAGGGGCAAGGTCTGATGGGCGTGGCTCGTGGATGGGGATGCGCTCGTTGATCCCGGCACGTAGTTGACGCCGTCGGCGTCGACGAGCGGCCTGGATATCGGCCAGGCTGTAGCGCTGGTTGGGGTGGTCTTCATCGACAGCGACGCACAGCAACGTGTCGTGGTCGTAGACCCGGATCTCGGAGAGATCCCGCGGGTCGTAGCGGATGGTGACGTCATGGCCGACAAAAGGTGCCAGGGTCGGGCTGATGTAGCGCTGGCCTTGGAAGTGGATGCCGTCTCGCTGGACTCGGCGGTGGGTGGAGACCCGCAGCAGGAGTCCGTCGAGTTCTTCAAGGTTCTCCGGCATTCTGGGGATCCACCCCTGCCCGATCCACGCGGCTTTCGGGCTGGTGTTGATTGAAGAATGCGTGCGCTGGTTGTAGCTGCTGATGAACTCGCCGACGGCGGTATCCAGGCTCGTCAGGTCTAGTACGGGGTGTGGGTTGCGGACGCCGGGGGCGAGGTGGCCGGGCAGGGTGGTGAGAAGTTCGGTGTTGACGGTGCTGAAGAACCGCTCGATCTTGCCGCGGCCCTGCGGACGGGCGATGGTCGAGTGGATGATCCGGATCTTCAGTGCTGTCGTGGTGTACGTGATATGGCCACTGGTGAAGTCGGAGCCGTGATCGACGTAGAGGACGTCGGGAATACCGCACATCGCCCAGGTGGGGTCTGTTTTTCGCCAGATCGCCTGGCGTAGTGCCAGGGCGGTGTTCATTGCCGAGGGTGCGGTGGTGGTGACCATGTAGCCGCACACTGCCCGGGAGTAGTCGTCGATGATGATGGTGAGCCAGGGGCGAGTCGGGGTGCCGTCCGGGTTCTGGATGAGGATGTCGAGTTGGGTGTGATCGGCCTGCCAGATGGCGTTGGGGTGTTCAGCCCGGTGCCGGTAGACCAGTTCGTGTCGATCTCGGTAGGACGTCGGGCCCTCCAATGCGAGGGTGACCATCGCCGGGTCAAGGGCTTGGATGATGCTGCGCACGGTGGCGTAGCTGGGTGGTTTCAGCGATAGTTGTTGTGCTCGACAGCTCACGAGGCGATGCAGGGCGGCGATCGATGGGCGTGGCTTGGTGAGACCAAGGTGTTCGATGTAGGCGACGAGTTCCGCGGATATGCGATGGGCTCCGGCGTCGGATCGTGTGGTGTTGCGTAGCCCGCGGATTCCGTCGGCGCGGTATCGGGCTACCCACCGGGATAGGGTTCGGGTGCTGATGTCGGTGGCCTGTGCCAGGTCGGTCAGGGTGATGTCGTCTTCGATGTGGAGCCGGAGGATCTCCCAGCGTTGCATCTCGTCCATCACCGTCACCTCACGCGCTGGTCATTGTGTCCGTGTCAGGCGGGCAGTGCTGACTGTCGTCGTTTGGCGCCCTGCAGATGGCGGTACAGTGTCGCCCGTGACCAGCCGACCATGCTCGCGGCGTCTTCGGCACTGCGGCCTTTGGCTCGTTCCTCGGCGACGATGGCGAGTTTGCGGTCGACCACCTCTGGATCCACAGGTGGTCGGCCGAAGCGGGTGCCGTTGGACTTTGCTGCGGCGATGCCGGCGTTGACGCGTTCGGTGATCAGTTCTCGTTCGTACTCAGCCAGGGTGCCCAGCATGCCGAGCATCAACCGGCCCGAGGAGGTCTCCGGGTCGATGCCGTCGGAGACGGACTTGATTTTCACGTCTCGTTCGCGTAACAGGTTCACCGTGTTGAGTACATCGAGTAGGGACCGGCCCAGCCGGTCGATGCGCCACACCACCACCGTGTCACCGGGTTGAGCGTAGGCGAGGAGCTTCTTCATCCCCGGACGCTCAGTAGCGTTTTTCGCCCCGGAGGTGACATCGCTGAAGACATCACGGTCCTGAACCCCGGCGGTGACCAAGGCGTCGTGTTGAAGAGTCGGATCCTGACCGACGGTGGACACCCGGGTGTAGCCCAACAGTCTCATGACCACCATCATGCCTCACCAAACCCCAGATTGGAAGAAGGTGGAACACATTACGGTGAGACAGGTATACGAGACAGTTTTCGGGTCGATTCTCGCAGGAGCGCCCTGTTTCAGTGCGTTCGCCGTAGATGTCTTGTAAACCTTTAGCTAAATGAGACATGATGAGCGATGCGTCAAAGGGTGCCGTCGTCGCACAATTTCGGGCGCTGAGAACGTCTCGAAAAGTTGCCTCATCGCGCTCTGCCTCACGGGGTCGCGCGACAGGAGTTTGTGAGGCATGCTGATCGGGTGAGGCTTCTCGGGTACACGCGCGTGAGCACCGTCAGTCAGGACGCGCGCCTGCAACTCGACGCCCTGGGCGCGACGGGTGTTGAGGCGAGGGACGTCTTCTCAGACGTGACCTCGGGCAGCCGTGCCGCGGTGCAGCGGCCAGGGATGAAGAGACTTCTGGAGTACGCGGAGCCCGGCGACACGGTGGTCGTCTGGCGCATCGACCGACTCGGGCGCTCCCTCATCGACGTGCTGAACACGGTGAACCTGCTGCGCGAGAAGGACGTGAAGGTTCGATCGATTTCGGATGGCATCGACCCCGAGACCTCGTCCGGGCGGATGATGCTGGGCATGCTCGCGACGCTGGCGGAGTACGAGCGTGAACTGATCACCGAGCGAGTCAACGCCGGCATCGCCGCGGCGAAGCAGGCTGGCACGCGCTTCGGCCGGCCACCCGTGGATCCGGGCGTCGTGAAGGAGAAGCTTGCGATCGTGCGAGACGCGCGCGCGAAGGGACGCACCGCCGAAGACGCAGCCCGACTGGTCGGATGGTCCAGAGCGACGCTCTACCGTCATCAGCACGCCACCGGCACCCCGGCAGCGGTCGGCGACTAGATGTGCCATGGACGCGCTGGCCCGGTGGCGGATCCTGCGTCTCCATGTCGAGGATGACATTCCCCTGGCCACGCTGGTCAGGGAGACCGGAATCGGTCTGCGCACCCTTCAACGCTGGAACCATGACTACGCGGTGGCGGGGATCGACGGGCTGAAACCGAGCGCGCGAGCGGACGCGGGGACCCGGCGCACCGACCCAGACCTGGTCGCGTTCGTTGAGCAGCTCGGACTCACCAAACCGCGTCCCGGGATGGCGGCCTTGCACCGGCTCGCCATGGCCGAGGCCGACCGCATCGGGTGCGCCCGTCCAAGCTATTCGACGGTCCGGTCGATCCTGCACCGCCTTGACCCGGCACTCGTGACCCTCGCGCTGGACGGCCCAGCCGCGTACCGGGACCGACACGAGCTAGTGTTCCGCCGCCGAGCCGAGCGACCGAATGCGATCTGGCAGGCCGATCACACCGAACTCGACATCCTCATCGTCGGCGCCGATGGGAAGCCGGAACGCCCCTGGCTAACGGTCGTGATCGACGACTACTCGCGCGCGATCTGCGGGTACACCGTGTTCACAGGGGCGCCCTCGGCGATCAACACGGCGCTCGCATTGCGGCAGGCGATCTGGCGCAAGACCAACCCGGCTTGGGCGATGTGCGGTCTCCCCGACGTGCTCCACGTCGACCACGGCAGCGACTTCACCAGCAGGCATCTGGAGTACACGGCGGTGGCGTTGAAGATCCGGCTGATCTACTCGACAGTCGGCCGGCCGCAAGGTCGCGGGAAGATCGAGCGATTCTTCGGCACCGTGAACACCGAACTTCTCACGACCCTCCCCGGCCACCTCACCCCTCGGGCACGAGCCCCGAAGCCGCAGCTCAGCCTCGCGGACCTCGATCAGGCCATCGGCCGGTTCGTCACCGAGTACAACGAGCGCCCCCACAGCGAGATCGGCGCCAGCCCGAAGGAGGCCTGGATCGGTGACGGCTGGTTGCCGCGGATGCCCGACAGCCTCGACCAGCTCGACGGGCTGCTGCTGACCCTGCCGAAGAACCGCGTCGTCCAACGCGATGGCATCCACTTCCAAGGCCAGCGGTACCTCTCACCCACACTCGCGCCGTTCGTCGGACGCAGCGTGACAATCAGGTACGACCCGCGCGACGTGTCCGAGATCCGCGTCTACGACCACGACACGCACATCTGCATCGCGATCGACGAAGCACACCCCAACCAGCGACTCTCCCTGCGCGACATCGAGACCGCCCGACGCGCCCGCCGTCGGCGGCTGCGTCAACAGATCAACGAACGCATCCCCCAGACAGCCGTCCGTGACGAGCCGCGAACCGAGCCGCGGACACCACGCCAGGTGAGACTACGCACCTACGAAGAGGACGAGCCATGAGCCGCGACTTCATCGTCACGAAAGAACACCGCCGCTTCATCGAATTCGCCAACGCCGTCCGCAAGGAACGCACGATCGGCATCTGCCACGGCGATGCCGGCGTCGGCAAGACGCAATCCGGCCGCCGATACGCCCACTGGGACACCCTGGAACCCTTCATCACCGAGTGGGGACCGCGGAGCGAGACCGACACAGAGCATTACGCCACCGCGAACCGATCCCGGACCCTGTTCTACACGCCACCGGTCCTCCCCAAGCCGGCGCAGCTCGTCCATGAGATCGACCACCTGCAGACCAGGCTGGGCATCTGCATCGATGAGCACCTGCGCGCCACCGGCAAAGTTACGGGGACTCACGGCCGCTACAACATGGGCAAGCGGGTCGAGCTGCTCATCATCGACGAGGCCGAACGCCTCACGCCCACGGCCCTGGAAGTCCTCCGAGACCGGCACGACCGTGAGCACACCGCGATCATCCTGATCGGCATGCCCGGCATCGACCAACGATTCCGGCACTACCCCCAGCTCTACAGCCGCCTCGGGTTCTCCCACCGCTACCGCAACCTCGGCCGCGACGAACTCCTCTTCGTCCTCGAACGTCGCTGGAAGCGACTGGGCCGCACCCTCGACCCCGACGACTTCACCGACGCGCAAGCCATCGCCGCGATCGAACGCATCACTCGCGGCAACTTCCGCCTCCTCGAACGCCTCTTCCCCCAAATCGCACGAGTGCTCAAGATCAACGAACTCGAGACCATCACCGACGACGTCGTCGAAGCCGCCGCCAGCGTCCTCGTCATCGGATAGCCACCGCCAAACAACAACGCAAGAACACCGCCAAAGAGCGTCAACATTCACACCTGGTCGTCGACGTCGACGAGGCCGCCGAAAACGATCGTTTACGGCTGAGCCCGCAGCTAAGTTGACTTACCATACGTATGGTAGGTATATTTGAAATGTGCCAACCAAAATCGAACTTCTCGATCACGCAGTTGAAGTCCTTCGCCGCGGCGATGCCCTCGCCCTCGATGCAGTCGCTCGCGAGGCGGGGTTGACGAAGCCCGGGGTGGTCCACCATTTCGGCACGAAAGAAGTTCTCACTGTCGCAGTCGTGAACCGCATCATCGACCGCTGGGAAGCGGATCTGCATACTCGGGCCTCGACGGATGCCGAGCCGATCGACAAGCTGCGCGCGTACGTCGACTACGCACTCAATGGCGACTTCGACTCCAGCGATCTCGCCCTGCTCGCGGACGTGAACCTGCGGGAGCGGTTGTCTGCTCTGTGGGCGGAACGCCTCACCCCGTGGCTCGGCAGCGACATCGACACTGACCCGGCGAGCCGCGCATCACTTCGAGCCGCCCGCCTGCTGGCCGACGGCGCATGGTTCAACGCTGCTCTCGGCATCCCCACCGTCCGCGACGACGAACGATCCGTCCTGCGCGCGATCGCCCTGCAACTCGTGAATGAAGGAGACCCCCAGTGACCAACAAAGCCAAAGGCTGGCTGTTCCTCATCGGCGCGATCGCCGCAGAGGTCACCGGCTCACTATCCCTCAAGGGGGCGCTCGACGCACCCGCCCTCTATGCACTCGTCGCAGCCGGCTACATCGGCGCCTTCGTGTTCCTCAGCCTCGTGCTGCGCACCGGCATGGCCCTCGGCGTCGCATACGGCATCTGGGGAGCCTCCGGGGTCGCACTCACGGCGCTCCTCTCCCTCATCATCTTCGGCGAACCGCTCACGCTCTTGATGGGCATCGGCATCGTCGTCGTCATCGCCGGAGTGCTCTGCGTCGAACTCGGCGCACAGGCCGGTCACAAGAAGAAGGCAGAGGTCGCGTGATGGTCTGGCTGTTCCTCATCGGCGCAATCATCTTCGAGGTCGTCGGCACGCTCTCCCTGCGTATGGCCGTCGACAAGAAGCGCTGGTACGTCGGCGTGGCGGTGGGCTACGTCCTCGCATTCACCATGCTCAGCCTCGCCCTCGCCGGCGGCATGGCGCTCGGCGTCGCCTACGGCATCTGGGCCGCATCCGGCGTCGCACTCACCGCCATCCTCAGCAAGTTCCTCTTCAAAGAGCCCTTCACCTGGCTGATGGGCCTCGGCATCGTCCTCATCGTCGGTGGCGTTCTCTGCATTGAACTCGGAGCCGTCCACTAACCCGGCGATCGTTTACAGCGGGGCTACCAAACGTCGGTCGGGTCAGAGATTCGCTGACATGCTCCCTGCCATACCCAGCACCGCAGCTTGTCGCCGTCGATCGTCACCTGGACGCCCACGGCGTCGGCCGTCCAACGTTTCACCTGGACGACGCACCGGACGTTCGTATCCCCGAACTGGAGCCAGGCGTGACCCCATATCGTCATCTGCTCGGGAACGATGGTGAGCGGCTGCGCATGCAATCGAAGCTGGAGGGAATCGAGGGTGCGCAGCGGCCCGCGCTTGCGCGCCTCGCGCAGCTCTCGCTCTTCGCCCCTCTGCGCCGGCAGATGCGGGTAGCGCTTGTTCGTTCCCACTGTGACATCGTTACGGGAACATCAGACGTCGAGCGTGGCTACTTCGCCTCGGGCGTCCCGCAGTTGGGGCATAGGAGGTAGCCGCCGTCCTCGTCGACGAACTCGAACACGTCGCGGCACCGCGCGCAGTTGATCTTGCCCTGGTGCATTCGCCATGCGTCGACGTAAAACCATGTTCCGTCAATGCCCGGGTAATGGCTCAGCTCGCTGTTGGTGGGACGCCGTGCGGGGAGTCCCGTGTTGTGACCGACAACGGTCGCGCCGGACCTGCGGTAGAAGTCCGCGCTATTATTCCGGTCGTCCACGAACCCGTCGAGGTAGCGGCCACCATGAGGAAGAGCCCAGTACGCGGCCTCTGAAAGCAGCTCTCGGCCGATACCGGACCCGCGGGCCTCAGGCAGCACGAAGAGGGCGGCGAGGATTCGGTGTGTTGTTGCGAACTGCCGCGCGGCGTCGGGCTCTTTCGATATCAGCTCGTCGGACACGAACGGCTCGACCACGGCGCCGCCCAGCATCATCCCCCGGTCATCACTCGCACCGATGATGATGCTCGGCTCAGGGTGGGTGTCGTCTCCGAAGATCCTCCGGAGCTGCGCCGCTCTTCGCCGGTCGTCGGCCGCCACCATATGCGGGGGCGCATAGCCGATGATGAGCTGCGCCGCGACGGTCTGCACAATCTGCCTGGCCTGCGGGGTGTCAATCCGTCCTACGCCCATCTGTCCTACTCGCTCTCTACCTGCACGGTTGTCTCTGGCGACACATGGCTGAATGTGCCAGCCGGGGCCTCAAGAATCGCGTCTACGACACCCGGGGACGCCTCACGGGGGCATGGGTCCGTCGAACACGGCTGGAGCGTCACAACGCCCGTCACGCGCCCGTCGCGGATCCACACGACGTCGAGCGGCACACGGGTGTCCTGCATCCACACCTCCGTGCGCTGTGCGTGCTCGAGCGGGAACCACATGCCGGTGCCCTCCGGCACGCTGTCGCGCCCGCTGAGCCCTTGGCGCTGCGCCTCGGTGCTGGTTGCTTGCTCGGCGGTGACCGTCACCCCGTCGATGGTCACGCGCAGCTCGTCGACGCCCGCTGAGCATCCGGCGAGTATCGCTGTGAGAACGGCGGCCGCCGCCGCCGCTCTGAACGTACGGTGCACGGAACTATGCCGCTTGGAAGGTGACCACTCCGCCGGACAGGACGAAGATCAGGCCCGCAGCGATGAAGCCAACGATGCCAATGACGAGGCTTCCCGTCTTGGGTTCCATAACGCTTCTCGTGGCGAAGGAGTAGATGACAAGGATCACGGACGCGACGGCAGCCACGATCGCAACCCACTGGATGATGTTGTTCAGGTTCTCAAACATTGCGGTTCGCTTTCGTCATTCCAGCGGCCGGCCCACGGGGCCGGTGCCGGGGGGCATCAGCTCGAAGTGCTTGCCCCCGTTGAATTCACGCTCCAGGTCCTCGACGAGGCCCATGACGCCGTGCAGCTGCATGTCGGTCATGTTCCGCCAGCGGTACTTATCCCGACCAGCGAAGTACGCGGCGCGGATGCGGCCGCTCTGGTCGCTGTCCGCGTAGTAGGTCATCTTCGGGCGGGTGAGCTTGCTCGCTCCCTCTCCCCCGCTCGGCGTCGATGCTGCCGGCGCTTCCGCAGCCGGGGTCGGTGTCGGCTGCGCTGCCGGCACTGCCTGGGTGTTGACGGGCGTCTGCCCGCTGAGCGCGGACGTGCGGCGTTCGCTTCGCTTCGTGGCCATGTTCTTAGTTCCTTCCGGTGAGCTGGTTGAGGTATCCGTCGTAGATCGCTGCGAGCTCGCGCCAGTCCGGGCCACCCTCGTCGAGCCCGAGCCCTTCCTCAGTCGCATCCGAGATTGACTGCCGCTTTGGAACAGGCGGGGTGAGCAGCGAGAGGCCGCGCGCCTCGGCGGCCGCCTCGATTTCGCTCGCCCAGTGGCCGCCTCCGACCGTGCGGGACTCGTGCTGGTTGAGAACGACGCCGCCAACGCGCAGCCGGGGGTTGTAGCTGTTCTACACCTGCGTGATGGTGTCGAGAAGCTTGGCGAGCCCGTTCGCGCTCCAGAGCTTCGTCTGCGTAACCTCGACCAGCTCGTCATCAACGCGCTCGCGGCCTGGATGTTCCACAGGTAGAGCCGTGCCGCCTCGACGACGTCTCCCGTGGCCTGCCTGTAGGTCTGGAATCGGGCGGTCGGGATGGCGTGCTCGATCTGCCTGGCGGCACAATATGTCAGCCTGGGCACTGGATACTTGCCTTTCGTTCGGGGGAGCGGTACTGTTTAGCCCATATAGCGGGACAGTACCCGCAGTTACAGGACACCGGCGCTGAGATTAGATCTCAGGGCCGGTTCCTTTTTTGCTTGGCCACAGGGCGGCCACACGAGCATCGAGCTACACGCCCAGGCGACTACCCGTCGTCTACCTTCGTAGCTGGGGTCTGCTCGGGGGAATGCAGTCGACTACCAGGCACTTTGCTCATTGGAGGGCCACGCGCTGTCCCGATGTCTCACCCCGTAGCAACATCGCTCTGATGTGGGTCGGTTCGCAGCATGATTCCTGAGATGCACTGTCCTTAGCCTGCAGAACATGCGCCAGGCGGAGCAACTGCACGCCGAACGTAAACGAAATCGCCGAGTCAGCGGTTCGATTGCTGTGCGATGTCGGGTTTCGCTCTGCCATCTGCTGCTCCCACGGTGCAGGGTACGCGAGGTCGAGCGCATCGCCCTCGATGACGACGTGCTTGACTCCGCGTGCAGACAGGAGGTCATGAAGGGCGAAGGCCACGGTTGATTTTCCTACACCGGATCGCCCGCCGATCAGAAGCATATGCGTGCTGTTCATGGCCTCATGATGACATGTCCCGATGTCGGAGGGCTATCAGCGGCTTGCCCACCGTCGAGGCGCTGATCAACGGTTTCGCCGCCTAGTGATGTCATGACCTTCTCGTGTGTGTGGCAGTAGGCCACTTCGAGTGAGGCAGCGGGTATCGAAAGGTAAACTGCCCGCATGCAGCAGACTCAGCCACACGTCATATGGATCAACGGTGCGTTCGGTTCGGGCAAGACGACGGCAGCGAAGTTGTTGGCACGAAAAGTTCCCGGTGTGGTGATCGTTGACCCTGAAGAGGTCGGGGCTCTTCTAAGGCCTGTTCTTCAGCCGGTGGTGCCCGTCCACGACTTCCAGGAATGGCCCGCATGGAGAAAGCTTGTGGCTACCACGCTCAACGCTGTCCTCCGGGAGTTGCCGGAGGGCAGCCCCGTGACCATCGTTGTTCCCCAGACTGTGATGGTGGAGGACTACTGGTCGGAGATTACGTCCGACCTTGATCCATCGGTCCGACTCACGCCTGTGGTACTGAACATCGATCCAGTAGAACACCGACGCCGCGCAGAAGAGGACACTGAAGAGTCTGGTGCTCTGCGATGGAGGCTGAACAAATTCCCAGTCTTTCAACAGGCAGCATGGCTCCGACGTGCGTTTACCAACATCGACGTTTCCTCGTTGACCCAGGAGCAGACGGTCGCAGCTATCAGGGCGGTGGCGTTCCCTCCCGACCCTGAAGCTGTGTGAGGGGCAGGTCACGATCGGATACAAAACCTTATGTCCCTCTGTGTAACGTGACCCGGTTTGAGACGACAGCTTTAGGTGCGGAGTTGGGCCCTGCACGCCACAGAGCGACCACAGAATCACGCCATATATCGATCACATTCACAGGCCAGCCGACCGGAAGTCATCACTGTGAGCCAGCTGCTGTGCCTCTTGAATCAGGCTTTCTTTTAAGTATGCTGCGTTACGGAATTGCTCCTGCTTGGCTTGCCAATCGCCATTACTCCAGCTCATGGCTCTAAGAATAGCGAGGTTGGAGGCACACACTTGCTTTTACGCAAAATGATCGATGGGTTGCAGCAGTACGTTTTTAGCTCAGCCCGCGCACAATGTCCGCGAGGTCTTCTTGCCGACGGTGCGTGAGCAACGCGACCGCCCGTCGGCGAGGAGCTCCCGGACGCAACCCGAGGGCAACATTGATCGGCTCCAAAAGCTGCTCCGGTGAACCGCGGAAATCGGTGGCGGGCAGGCCGAGGGCGTCATAAACAATTGCGATAGGTGGGTGCGCCTCGCCAGCACCCACGTCACCAGCTCCTGGGTCACCAACACCTGAGTCGCCAGCGCCCGAGTTGCCAACGTGCGAGTCGACGGAATCTCCCGAGCCACCCGAGCCACCCGATCCCACCGACGGTCCCGCTGCCGCTCCAATACGAGCAGCCGGGGCTGGGATCACGTCGAAAGTGCCGTCGTTGCCGAAGCGGAGAAACACGCGATCACCTTCCTGCGCGCCCAGGTCTTCGAGGAATCCCCGCACGGTGGAGGTGTTAGTCTGCCCCAGCTTGTTCACACCCAACCGCTGGTCACCCAAGCGCGACTCAAAGATCTTCTCCTCCCCCCACCCGAGGTCGAAGTGATTGGCCAGGCCGGACCCCACGCTGGAACCACTGCCACGCAGATGATCGTGAGTCACCGTCACCAGCTGGTGCCAGTGACCATCGATGTTCACGAGGTCGCGAGTTTCCTCTGGAGCGCGGGACACTCGTTGAGTCTCTTCCGCTGGCCGACGGATGACCATTCCATCGATGGTTTGGTAGTCACTACCGTTGGCGTACATCTTCACCGAGCTTTCCGCGACTTCCTTGGCTTCCGCCTCGGCGACGAGCTCCGCGACGCTTACGGCAGGGATTTCGCCGAGCTCGGGAATCTCGACCGTGTTCTCGCTGGTCTCGATCCGCTGGCCAATCCAGTCTGCGATGCTGTTGAACTCCTCGTGTTCCCACCGCGCGAGCACCCATTTCGACGCCGAAACTTTCACCAATCGCGGATCCACGCTGAACTGGTTGGCCGCGCTCCGGGCATTACCGCCACCACTGGCCTCCACCATGTCCTCCGCTGTCATCGGCTCGCCCTGCAGCGCCAGCACCGCCACCGCACGATCCGGGTGGCTACCGGTTCGGACAACTACGTGATCATCCAGGATCATCCACTTCGCCATCATCTCTCGCGCGCAGAATTCCTCGAACGTCTCGCGATCGATGCCCACGGCCCGCGCCGCGTCGTCCAAGGCAATAATGCCGTCCTCATTCGCCGTAGCCTCCACGGCATCGCGCAACCGCTGCGGAAAATCTGGCTCGCAAATCCACCCACCTTCAACAGTCCATGGCGCTGTTGCCCGTCCCTCGTTCTCCACGCGCCCCACAGCCATGAACACGTCGTTGTAGGTCACGTCGCTGCCGAAAGCGACCGCGGCCAGCGCCGGCAGGTCCCTGCGCACGTGCTCCACCCGGGCGATTGGCGCGATCCACTGATGAATCCGCGCCACAACCAGGTCAAACAAATCCCGATGGGCCTCGAATTACTCCGCCATCTGCTTTTCTAACTGACGCACGCGCTCGCGAGTCACACCCATCCTTTGCCCCAGCTCATCGAGCGTGGCCGCGCCGAACCAACGCTCCATCAGGATCAACCACTTCCGGTTGTCACCCCGCGTTGCCGCACGCAGTGGGTCCACCGCCACACGGAACACATCCTCTACCGGATCTACCTCCCCGCAACTGTCGATCAGGTTCGGCACGTACTCCGCCAGCGAGTCGTCAGCGGTAGGCACCACACTCCCCGCAGCCTCCGCATTCATTCCGCTGAGCTGCAGCCACCCCAACCACAAACGCACCTCATTCGTGGGCACACTAGCCAGCATCTCGCCGCTGCGCAGCCCACTGCGCGTCGCAACCCCGGCCGTAGCCACGGCCCCAGTCACAGACTCAACCCCAGCCCCATCCCCTTCGGAGTCATAGAATTCATCAGCCAATCCCCCATACATTCCCGCACCCAACCGATCGTCATCTTCCAGATGCTCTCCGGTCGCTTCTTCGGCGTCGATCGCGGCCAGAACTACACGCTCAACAGCGTTTCTTACGCGCTGCTTCCCCATTCCTTTGACGCCCTGCAGGTCCATCACACTCGCATCCAGCGGGTTGACGAACAGTTCCATCCATCGCCGTTCCGTAGGGGTGTCTACACGCAGTTCCAGCATTCCACCGTGGTTCTGCCCGCGAGCTTCCTCCCCTTGCACTCCCCCGAACACGTGCGAAAGGGAATGCAACGCGCGTGTCGGATGGTGCTCAATCCACAGCTCCGCGGCTCGCAAGGTATCGAATTCTTCGCCTGCTTCGAATTCCACCTCCCGCAGCCATGGGAACAACGCAATCTCCTGCGGCTCTGTGCTGTGCACCCCAGCAGCATCCAAGTCGGGTTCCGGGGACGTCTCGGCCTCCGTCATGGCGGAAAGCAACTGCGCGAACACGCGCTCACCGATAATCGGCACGCCAAGATCGCGGGCCTTCCGCGCTTTCCCGCTGGTGGAATCCGGGTTAGCGGCAACCACAAGGACGGACTTCTTCGTCACTCCCCCGACATCTAGTCCCACCGACTTCGCGCGCTGTTCCCACTCGCCGCGGGGCAAGTCCAGTTGCCCGGTGAACGTCACTCGATCGCCCGGCGTCAATGCTAATCCCACGGTTTGTTCGCCAGTTTGGGGCGTGGCAATGAGCTGTTCCGTCAGGTTCGCATCCACGCCGAGCTGACCAGCCACTGTGCGCAGGGTGTGCTTTTCTTCCTCGGTGACTACTCCATCCAGCCACGCTTCTACCGACAGTTGCCGCAGGAAGTCTTCGTGAATCGCCAGGATGTCATCGTGCGATATCCCGTCGCGGACAGCGCTTTCCTCCAGCTGCTTAATCTCGCTGGCTGACAGGTGCCTATCCGTAAGTGCTGCTGCGAGCAGCTTGCGGTAACGGTCGGAATCCGCTGTTCCGCGCCCTCCGGGGAGCTTCGCCGCCAGGCCCGCCAGCCAACTACCGTCGTGTGGCGCGGCCCCAGTGGCGTCGTCCCGAGAGATCGCCCGCCCGCGGCGAGGATAAGTTGTGGGTGGCACGGCGAGACTTGCGGCGCCGGACGCCACCCGGCCGAGGTCATTGCGCAGGTGGCGATAGATTTCCGCGGTCGCCAGCGCATCGGCTAGAGCGGCGTGCGGGCGGTCGTTGGTGATGCCCAAAAGCTTGGCAACCTTGTCTAGCGATCCGTTGGTTTCCGGGAAGCACTGGCGGCACAGCGGCAGGGTGTCGTGGACCCAAGCGCCGTAGGCAGGAAGTGTGACACCGATTCTTTCGAACTCGGTAGTCAAAAACCTGATATCGAAGGGCGCGTTGTGGGCGATGATGGTGCGCCCGTGAAGGATCTCCGCGAGTTCCCCGGCGATGTCTTCGAATTGAGGGGCATGCACCAGGTGCGAGGGCGTGAGTTTATGCACGAAGCTATTGGGAATGTCGCGGTTGGGTTGCACTATGGTCTCCCACGTTCGTTCCACGTTGCCTGCTTGGTCCAGCAGAACCACACCGATCTCAATCACGCGATCGGATTTGCTGAAGCCGGTGGTTTCCAGGTCGATGACGGCGTAGCGCTGCGGGTTGTGCATGGTTCCTTCTTTGGGGCTGGGGCTAGTGCTTGGGGGCTGGGGCTGGTGCTTGGAGTCTGGGGGCTAGAGGTTGGGGTTTGGGGGCTAGTGATCTTATTCGCGTTCGGGGTTTGTGCTTTGATCGTTTGTTCTTGCTTGGTTTTGGCCCAACTACTTTTTTGATCTGACGCCCCGCGCCAATCCCAGGACCTCGTTCTCGGTTTGTTCCTACGGTTACTTTAAAGGCGATCTGCGACACTCCCTTTCGTGTTCGATAAATTCGTTCGAACGTCTAGCCCCTCTTGGGTGGCGACCGCATCCACGGTCCCCCCAGTTTCGTGTTTTATTGCAGTCAGTCGGCCGTGAGGGAATGTGTGCAGGCATAATTTCCCTCATGGCAACGTTCACTGAAGTTCTCACTCAACTCCGCGATAATCAACCGCAAGCGAAGTACGGAATCGCTTTCGAGAAACTGATGGTCAACTTCTTTAGAACGGCCCCCACTTTGGCCGAGCAGTTCGACGAGGTGTGCCGGTGGAAGGACTGGCGGTACAACGGGGGCAAAGCAGATACGGGCATTGATCTGGTAGCACGACGGGCAGATGATCACCGCTGGGTCGCCATTCAGGCGAAGTTCTACAAACCCACCACGAGTATTCAAAAACAACACATCGACTCGTTTTTCGAGGCTTCCGGTAAGTCCTTCGAGACTGAGAACGGCCGTGAACACTTCGCACATCGCTACATCATCTCCACGACCGATCGATGGTCAGCGAACGCGGAAGATGCCCTGGCTAACCAAATGATCGAAACCAGCCGCATTGGCATGGCAGACATCGCCAATGCGCCCGTGAATTGGGATGTTGCATTCCCTGGTTCCGAGATTCAAATCAATCTGTCGAAGAAGAAAGCCTTCGAGCCCCGTAAGCACCAAACTGAAGCTATCGAAAAAGTCCTCAAGGGTTTCGAAAACCGCGACCGCGGCAAGCTGATCATGGCGTGCGGTACAGGTAAAACATTCACCGCATTGCGCTTGGCGGAGCAGTTCGCCGCGGCTCGCGGTGACCGCGCTCGAGTCCTGTTCCTTGTCCCTTCCATCGCGTTGCTGTCTCAGACCCTGCGGGAGTGGACTGCGCAGGCGACGGTCGAACTACGTAGTTTCGCTGTGTGTTCAGATACTAAAGCCGGCAAAGCTGCTGAGGACATTGCGCCATACGATTTGGAAGTTCCCGTTTCAACCAATGGCGACATGATCACTGAAGCATTCTCCATTGGTAAGCGTGCTAAGGGGCTACACGTTGTGTTCTCCACGTACCAATCACTGGGTGCGGTCCATGATGCCCAGCAGAAGGGGCTGGAGCCTTTCGATTTGGTGATCTGCGATGAGGCCCACCGCACGACAGGCGTGACTCTTGCCGGTGAGGATGCCTCCGCTTTCGTACGCATCCACGATGCCGAATACATCCAAGCCGACAAGCGCCTGTACATGACCGCGACTCCGCGGCTTTTCGATGAGTCAGTGAAGGGCAAAGCCAAGGAACACTCCGCCGAGCTTGCCTCTATGGATGACGAAGCAGTTTTCGGTCCTGAATTCCACCGGTTGGGCTTTGGGGAGGCCGTCGACAAGGGATTGCTGACGGACTACAAGGTACTCGTGATGACGGTGGACG
The DNA here is from genome assembly GCF_001806865.1 of Corynebacterium sp. HMSC28B08. NCBI lineage: Bacteria > Bacillati > Actinomycetota > Actinomycetes > Mycobacteriales > Corynebacteriaceae > Corynebacterium > Corynebacterium sp. HMSC28B08. The sequence goes on from NZ_KV786173.1 coordinate 20,690, forward strand.
AGGGCGTCGCCGCCGAAGTAATGGCCCAGGCCGATGGCCAGACAGTCAATCTAACGACGGCTTCGGCGATGATCGGCGCTTGGACTGCGCTGGCGAAACGGTCCGGCGGTTTGCAGGGAACGAAGGCTGGGTTTGAAAAGGGCGCCAAGCCGATGCTGCGGACGGTTGCTTTCGCGAAGGACATTCGGGCCTCGAAGCAGATCGCGGAATCTTTCCCGGTTCTGATTCGCTCCTACCAGAACGTGTTGATGCAAAACTCTGCTTTGAATCACGTGGATTTGCATAACGTGAACGTGGACGTTGCTGCTCAACACGTAGACGGCACGATGAACGCGATGCAGCGGTCGTCTCGGATTTCGTGGCTGGAAGCCGACATTGAAGGTGACGAAACGCGAGTACTAACTAATGCTCGCTGCCTGTCCGAGGGTGTGGACGTTCCTGGGCTGGATTCGGTTATTTTCTTCAACCCACGTAATTCCATGGTGGATGTGGTGCAATCCGTGGGGCGTGTAATGCGCAAGGCCGATGGCAAGGACTACGGTTACATCATTTTGCCCGTTGCGGTTCCGCCCAATGTGAGCCCTTCACAAGCGCTGAACGACAATGCTCGGTTCAAGGTGGTGTGGCAGATCCTCAACGCGCTGCGTGCGCATGACGATCGTTTCAACGCGAAGGTCAATTCCATCGCGATGAATGAAGGGGATGCAAGCGAGCTGCCCCTGGTAGTGAATCCGGTTCCAAACCCTAAGGACTTGCTCAACGGCGATGATTCACGCCGCGTGGATCCCGATGCTACCGAGGCCGGACAGCGTGACCTCGCGCAACAGTTCGCCTTGTTCTCCCTGGAGAAATGGCAAGAGGCCATGCATGTGAAGCTGGTCGATAAGGTGGGGACCCGCACGTACTGGGAGGATTGGGCCGATGATGTTGCCAAGATCGCCCAGGCGCAAATTACGCGAATCACTGCGCTGGTCGATGGTGCGAACCCCTCACTGCGTAAGGAATTCGACCGCTTTGTGGAAGGGCTTCGCGGCAACCTCAATGATTCAATCACGGATGCCGAAGCCATCAGTATGCTGTCCCAGCACCTGATCACCGCCCCGGTATTCGATGCGCTCTTTGAGGGGCACAACTTCACCGAGCACAACCCAGTTGCGCAAGTGATGCAGCGCATGACGATGGTGCTGGAGAAGGAAGATCTGGATACTGAAACCGAATCGTTGGAAAAGTTCTACGATTCGGTGCGTGTGCGGGCCTCGGAGGTGAATAGCGCTTCTGGCAAGCAGCAAGTGATTAAGGAACTTTACGAGCGCTTCTTCCAGAAGGCGTTCAGGAAGCAGGCCGAAGCCCTTGGGATTGTGTACACCCCGGTGGAGATCGTGGACTTCATCCTTCGCGCTGCCGATGATGTTTCGCGGAAGCACTTCGGCAAGGGGCTGACCGATGAAGGAGTGTGTATCCTTGACCCCTTCGCTGGCACTTCCACGTTCACCGTCCGTTTGCTGCAATCAGGTCTAATTAAGCCGGAAGACTTGGCCCGCAAGTACGCGAATGAGCTTTTCGCTACGGAGATCATGTTGCTGGCTTACTACGTTTCTGCGGTGAACATCGAGACCACTTATAACGCGCTGCGGGCTGAAGAAGCGAAGCGCAACGGCGATCCGGAGCCGGGGTATGTCCCATTCAGCAACATCGCTTTGGCCGACACCTTCCAGATTCACGAAGAAGGCGACATCGCTGACCTGCAAATCTTCCGCGAGAACAATGAGACCATTGAACGGCAGAGGAAAGCCCCAATCAATGTAGTGATCGGCAATCCGCCTTACTCCGCTGGTCAGAAGTCTGCCAACGATTTGAACGCGAACCTCAAGTATCCAACGCTCGATAAAAAGATTGCGGAAACCTACGCAGCCCGGTCCACCGCAACCAACAAGAATTCGCTCTACGACTCCTACTTGCGCGCCTTTCGATGGGCCACCGACCGCATTGGAGACCAAGGTGTGGTCGCCTTCGTATCCAACGGTGGTTGGATCGATGGCAACACCGGCGACGGCGTGCGGCTTTCCATGGCCGAGGACTTCACGGATCTGTACGTGTTTAACCTGCGGGGTAACGCACGCACTGCCGGCGAACAACGGCGAATGGAAGGCGGGAACGTCTTCGACTCCGGATCTCGTACGAACGTGACCATCACCATCGGAATCAAGGATCCAAACAAATCAGGTTTCCAGCTGCATTACCGCGATATCGGCGATTACCTCACCGCGGATGAAAAACTCCACATCGTCGACACCTCCACTATCGAGACCATCGAGTGGCAAGCCATCACCCCAAATAAGGAAGGCGACTGGGTCAATCAGCGCTCCGAAGACTTCGCTACCTGGCCGGTAATCGGCGAGAAGAAAGGAAACTCGACTAAATTCTTCACAACTTTCTCTCGTGGGCTTTCGACTGCTCGGGATGCATGGGCGTACGCCCAGACGGAGGATCAGCTTCTTGATCAGCTCTCCCGACTGACGGATACCTACGCTGACGCAACGACCGCCCTTCACCACTGGTTCGACGACGAGCAGGTCACGAAGCCAAGCGAAGCAGATGTCACGACTTTCCTGCGACGCAATCCTCAGTTCGCGGACCCTAAGAAAATTTCGTGGAACCGTACGTTGAAAAACTACGCGGTGAAAAAGACTGACATAACTGTAAAGCCCGGGCGAGTTTATAAGTCGTTATACAGGCCGTTCGCTAGGCAAAGCGCATATTTCGAGCAGACTCTGAACGACATGGTCTACCAACTCCCGTCAATGTTCCCGACCCCGGCGCATCACAACATCGGCATTCTGGCTTCGGCAGCAGCCGCTTCAGCGCCGTTCACGTGCAATGCGACTTATCTCATCCCAGATCTTGTCGCAGTTGCGGGTGCCGGCAATCCAGGCCAATTCTTCCCCCGCTTCACCTGGGCTCTTATCGATGCGGATGGCGGGTTGTTCGGGCAGGGGGACGTCGCCCAACGAAGTTCCGAAACCAGCCAGTACGGCGAGATTGCTGAGGTCGTCGACGGATATGTGCGCGTGGATAACATCACCGATGAGATCAAGAAAATCTACCGCGATGCGCTCGGTGCGGAGATCACGGGCGACGACATCTTCCACTTCGTGTACGGCAAGCTGCACGATCCGGAGTACCGATCGAAGTACGCGGCGGATCTAAAGAAGATGCTTCCCCACATTGACACGCCATCGTTGCGGGCAGAATTCGATAAGTTCGCCGCCGCGGGGGCCGAACTGATGGCTCTGCACGTCAACTACGAAGACGTGGAACCGTGGCCACTGAACGTACAAGTGAAGGGAGACGAATCCGATCGGGAAACCTGGCGCGTGACCAAGATGCGCTGGGCAAAACGCAAGGATCCCGAAACCGGTAAGAGCATAAGCGATGTCACCAAGCTGATCTACAGCCCGATGGTGACCATCACTGGAATCCCCGCAGAAGCCGATGAGTACATGCTCGGCTCTCGCAGCGCGCTGGCGTGGATCATTGACCGTTACCAGGTGAAGAAGGACAAGGCCTCCGGCATCGTCAACGACCCGAACGATTGGGCCGATGAAGTAGACAACCCGCGCTACATCGTCGATCTCATCGGTCGAGTAGCCCGGGTGGCAATGGAAACCAACAGGATCGTCAAGAGCCTTAGCTCGTAGCGGTGCCGGCGAACCCCTCTCGCTACAACGTACAAACGTCAGACAACTCCCGCCTGGGACAGCGGGAGGCACCTCACAACGCTGTTCTTGACGGGATTCAGTCAGCGTTAGACATCCGTCAGCAACTGGCGAATGTAGTCCGCGATGGCTTGCGCGTCCTGGGCAGTGTGCGGATCGTTTTCATCGCGTGAGGGGACGTGAATGAATCCGGCGTGGCGCACCTTTCCGGTTTCGTAGAATCCGAGGTTGGTGTACAACGCGGCGTTGCACAAATACTTTCCCGCATCATGGCTCAGGCCAATCCGTGCACCGTGTTCGCGAACGGCCCGCTGCACGCGGGTCATCTCCTCCGGGGCATTCCTCGTCGCCGGCCCTCCGTCGACGACGGGCCCTTCGCCGGGCGTGCCGTGGATGTCGTCTTTGTGCCGTTCATTCTTGGCAACCAATTCCACGAGCGGTTCGGTCACATCGGGGCGCTCGCCCAAACTGATGATCGCATCCGGGTGGTAGCCATCGACCAGTGCATTCAAGTTCTGCGCGAACGTCGTCCAACTGGTTTCGATTTCTCGATAGATGACCCGCACGCCGACCTGTTCCAGCAAGGTAGCCGCGTGCCGGCCAACCTCCATCGAGGAATTGTGCTCGCGCACGAAAGGTCCATACGCGGTGAGCACCACAGTGCACGCAGCTTGGCTTTCATTCATTGTGCCGAATTCCCTTTCCAATCTTTGGGAAGTTCTCCAACGAAACACGGTCAACACACTTGACGATGCAACGCGGTGCCCATCTTGGCATCCCACGCCAAGCCCAATCTATCGCGCCCCCGGCGGATTTAAATCTATTGAGTACACAATCAGCACTCGCTCGCGAACAGCGCCGCAGGCCCTCCCAATATCAGCCCTTAGATCTACACCGCCGCCCCACAATCACCCACTCGGACGATACCTCCGTACCCCACCGGCATACACAATAGAAGCCATGAACTCTTCCAACCATTTCCCCGCGCCTCATCAACCGGCTGCCAGGGAAGAAACCCCATATCACCGCGCGGCCCTCTTCTACCCGCGCCTCCAGCCGCGCCCGCAGGGCCAGGCCCACGCGCGCCGCCGCCCCATCAGGGCGCTCGTCTTCGCACTGATTCTAAGCTTCGTCGCGCAAATCCCCGTCTTTATAGCTGCAACGCTCGCGGCCGCCCTCGTAGGTACAGACGTGGACACGACCGTCCTCTCCGAGGATCCCAACAACGCCACATCCAACATCGTCCTGCTCCTATCGCTGGCCTCGATGGTTCCGGTATGTTTCGTTGCCGCGCGCATCGCGGGCTACCAATCCAGATTCCTACTCTCCATTGTGGGGCGAATGAGGTGGGGCATCGTTGGCGTCGCCGCAGGAATAGCCCTCGCTGTCGCTGTAGTGGGTCAGGTCATTGTCTACGCGTCCGGCGAAGGCCTAGAACCCCGCACCCCGGAACACCAGGACGTCATTCTCTTCGCCGCTGTGATCGCACTCGTGCCCTTCCAAGCGGCCGCGGAGGAAATCTTCGCGCGCGGTTTCCTGCCACAAATTTTTGGCTGCTGGTTTAAGTCCCCCTGGGTCGCCTACTTACCCGGCGCGTTGCTGTGGATCTCCTTGCACGGTTACAACTCTTGGGGCACGGTCGCCATCGCGTACTCGGCGATTCTGTACGCGGTGCTGGTGCACAAGACCGGTGGCCTCGAGGCCGTCATCGCCATTCACACGATCAACAACTACCTCGCCTTCGCGCAGCCGGTGTTCTCGGTCGTCGAAGATCCGAACGCCATCCCGTGGGAGGCAGCGTTGTTCGACATGGCAGGCACAACCCTTATCGTCGTACTGGTTTACTTCTGCGTCCGTAGGTTTGTTTCTATTCCGACGCCACCCCGACCACACCCAGTATCCCCTCAACCCCAACAAATGCTATAACGCATTTGTCCTGAAAACATTCAGAGCCTCGGGAAGATGAACCACTGACTTAATCCCAGTACCCACCCCGTTGCACCGTTATCCCCGGAACCCCTAAACCACAATCATCCACACCGCCACCAAATGCAGCACTGCGGCCACAATGGTGAGTGTGTGGAAATGCTCGTGGTATCCGTAGATGCTGGCGTTCCGGCCAGGCCATTTGAAGCCATACACAACCGCGCCAACGGAGTAGGCCACGCCACCGAGAAACAGCAGCCAAATAACCGTATGGTCCACGGAGCGGGTCAGTGCTGGCAGCAGTGGGACGATGCTCCATCCCAGAACCAGGTACACAACCACGTCCAACCAGCGCGGGTGATTGATCCACACCATATTCAGGACTACACCCAAGATTGCACCAGCCCAGACCGCGGCCAGCATCCATATGGAATACGGCGGATCCAGTAGAATCACGCACATCGGTGTGTACGTTGCGGCGATGAATACCGCGATCATTGCGTGGTCAGCGCGCCGCCACCACCTGACCGTTTCGGGGGACTTCCACGGCCAGCGGTGATACAAGCCCGAGACCGCGAAAAGGGAAATGAGCCCCGCGCAGTAGACACTCACGCTAACGGCTTCGCGCCACGCGAGTGTCATCCACGCAATAGTCATGAGAACTGCTGACGCTATTGCCGCCAAGAACGCCGCAACGAGGTGGGCCCAGCCTCTAGTTACTGGGCGCGGGCCACGATCTGCCATGAAGTAAGTCCGCTGAATGGTAGACACCCAACTGAGGTTACGCATGACCAGATGCATTTTCCATCGGTGTTTAACGTGGAAATAACCGACAACCCTAACGCGGGGCCTAGGTTCTGGTTCTACCTGCTACGGTGATCACTGTCTTACCCCGGGAATTACCGGAATCTACCTTCCTCAGAGCACGGTTTACTTCAGCCAGGGGGTAAACCTGATCGATAGACGGTTTGATCCGCTGAGTTGCCAGAAGATCAGCAACGTCCCGCAGCTGTGCCCCACTAGGTTCAACGAAGATGAAATCGTAGGTAACCCCATGGCGCTCCGCCATGCGGTCGAGTTTTCGACCCGCCAAGCCGAACAGAACCCGCTTCGGTTTCGAAAAACCCATGCGCCGCGCAAAAGCACCGTTGGGCATCCCCCGCAAAGAAACGAGATGACCTCCGGGTTTTAGAATGCCCATTTGTTTTTCAGTCTCTTCGCCACCGAGGGTATCGAGCACATAATCAATGTTGCTCAGTTCAATGCTGTAATCCTCGGTCTTGTAATCTAGGAAGCTGTCCGCGCCCAGCGCGATCACCCGATCCTTATTCGCCGCCGAGCCGTTGGTATAAACCATCAGTCCCCGCGCCTTTGCAATCGGAATGGCCATCGACCCCACACCACCGGTACCACCCGAGATGAAAATCGATTCACCGGGTTCCGGTTCCATCAGGGCCAACGCTTGAGTGATCGTCAAACCGGTCAGGGGCACTGCTGCAGCCTCAATATCGTTCAAATAATCGGGCACATGCGCCAGCGCGGTGTAGTCAACAGCAACGTATTCAGCAAAACCCCCAATACTGCCCAGTGGTAGGCGCGCGAAAACGCGGTCGCCAATTTTTAACCCAGCCGCGTTTGAATCAATGGCGTCAATGATCCCGACAACTTCATTCCCTGCAATCTGCGGCAACCGATAGGGGGTAATCAATTTAACTTCCCCTCGAGTGATCATGTTGTCGAGTGGATTTACACCGGCGGCGAGCACCCGGAGAACCGCTTGCCCTTCTCTAAGCTCGGGTTTTGGAACTTCTTTTAGTTCGAGTTCAATGCTGTTTTTGGTGTATTTCGTTAGCTGCGCGGATTTCATTGATTTCCTTTAGGTGTTGAGCTGGCACTGCGGTAAAGGGCGCTGATCAGCCCAGCCAAGGATTGGCCCTGGAGTACCGCAGCCAGTTGATCCCCCAAACCTACAAATGCTGCTGCGAGAACTGCTCCTATGTGCTGGCCTATCGGGCACTCTGGATTTGGATCCTGGTGAACATGAAGCATTTTCTTGCCCGGATACACCGCGTTATAGACCTCTGCCAGTGTGATCAATTCTTTAGGCTTGGCCAGTGCGAATCCGGCCTTGCCCTGCCTACTTTCGACGAGGCCGGATTGCTTCAACAGTGCGGTGAGTTTGCGCACATGGCTTGCATTGGTACCGATACTTTCTGCCAAGGCCTGCGAACTCGCCGTGCCTGGAGTTTCGGAGATATATACCAGCGCATGGAGAGCTTGAGCGAACCGTGTGTCCACAAAACTCCCTACTTGTATTCAAATTGGATACAAGTTTAGGCGCTATCGCGCACTATCACAACCGGCCCTGGTACAGCCACTGACATCGGTGACAGTGAAACCGAGGGCGCCGTACGTCTTTGCGATAGCAGTGGGCAGCCGAGTGCCTTCCGCTGAGACTGCATCCTGATCCATCAAAACCCAGAGCACGATGAACGATCACCCCTCCGCCACAAACGTAACCCCAGCGAACTAATGCCCGAACTGCAGTAATTCGCGCGATCCAATGTGGACGTATGCTGTTACGTGACATGACAAGAAGATTCTAAAGGAGGCTTCACCCCATGCACGCACTTATTGTCGTAGACGCCCAAAAGGGCATCCTGTCTTGGTCACCAGCCGAGGTTGTGGATCCGTTCGTCGCTGATATCAGGGCCCTCGCCAACGCATTCCACCAGGCCCAGTTGCCCGTTGTCTGGGTCCACGCCACGGGCCTGCCCGCTGGCGAGGTGGATAACCCCATCCCCGAACCCGAGCAGCTGCCCGAGGACTTCGCTGAACTCGATGACCGTCTACCCGTTGAGCCCTCCGATATTCACATCTACAAGCAGCGCACGTGGAGTGCGTTTACCAAGTCCGATCTGGCGGACCAACTGCGCGCACTCGGTGTGGATACCGTTGCCCTCGTGGGTGGCGCCACCGGCGCAGGGGTGGAATCCTCCGCCCGCAGCGCCTACGACGAGGGCTTCAACGTCCTAGCCGTCCGGGACATCCTGCACGATCCCAACCCGGCGCGCCACGAGCACGCGCTCACCCACGACGTCCCCAGCTTCGGCAAGGTGGTCACTGCGGCTGAGCTGCGGGAGCGCATCGCTGGCTAACCCCGCCGCTACACCCCGTCACCGGCCAAGTAGGCGTCCTTGAGTTTGAGCCACCCTTCGGGGTCCTCAATCCTCACCTCGTAGCCTTCTTCGCGCAATTGCTCGATCCCGTTATTCAACATGCGACAGCCCACGGGGTTCACACCGTCCACGCGGGTCATATCGAACACCAACTTCTTGTGCTTGAGTTCATGCTCGGAAAGCGTGCGGTACAGGCGCTCCCCGCCAATGAAGTCGATATCGCCCTGCAAACGGACGATCGTCTCATCCGTGTGCGAGTCCTCGGTGAGGCTACGCACACTGGCCCGGCCACGCGGATCCGGCGCCATAAGGTGCAACCCCATGTCGTTGCTCAATCGCTGGAACACGCGCACTCCACGCACGCTGTTGCCGTGTTCGTCCAACTTCGGAGAAAACGAACTCAACCCCAGTTGCCCAGGCAGTGTGCCCAGCACACCACCGGCCACACCGGATTTCGCGGGGATGCCCACGCGCGCCATCCAGCGCCCCGCTGCGTTGTACATTCCAGCCGAAGCCATCACCGATTGCACCTGGCGCGCCACCGACTGGTCCATCACGCGCCGGCCCGTCAGGGGTTGCACCCCACCGGAGGCCAGTGTGGCTCCCATGACGGCAAGGTCCCGGACAGTCACCAGAATCGAACATTGCTGCACGTAGCTGTTGACGGCATCCTCAGCTTGATCCTGAATGATGTTGTAGCTGCGCAGCATGTGTGCCAGCGCTAGGTTGCGGTCGGACGATTCCATTTCGGATTCCGCGGTCTTTTTATCTAACGTCAGTTCCCGCCCGGCCAGTTGATTCATAAAGCCGTGGATCTTTGCCACGCGATCATCCACCGTCGATTCTGATCCATTAATGAGCTGGTTGACGGTAATCGCGCCCGCATTAATCATGGGGTTGACCGGCCGGTTGGTATCGCCTTCTAAGCTTAACTCGTTAAAGGCCTCTCCCGATGGCTCCATACCGACCACCTTCACCAACTCGTCGATACCGTGCTCCTGCAAGGCCAACGCATACACAAACGGCTTCGAAATGGACTGGATCGTGAATTCAACTTGATCGGCTGCCACGCCGGCGTCGTTAAAAGTACCCCCAAGGGCCGCCGAGTAGATTCGGCCATCCAAGGTACAAAGTGCGGTGGCAAAGGGCTCGGGATCGGCATCGCGCAATGCAGAAATGTATTGGGCAGTCTGCCCCTCGGAGTTATCGGCATTGTCCTTCATGATGTGGTTAAGATAATCGCTGATTATCCCCTCCTTCACCAGCTTGTGCTCGGGGGTGTTGAGCTGCACGCGGTTGAGCAGATCAGTCATCAGTGCTTGGCCTTCCTCTTTTTCTAGTTCTGTCTCTGGTTCTGTCTCTAGCTTTATCAGGTGCAGGCAGGCCGGTTCCGTACGAGAGCCAGCGCCAAGATTCAATACCCTGAGTGCCCTTCAATGTGCAAGAGCTTGCGCTTTCTTTCCAACCCGCCAGCGTAACCAGTGATCTTGCCACCTGCACCCACCACCCGGTGACATCCCACGACAATAGAGATCGGGTTGCGCCCCACCGCTTGCCCCACTGCCCGCGATGCCCCCGGCCGCCCAATTTCCCGCGCGATCTGCCCATACGTCGTTAGCTCACCGAATCCCACCTGCGCTACCTGCCACCACACGGCCTTCTGCAGTTCGGTGCTGGGTAGCTGAGCCAGCGCCTCTGGGCTATGGGTAATTGCTGTTGGCACGCTAAACTGTCTCAGCCCGCCGTCAAAGTAGCGCTGTAGTTCTTTTTGTAACGACGCCACCACGGCCCCACCCCGCCCCACCTGTTCAATTGGGCCTTCGAATCGTGTAGCCACGTGCTCCGGGTACCACAATCCGGTGAGTAGATCCGCGCTTGTGGTAGCAATCATGCGACCGAGCGGTGTGGAAACTTCCGCGATACTAATATTTTTCACTTATTCGTATACACTTTCCCGTATGTCTAAAAGTAAGCTCCGCGTTGCAGCTCAGGCGCTATCTGCGCTGATGCTAGCAAGCACACTCGGGGCGTGCGTGACCAACGAAGAAACTGGGAACCCCGAGGGCTGGCAGCAGACCCTGCCAGCGAAAGATCCCGAACTCGCGCAGCTCGTACCCAAGGAAATCGCAAGCCGTGGCACCGTCAGCGCCGCTACCAATACCCCCTACGCGCCCAACGAGTTTAAGGACTCCAAAGGCAGAATCATCGGCGTAGAGATGGACCTGGTAAAAGCCGCGGGCGCCGTACTGGGCTTGGACGTGCAACCCCGCCAGATGGATTTCTCGCTCATCCTGCCAGCAATTTCTGCCGGCTCGATCGATATGGGAGCGTCCGCCTTCACCGATACTGAGGAACGCCAGAAAAACTACGACTTCGTGGATTTCCTCAATGCCGGTGTGGCGTGGGCGACCCAGCCCGGAAATGAAGGCAACGTCGATCCCAATAACGCCTGTGGCATGACCGTGGCCGTACAAAAGGGAACGTATTCCGATACCGATGAGGTTCAGGGCAAATCCGACGAGTGCGTGAAGCAAGGCAAACCCGCCATCACCAAGTTGGTCTACGCCACCGCCGATGCCGCTGCCACCGCTACCATCTTGAAACGTGCGGAAGCCTACAGCTCGGACTCCCCCGTCATCAGCTACGCCATCAAACGCTCTAACGGGCGCCTAGCCCAAGCCGGGGAAGCCTTCGATACCGCCCCATTCGGATGGGCCTTCAAAAAGGGTTCCCCACTGGCACCGGCCATGGCTGCGGCACTCAAGAAACTCATTGCGGACGGCACATACACAAAGATTCTCACCCCATGGGGACTCGAGGATACCGCCGTCAAAGAGGTCACGATCAACCTGAAGCTGATAGCCACGCGAAGCGAGCGGCGTCGGAACACAAAGGTCGTAAGCACCCAACCAGGAGGAGCTAAGCAACAATGAAGAATAAAACACACCCCTCCGAGATCCAGGCAGTACCACTGAAACACCCATGGCGTTGGGTCGCAGCCGTCGTGCTGCTGGCCCTGCTGGTGTGGTTCGTCATTGGCGCTGCGACCAATGATGCATACCACTGGGATACATACTTCAAGTACGTTCTGGATACGCGCGTAGCAGTGGCCGCGGTGCGCACGATTGCATTGACTGTGTTCTCCATGCTGATCGGCGTAATCCTGGGGGCCATCGTGGCGGTCCTGCGCATGTCGCCGAACCCGGTGCTGCAATCAGTGGCGTGGCTGTACCTGTGGATCTTCCGTGGCACACCAATCTATGTGCAGCTGGTGTTCTGGGGACTACTCGGGTCGCTGTACCAATCCATCAGCGTGGGATTCGCCGAGATTGACCTACAGGCATTCTTGACCAACATGTTCCTGCTGGCAGTGGTAGGCCTGGGCCTGAATGAGGCCGCCTACATGGCAGAAATCGTCCGCGCTGGTATCCAAGCGGTACCCGAGGGACAATCGGAGGCATCCAAGGCACTGGGCATGACGTGGTGGCAGAACATGCGCCGCACCGTATTGCCACAGGCGATGCGCATCATCATCCCACCGACAGGCAACGAGTTCATCAGCCTACTAAAGACCACCTCCCTGGTCATCGCCATTCCCTACGCAGGCGAGCTCTACGGGCGCACCACCGACATTTCCAACAACCTGTTCCTGCCCGTCCCGCTGTTGCTGGTTGCAGCCACGTGGTACCTGGTTATCACCAGCCTGCTGATGGTCGGCCAGTACTTCCTGGAGCGATACTTCTCTCGCGGTTCGTCGCGGCAGCTCACCGGGCGCCAGTTAGCTGCTTTAGCCGACGCCGAAGGCATCCCACCACGCAATGTCACGGTGGACGATGCCAATGGAAGCGCGGGAACGAGGTAATGGCGATGACGGGCAAGCACGAGGGGGCGTCAACACCCCAAAAGACCAACCAAGAGAAAGCGGAACTGAGCGTGAATGGAGATAGTAGTGCGGGTGCGGCCAGCCGTGCGGGCGGGTCCCCGATGATCAATATCCGAGACCTGTGGAAGCGTTACGGGCGCATCGAGGTACTCAAGGGCATCGATCTGCAGGTACCCACGGGGACGGTGACGTGTCTCATCGGGCCAAGTGGTTCCGGTAAGTCCACGTTGCTGCGGTGCGTTAACCACCTGGAAAAGCCCACGGCCGGGCGCATTGAAGTCGACGGCGAATTGATCGGCTACCGCGAGAAGAACGGCACGCTATACGAGATTTCCGAGAAGGACGCCGCGAAACAGCGCGTTGATATCGGTATGGTGTTCCAGCACTTCAACCTATTCACGCACCGGACCGTGCTGGAGAACATCATCGAGGCGCCCATACAGGTGCGGGGCGAATCCCGGGATGCGGCAGAGGCCTATGCTCGCCAGCTGCTGGAGCGCGTGGGATTGGCACACAAGGCGGCGGCGTACCCCGTGCAGCTTTCTGGCGGTCAGCAGCAGCGCGTGGCGATTGCGCGTGCGCTGGCGATGCGACCGAAGTTGATGCTCTTTGACGAGCCCACGAGCGCCTTGGACCCCGAGCTCGTAGGTGAGGTGCTGGGAGTGATGCGGGACCTAGCCAACGACGGCATGACGATGCTGGTCGTGACCCACGAGATGGGCTTCGCCCGCGAAGTTGCCGACACGGTAGCGTTCATGGATGCCGGTGTAATTCAGGAGATCGGCCCGGCCACGGAGGTCATCGGCAACCCCCAAAACCCGCGGACGCAGGAGTTTCTGTCTAGCATTCTGTAGGTTTTTAGAGTGGGCTCAGGTGGCCGGCGGGCAGGGTGCGCGGCCGGCGGGCAGGGTGTTTTTGGGGGTGGCCGGCTGGGTTGCGTGGCCAATGGGCAGAGTTCGCGGCCAGTCGGTAGGGTATTCAGCCCGCGGGTAGTTTTTTTGGGGGCACCCTCGCAGCTCGCTTCACACCCTCGCAGCTCGTTTCACACCACTGCGGCTCGTTTCACACCACTGCGGCTCGTTTCAATACCCTCTGCTCCCAATTCCCCGCACCTTAAAAATGTCTAAAAAAGTTTCGCCGGGCTATTGACGTAAGGCGAATGGGTGTTCTAAAATATGGTTAGTTTAAGAAAAGGGCGAACCATCAGGGGAAATGATGTTTCAAGGGGAACCACACGACCACCAACCTCACAACAACCACGAACTACCGGCAGAACAAGCTGCTGACGGCTTTAATCCACACGATCACCCAGAATCGAATGGAACCGCCTGCTCCCCTGCTGACGTGGGAAAACCTACCGAAAACGGTGGCAACCAACCAGAACCACACAAGGAATTAGAACAGCAATACGAATTAGATATCGACTGCCCCCGCACCGCCGAGGACGCTCCCGAATGCTCTTGTGAACCGTCTTGGAGAGTGTTGGATCCAAAAGATCCGCTGAGTCAGACCTTCGTGCAGATCAACAAGCTGCACCTCCAAGCCGTACGGATGGCCTGCCCCAGTGAGGACGACTACATTCCTGACCACAACACCCGCATCTACTCGCGCGCCGGCCTGACAAACTACCGCGCCGACCAGCTCGCGACCATCGGCCTTACCCTGCGGCGCTTCCCCCTCGTTGCCGCCATGTTCGACGAGGGCGCCTTCTGCCTTCAACTCATGCACCGCATCTGCGAACACCTTGAGGTTGTACGCGCCGAGCGCCGCCACCTAATCGACGCCGCCACGGTCGAACTACTTCAACCCACCCGTAGGAATCAAGCGATGCGCACGTTGCGATGGATTGACCTCAAACTCACAGAACTGATCGATGAGCTGGACCCCATTTCGCGCCCCATTCCGGAAGAGGATCCAGACGAGGACGCGCCAACGCCAGCGGACGACTATGAAAGTGGCGCGGGCAGCTTTCACGTGGACGACCGCAGTGAATACAACACCACCTTCACGTTCACAGTGGGCAAACTCGAGGGCATCGAGATTTTGCGTGCCGTACGCAATGCCGCCAAAGTTCACGGAATCACCCAAGGAGCTGCGCTGCTGGAGCTCATCCGAGGCAACATCGACGCCGAGGTCGTGCTTCACCTATTCCAGAACACGGGCGGGCTCCCACTCGATAAGGTATTCGGCGAAGGCCACTGGTTGGCAAACGCGGCCAGCCAGCACTGGCTGACCCGCATTACGCACCTCGCGGGGGCCGGGGAGGCGTCGAATGAAAGCTACCACCCCACCGCCACCGTGAAAGCCAACGTGATCGGCCGAGACGCACACTGCCGATTCCCCGGCTGCGACGTTCCGGCACATAGATGCCAGGTTGACCACGTGAAACGATACGATCACGACAACCCAGCCGACGGAGGACCGACGGCTACCGCGAACTTGCATCTACTCTGTGGCAAACACCACCGACTGAAAACAGCCGGCAACTGGGATGCAACCATCCACAGCGATGCTTCCGAGACCTGGACCAGCCACGGCGACGGGCACGTGATAGTAACAACACCCGATGGGCCACTGGGCCGGCCGACCTTTAAACACCGTGCGGTCGAACGGGTCCGGGTGACGAATGAATACAACACACAGAGACTGCGCAACAAAGCAATGCGAAAGAAAGCAATGCAGGAAGGGGCGGGTTAGGGTTGCACCTCCACATGCCACGGCACTCGCGGGCGGCCCGCGTCGTCCTGGACTTGCCGTAGCAGGGGTTCTGCCGGAGGTTTCTCGTCGTAGGTTGTCAACAACTGGGCGAAAAGCATGGTTACGTGAGACAGCGACCCCAGCTCGTTATGCGTGACGACCACGCGAATGGTGGCGGGTTCGGCTTGGGCGGAATCATCGGAGAAATCCTCCGACCAGATACGCGCCAACTCAGGATCGTAGGAACCAGAGGCGACGGTAACCTCCGCACCCAGCGCACCCTCAGTGGCATTCACAAGAGAATTGAAATCCTGGACGATGGCCTTGCGCTCGTCCGCGGGCGACAGGATTCGAAAAACGATGGTAGGCATACCTCTCAGTTTTACACGGCACGCTACTATCGAATTGTGATTGGTTCGCATTCTCCCCGCCCCGCACCAGTGCCGCCGCTAACCACCTTGCCCGACGGCACCATCAAGCAGGTCAACCCCTTCTCCGGCACCGAGGTCTGGACAGTGCCCGGCCGCGCCAACCGCCCCATCGCGGAGCACCGGCCAGAACCGCAGGACATCGCCGACCGCGATGCCACGACCGCATTTGGACTGAAGCGCAAACTCGAAACCCCACCTGAGAAATCCCGCCTCATTGTGGATGCCGACGGCCAAGCCCGCATCCTCCGCGGGCTCAAGCCCAGCGAACTAGAGGAGACCACTCCTCTATTCCGCCGCGTGGCCAACCTCTTCGAGATCCTCACCTACGACTACTGGAACCTCAACTACGGCTACCGATCCAGCCCCGCTGCAGCCATGCACATGGCCGAATACCTCAAGGAGGAAGCCGGCCAGGACCACGTGGAGAAAATCCTGCGCACTAAGTGGGCCGCTACAGGTCGTCCTGCCGAAGCGATCGACGCGCTCTTCTCCCCGGCCACCCGCATGCAAACCCTCAATGAACAGGGCATCGGACTGTTCGCCGGTGGGCACGACGTCATCATCGCCCGAGACCACTTCGTCCCGGGCGCAACCTCCACCGACCAACTAGCGAGCTCCGGCAGTATGGACTGGCAAACGCACCGCCACTTCTTCGCGTTCACCGTCGACGGCATGGATCAGCTGTACCGGGCCAACCGCTACGTCCGTTACGTGGCAGCATTCCAAAACTGGCTTTCCCCCGCCGGTGCCAGCTTCGATCACCTCCACAAACAACTGGTCGCCATTGACGAGCACGGTCTGCAGAATGAAACCGAGATCGCGCAGGTCCGCAGCAACCCCAACATGTACAACGAGTGGGCGGTGGACTACGCGGCGCGGCACAACCTCATCATCGCGGAAAACGAGCACGCCATCGCCTTTGCCGGCTTCGGTCACCGGTGGCCAACGTTGGAGGTCTTCTCCAAGTCCGGTACGACGGAACCGTGGCTTATGTCCGACGCCGAAAGGGATGCCGTGTCCGATCTTGTGCACGCATGCCATGTGGCATCCGGCCCACACATCGCCTGCAATGAAGAGTGGATGCACCGCCCCCTGGATGTTGACGTTCCGATGCCGTGGCGAATCCTAATCAAATGGCGCGTATCCACGATGGCTGGCTTCGAGGGTGGCACGAAAATCTACATCAACACGATCACCCCCGCGCAACTGAAGGATCGGGTGCTCACGGCCCTCCAGAAAGCCCAGGGAGAAGATCGCCTAGCACCGGGAATCTCCTTGGGAGAAGACTGCGCGATGCGGCCGAACTCGTTGAAGTACAACCCAGCTATTAGGTAAACCGCCAGGAATCAGGCCGCCAGGAATCAAGCTACAAAGAGTAGGAGAAACCCCCATCAACCCCACAGAACTCGCAACCCAGCACGGTGTGGATTTGTCGTGGCAGCAGGGCTGCTATGAATGGCTGCACGCGCACCCCGAGCTGTCGCTGCAGGAGCAAGAAACGGCAGCATTTATTGCACAAAAGCTTGCCGAATTCGACTGTGACGTCACCACCGGCATCGGAGGCCACGGCATCGTGGCCATCTTCCGCAATGGTCATGCGCCCGAGGGCAAGACCATCCTCATGCGTGCGGACTTCGACGCCCTCCCCGTCACCGAGGACACGGGACTGCCGTATTCCTCCACCAATGAAGGCGTGATGCACGCATGTGGCCACGACATGCACACCTCTGCGCTACTGGGGGTATGCGCAGTCATGGATGCCCGCCGGGATGCATGGGAAGGTACTTTCATTGCCCTGTTCCAACCCGCCGAGGAAGTCACCCGTGGTGCGGGAATGATGATCGAAGACGGGTTGGCGGACAAGATCCCCACCCCAGATGTCTGCCTAGGCCAGCACATCGTAGCCGGACCGGTAGGCACCGTCATGTCCGCCCCCGGCCCTGTGCTGGCGGCATGCGACACAATCACGATCACCCTGTTCGGCAAATCTGCCCACGGATCGCAACCCCATGAATCACTAGATCCAACCTTCCTCGCTGCGATGATCGTGGTCCGGCTGCAAGGCATCGTCGGACGAGAGGTCTCCCCGGAAGACTTCGCGGTCATCACGGTAGGCACGCTCAGCTCGGGGAACACCAACAACACCATCCCCGATCACGCGAAGCTGGTGCTGAACTGTCGGTTCTACGATACGGGAGTGCGCGACAAAACCTACAAAGCTATCGAGCGCGTGATCCGCGGCGAATGCTATGCCTCCGGTTGCGAACGCGACCCCATCATCGAATACTCCGCGCACGGGGAGCTGACCGATAACGACCAAGATGTCTTTGACAAGGTCCGCCCGCATTTCGACGCCACCTTCGGCGAAAAATCAGTCACGGCTGAGCGCTGGACGGCCTCAGAGGACTTTTCCGAAATCCCCCGCCACTTTGGGGTCCCGTATTTGTTCTGGACGGTGGGCGTCACAAATGAAAAAACCTGGAACAGTGGCAACGTCCCTGGCAACCACAGCCCGCACTTTGCGCCGGCCCCGGGAACACTAGAAGCCGCCACGAAAGCCGGTATCACGGCGGTGGCGGCCTACCTGGCGCACTAGCGCTTGTGCTCCTGCCCCAGCAGGTGCACCTGAATCATGTTGGTGTTGCCGGAGATTCCCGGAGGGGATCCCGCCACGACAACCATCATGTCGTCATGCTTGTACTCGGCCATGCCCAGCAAGGCCTGATCGACAGCGGCCATCATTTCGTCAGTGGTGGAAACATCGTCGGTCAGGAAGGTCTCCACACCCCATGTCAACGCCAACTGCGAACGCACCGCCTGGAACGGCGTGAACACCAGCAACGGCAGGCGCGAACGCAGACGAGCCACTCGCTTGGCGGTATCACCCGAGGACGTAAACGCCACGAGGGCACGCGCATTTAGTCGCTCGCCGATGTCCTTCGCCGCATAGGAGATGACGCCCCGCCGAGTGCGCGGACGGTGGGTCAGCGGTGGGACCTCTCCATCGACCTCGGCCGCAGAGACAATGCGCGCCATCGTTTCGACGGTGGTGATGGGGTGCTTGCCCACCGAGGTCTCTCCGGACAGCATGACGGCATCGGCGCCATCCAACACCGCGTTAGCAACGTCGGAGGCCTCCGCACGAGTGGGGCGAGAGTTCTCGATCATGGAATCCAGCATCTGCGTGGCCACAATGACGGGCTTAGCGTTCTCGCGCGCGATCTGAATGGCACGCTTTTGAACTAGCGGAACTTCCTCCAAAGGAACCTCCACACCGAGGTCACCGCGGGCGACCATGACGGCATCAAACGCTAGGATGATTGGCTCGAGGGATTCAACGGCCTCGGGCTTCTCCAACTTCGCAATAACCGGCACGCGCCGGCCAACCTCGTCCATGATTTCGCGGACGAGCTCAACATCGGAGGGGGAACGAACGAAAGAAAGCGCAATGAAATCCACGCCCAGCTTGAGGGCGAAGCGCAGGTCCTCACGGTCCTTTTCGCTCAGGGCTGGGGTGGAGATATTCATGCCGGGCAGTGACACGCCCTTGTTGTTGGAGACGGGGCCGCCTTCAACGACCTCGCAGACCACGTCATTGCCGTCGACTTCCTTGCAGACGAGGGCGACCTTGCCATCGTCGACAAGCAGGCGGTCACCGGGACGAGCATCGTGGGCCAAGCCCTTGTACGTGGTCGACACGCGGTCGTGGGTGCCCTGTACGTCGTCGACTGTAATTCGGACGGTCTCGCCCGTAGCCCAGACAGTTGCGCCTTCAGCGAAGCGCCCGAGGCGAATCTTGGGACCTTGGAGATCAGCGAGAACGCCGACTGCGTTACCGGTTTCGTCGGTGGCCTCGCGCACCCACTTATAGTTCTGCTCGTGGTCAGCGTGCTCACCGTGGGAGAAATTCAGGCGGGCAACATTCATGCCCGCATTGACGAGGCCCGTGATGCCTTCTTTCGAGGCAACTGCGGGACCGAGGGTACATACGATCTTCGTTCTTCTATCCACGCCCTCGAGAATAACCCTGCGCTCTGGGCTCCCGCTACTGGGGGCGCTTGCGAAGGGTTTTAAACAAGAACAAACCCGTCGCAATCAAGAAGACAACTGCGGACACCACAACGTTGATGCGGATATCCCCAAAGACCGTCGTAGCGGGATCGGTGCGCATGTTCTCAATGAAGAAGCGCCCAAAGGTGTAAGCCGCAACGTACAACATAAACAACCGTCCGCGGTCCATTCGCCAGTGCCTATCGATCGCTAGGAGGAGCACAACGACGAGCAGATTCCACAGCATCTCGTAAAGGAAGGTGGGCTGGACAACCTCGAGGACTTGACCCGTGGATCGGCCATTGACCCGTTGGTAGATTTCCAATGCCCAGGGTGCGGTAGACGGGCCACCGTAAAGCTCCTGGTTAAACCAGTTGCCGAGGCGCCCGATAGCTTGGGCTAGAGCGATGGTGGGCGCGACGGCGTCGGCAAAGGGAGAAAGCGGCACTTTCTTGAACTTAAACAGCAACCAGACAGCGAGGCTGCCTAGAACAATGGCGCCCCAGATGCCGAGTCCACCGTTGGTGATTCTGAATGCGTCGATGGGATCGCGACCAGGGCCGAAGTATTTCTCGTGATCGGTAATCACGTGGTACAGGCGAGCACCGATGATGCCGAAGGGGATGGCGACTAACAGGGCATCCACGACGAGTTCAGGATCACCCCCGCGGTCCGCGTAACGCTTGCGCGTCCAGAAGTAAGCCACGACCACGCCGGTGAGGATGCACAGGGCATACGCTCGGATCGGGATAGGCCCCAAATACCACACGCCCTGTGGTGGAGAGGGAATGCTAGCGAGGTACGTGGTAACCATTAGCGCTGGCAACCCTCCCGCAGTTCACGGGCCAGGGCAATCATGCGGTCCTTGTTGACCCCGCTGTCTTGACCAGCGCCATCCCGGCCAGCTTGAACCGCCTGGATCAAAGCGGAACCGACGATAACACCATCGGCGAAGGCAGCGATACTCGCAGCCTGCTTGCCGTCGCGCACACCAAGACCCACCGCGACTGGCAAGTCGGTGGCCTCGCGGGTGCGCTGCACGAGCTCGCGGGCATGGGAAGACACTTCCTCCTGCGCGCCGGTGACACCCATGTGAGAGGCGGCGTAAATAAAACCGTTTCCTGCGTTGACGGTCATCTGCAGGCGCTCCGGCGTGGTAGAGGGAGCAACCAAGTACACCGGGGACAGACCGTGCTTCTCGCAGGCCTTGGTCCAGCGCTCAGCTTCCTCCGGTAGCAAATCCGGGATGATCGAACCCAAGCCACCCGTGGCAGCCAAATCCTCCGCGAATCGCTCCGGGCCGTATTGCAACACGGGATTCCAGTAGCTCATGATGACGGCGTGGCCACCAGCTTCGGTGACAGTCCGCACCGCATCGAACGTCTGGGCCACGCGGAATCCGTTATCCAAGGCCTCATCGGCTGCCGCCTGGATCGTGGGACCGTCCATCATGGGATCTGTAAAGGGAATGCCAACCTCAATGAGGTCCGCGTGCTCGGCTAGGGCCGCGAAGATTTCCCGCGATTCCTCGGCATTCGGGAATCCCGCGGGCATGTAGGCTACGAACGCAGCGCGGTTACCCTCGTTGGCTTGGTGGAACACCTGTGCCAGACGGGATTGCTGCGCCGGGCGGGCTGCTTCAGTGGTTACCTCAGTCATGGTTAATTCTCCCCTTCCTGGTTGAACCACTTCGCCGCGGTATCGACATCCTTGTCGCCACGTCCAGACAGGTTCACGATGATGGTGCTACCGGGTTCGCGGGCCGCTACCTTCACTGCAGCCGCCACCCCGTGCGCCGATTCAATAGCTGGGATAATCCCCTCCGTACGCGACAACTGTTGGAACGCATCCATGGCCTCGGCATCGGTGATGGCTAGATACTCAGCTCGGCCTTCGCTGTGCAATTGGGAATGCTCTGGGCCGACGCCCGGGTAGTCCAAGCCCGCGGAAATGGAATGGGACTCAATGATCTGCCCGTCTTCGTTTTGCATGAGGTCGGAAAACGCGCCTTGGAACACACCTTGTGCACCCATGTTGATGGGAGCGGCGTGGCGACCGGAATCTAGGCCGTCACCAGCGGCCTCTGCGCCGACGATCTTCACGGACTCGTCATTAATAAATGGGTGGAACAAACCAATGGCGTTAGATCCGCCGCCCACGCACGCCACGACAGTATCGGGCAGCTGGCCGGTTTCTTCTAGAATCTGCTGGCGTGCCTCCGAACCAATGATGCGCTGCAAATCGCGAACCATTTGTGGGAACGGGTGCGGGCCGGCGGCGGTGCCGAAGCAGTAATAGGTGTCCTCATCGTGGGCGACCCAGTAACGCATGGCCTCGTTAATCGCATCCTTCAAGGTGCGAGAACCGATCGTGACCACTTCTACTTCCGCACCCAACAGGCGCATGCGGGCAATGTTTAGAGCCTGACGGTTCGCATCCACCTCGCCCATATAGATGCGGCATTTAATACCCATGAGGGCACAGGCGGTGGCGGTGGCCACACCGTGCTGACCAGCGCCGGTTTCAGCAATGACCTGGGTTTTACCCATGCGCTTGGCCAGCAGGACCTGCCCCAGCACGTTATTGATCTTGTGGGACCCGGTATGGTTCAGATCTTCGCGCTTCAACCAGACATTCGCGCCTACGGCCTCGGAAAAGCGCTTCGCGAAGTACAACGGCGATGGGCGACCAGTGTAGGTGCGGTGTAGCTCATCAAGTTCATCGAGGTAAGCCTGATCGGCCTTCGCCTTGGACCAGGCATCGGTGATCTCGTCAATGACGGCCATCAGGGCCTCGGGAACGTACCGACCACCGAAGTCACCCCAGTGACCACGCTCGTCGGGTTCATGATGGGTGGGCGTAGCTAGAACTTCGCCCGCTGTCGGCAATGGGGTTTTGTCACTCACAAGTGACTATGCTACTTGCCCAGCTCAGGACTGTGGGCATGAGGGGTGCTGACCAGCCACGACCAATTCCTTGCAAGCCTGGCCCGGAATACTCGCGGTGACCAGCCCCTCGCCTACCAACACGGCGTCGGCTCCTGCTCCGGCGTAGGCCAAAAGGTCATGTTTATCTTTGACGCCAGATTCCGCGACCTTGATTACCGATGAAGGCAAAGCGGGCGCGATACGGCCAAACACACCCATGTCGACTTCGAGTGTCTTGAGGTTGCGGGCATTCACACCAATGACCTTGGCCCCGGCGGCAACCGCGCGCTCGGCTTCTTCCTCCGTGTGTACCTCCACCAAGGCAGTCATACCCAAGGATTCCGTGCGGTCCAACAAAGCTGAGAGCCGATCCTGGTCCAGGGCCGCCACGATCAGCAGAATCATGTCAGCACCGTGGGCGCGAGCCTCGTGGATCTGATACGGGTTGACGATGAAGTCCTTGCGCAGAAGGGGGATATCAACTGCGCTTCGAACGGCATCGAAATCAGCAAGTGAGCCTTTAAAACGGCGCTCTTCCGTGAGGCAGGAAATAACTGCGGCCCCATTATCGGCATAGGCCTTGGCCAGCACCTCGGGCTCCGGAATGTCTGCGAGGTTGCCCTTAGAGGGGCTCGCGCGCTTGACCTCTGCGATGACCTTCACGCTGCGACCCGATAGCGCTGCATACGCATCAATTGGCGCAGGTGCGTTTAGAGACTGAGCTTTGATCTCGGCGTATGGCACCTTGGCCTCGCGGGCGGCCTGATCCTCCAGCACTCCGGCGATGATCTGATCCAAAACCGTCGACATGTGGGTCACCCCGTCCTTCGGATGAAAATGTGGCGAGAATTACTACTAATAGCTACTTGAGCCTGGGGATAGCTTATCGACCTCGCGTAGGCGGGGTGAAATCGTCAGAATCATCGTCGGTGGGGTCCACCCCCGTATCCATGACATCCCACAGAGCGCGTGAATTATTGGGGTTCTCCGCTAGATCTTCCTTCGCCCCCGCACGGCGGTTTTCCGGAGTTTCGTACCGGGAGTGCCCCTTCGAAGCCTTGCCCGGTTGCATCAACAACAGCACACCACCGATCACACCCAATGTGGCGGCCACCAATGCCACGACGACGGGCATGGTATGCACCTGTGCGTCGGTGACCTGCGCCCATTCCGAGATTTGCACGGGCTTCGTGGCCCGCTGCGTAGCAGAACCCGACGCGAGAATGTTCCGGGCACGAGCGAGGTCGACGTCGGAAGTCAACAAAGTCACCGAACGGAAGCTGGCCACCGCCGCCAGTACCGCGACCACACCACCGAGAAATCGCCGAATCACGGGCTCCACGGCGAGGGTTAGGATGACCGCGGCGATCATCGCCAACGCCAGCGGAACCATCGCCGGATCCCACACGGAACCAACGAGAGTTTTCACGGAATCCCCGGCCTTGTCGTCGGAGACCGTAGCTGTGAGGAACTTCAGACGCCCCGCCACCCACAATCCGATGGCGCTCAGCCCGACGAGCACAAGAGCCGCACGATTCTTTTTCATGTGTTCTAGTCTCCCTCTTCGGCCTGGGCTGTCCCGGCCGTGCTGAGTGTCCCGGCCGTGCTGAGTGTCCCGGCCGCCGCCACCGCACGCAGCACCGCGGCCGCCTTGTTTTGAGTTTCCTCGTCCTCGGCTAAGGGATCCGAATCCGCGACGATTCCACCGCCCGCCTGCACGTACACCGTGCCGTCCTTATATACACCCGTGCGGATGGCAATCGCCTGATCCGTATTGCCCGTGAAGTCAAAGTAGCCAACAGTGCCGCCATACACACCACGACGCGTCTGCTCCAACCGGTCAATGATGCTCAGCGCCGAGGGTTTGGGCGCCCCGGACAACGTGCCCGCTGGGAACGTAGCTGCGAAAGCATCGACGGCAGTTTTTCCCGCAGCCAGCTGACCGCTCACACCGGAGACCAAGTGCATGATCGCGCTGTAGCGCTCAACGTGGCGGAAGTCGTGAACCTCCACCGATCCGGGTTCACACACCCTGCCCAAGTCATTGCGCCCCAAGTCCACCAACATGAGGTGCTCGGAGTTCTCCTTTTCGTCGTTGACCAGGTCCTTTTCGTACTGAATATCCTGCTCCACCGTCGCCCCACGTGGTCGCGAACCCGCAATGGGGAACGTGGTCACCTCGCGGCCTTGCACGCGCACTAGGGATTCCGGCGAGGAACCCACGATCGTGAAAGCTGTCTGCGTGAATTCGTCATTCGGCACGTTGACCAAGAACATGTACGGGCTGGGGTTAGCCACGCGCAGCATGCGGTACACATCCAGTGGCGCCACAGTTGTTTGCATCTCGAACCGCTGGGACAGCACAATCTGGAAGGCGTCACCTGCCCGGATGTGTTCCTTGCACTGCTCGATCCGCGCAAAGTGGTCGCTCTGGTTGCGCTGCCTTCGTGGGGAGGGGGTAGGCGTCGAAAATGTATCGACGCCCCGCTCTACCCCACCAGCGAGCCGACTGGTCATTGCGTTGATGCGCGCTATGGCTTCGTCGTAGGCGTCATCCACCCGGTTATCGGAGTTATCCCAATTGATGACGTTGGCGATGAGCCACACCGAGCCCTCGTGGTGATCCACGACGGCCATATCCTCAACCAGCAACTGGACCATATCGGGCAGATTTAGGTCATCAGTGCAGGTATCGGGCAGGTCCTCGATGTAACGGACCATGTCGTAACCCATATAACCCACCAAACCGGACGTCAGCGGGGGCAATCCGGCTGGCGGGTTAGTGTGCAGCGCTTGCAGCACATCCGCAACGGCTGTCAGTGGGTTTATGTCCACATCCACGGCCAGGTCCACCGGTGGCTCCCCCAGCCACCGCACCACACCGTTTTTCGCCGACAGCGCACAACGCGAGCCCGTGCCGATGAACGAATAACGCGACCACGACTGCCCGTGTGCAGCGGATTCCAGCAAGAACGTGCCGGGTCGATCCGCGGCGAGTTTCCGGTACACCGACAGGGCTGTGTCTTGGTCGGCGAGAACTTTCCGCGCTACCGGGACCACACGGTGGCTTTTCGCCAATACCCGGAATTGCTCGCGGCTGGTCACGTGGGTGCTGGTGCTCATGGAAGTCTATTGTGCCCTATTGGTTTTCGCCTGCGGGGTTTTGGGGTTGGTCAAGACGGGCGGCGTCGAAACAAGTCCAGTCGCCGGTATGGCAGGCCGCGCCGACCTGGTCTACCTTCAACAAGACCGTGTCTCCGTCGCAGTCCAAACGAACTTCGTGCACGAGCTGGGTGTGGCCACTGGTGGCGCCCTTGATCCACAATTCCTGGCGGGAGCGTGACCAATAGGTGGCTTCGCGTGTGGCCAGTGTGCGGGCCAGAGCCGTATCGTTCATCCAAGCCATCATCAGAACATCGCCGGTGGATACGTCTTGAACCACGGCCGGGACTAGGCCCGCGTCGTTGCGCTTTAACCGTGCTGCGATCACGGGGTCGAGCGAGTAGTCGTCGCTCACTGTCGAACCTCCAACCCCGCTGCTGCCATGGCGGATTTCACCTCGGGAATGGAGACCTCTCCGAAGTGGAAGATGGACGCAGCCAGTACAGCATCGGCTCCAGCGTGCACTGCCGGCGGGAAGTGCTCGGCCTTGCCTGCGCCGCCGGAGGCGATGACGGGGATGCTCACCTGAGCCCGCACTGCCTCAATCAGCTCGAGATCGAATCCGGACTTGGTGCCATCGCCATCCATGGAGTTCAACAGGATTTCACCGACGCCCAACGCCTCACCCTTCTTCGCCCATTCCAGGGCATCCAGGCCCGCGGACTTGGTACCTCCATGGGTGGTGACTTCGAAGGAACCATCAGCAGTTCGGCGCGCATCGACCGACAAGACGATGCACTGAGCACCGAAGCGCTCGGACAGCTCGCGGAGCAGTTCGGGGCGTGCGACCGCAGAGGAATTGACCGAGACTTTATCGGCTCCCGCACGCAGTAGTGCGTCCACGTCCTCGGCCGAACGCACGCCACCGCCAACGGTTAGCGGAATGAACACCTGCTCGGCAGTGCGACGCACCACCTCCAACATGGTGCCCCGACCGTCCTTCGACGCGGAGACATCCAGAAACGTCAGTTCATCGGCTCCCTCGCGGTCGTAGCGCGCGGCGAGCTCAACGGGATCGCCGGCATCGCGCAGCCCCTGGAAATTCACGCCCTTGACAACGCGGCCGTTGTCGACGTCCAGACAGGGAATCACGCGGGTGGTCAACGTCATCGAATGCCTCCTCGGTCCATGACATCCTGGGCCGTACGGGCCGCAGTGCCGATGGGAACGGATTGAATGTGTTGGATCAGGGTGGCATGCACCTCGGGCTCGCCGGCTACCAAGCCTGAAACCCCGGGGCGCCACGGATTTCCAGCGAAGTCGGTGGCCACTCCCCCGTTTTCCTGCACGGCTAGGATGCCCGCGGCGTTATCCCACAGGTTCGGGCTGAAAGTTACCGTTCCGCCGAACACACCGGCGGCGGTGAAGGCCAAGTCAATACCCACTGAGCCCGTCACGCGCATCCGTGGGTAGGACTTTCCGATCTCGTTGAGCATGTCCTGGCGATAGGAAATGGGCAAGTTACCGCGGCGTTGGGACAAGATAGAACCGAAACTAATCTGGGTCACCCCGGGATCGGAGGGTGGCATCGACCGGGCTGGGTGACCATCGACGAACAGGCCGTGCCCGCGGCGGGCGGTAATGCGCTTGCCCAGCAGGGGCATTTCAGTCACAGATAGTTGAATATCACCGTGGTGGATCAGTGAAACCAAAATGCAGGCAAACGGGTTGCCGACTGCGTAGTTGGCCGTGCCGTCGATCGGGTCGACCACCCAGTAGGTTTCCGGTAACTCTTCGGTGCCGTTGTGATTCTTCCGACGCCGACGCGGACCGTCCAATCCATCAGCCATATCGTCTGCTGGGATACGTTCTACGGGTTGCTCCCCTGGCAGTACTGTGCCGTATTCTTCACCGTGCACGGGAAGGCCGGTGTATTGCGTCAAAAGAGTGCGCAGCTGTCGCTCCACGGTGAGGTCGGCCTCCGTGGCGAAATCCCCTGGGGATTTAATGATCTCCGGTTCAGCACCGACTGCGGCGGTGAAGGTGGATTCCGCTTCGTCGACGGCAGCTTCTGCTACCGCCAACAGTGCGCGGGTATCTAGCCCACTCATTGCCCAGCGACCTCCAGCGCCTCAGCCAGTGTGAACTTGCCGGCGTATAGGGCCTTACCGACGATGGCAGAATCCACGCCCTCCGCCACGATCTGGCGCAGCGCCCGCAGGTCGTCCAAGCTGGAGATACCGCCGGAGGCAACAACAGGGGCTTGCGTAGCAGCGGAAACGTCGCGCAGAAGGTCGATATTCGGTCCGTTGAGCATACCGTCGCGACTGACATCGGTAACCACTACGCGGCTGACACCTTGGGAATCCAAACGCTCTAGGACCTCCCACAAGTCACCACCATCGGACGTCCATCCGCGACCGCGCAGGCGCCACTCGCCATCAATCTCGCGGGTATCCAGGCCGATGGCTACCCGATCGCCGTACTTCTGAATAATCTCCTCGCACCACTGCGGATTCTCGAGGGCTGCGGTACCAATGTTGACGCGCCGGCACCCGGTGGACAGGGCACGCTCGAGGGACTCGTCATCGCGGATTCCGCCGGACAGCTCCACGTCGATATCGAGCGCACCGGTGACCTCGTTGAGGATGTCGAAGTTGGATCCACGCCCAAACGCAGCATCCAAGTCCACCAAGTGGATCCAATCGGCGCCGGCATTCTGCCACTCCAAGGCGGCCTCTAAGGGGGAACCGTAACTGGTTTCGGTTCCCGCAGCACCTTGGGTCAGGCGCACCGCCTGGCCCTCGGCAACATCGACAGCGGGCAACAGGGTCAACTTGGTATTCGCGTTTTGTGACATGGAGTGATCCTAACGTGTAAAAATCTGATTCTTATCTATTTATGGATATTTCATAGAGTGGCGACCCAATTCCGGAGTAGCCCTAGGCCGGCATCGCCGGATTTCTCCGGATGGAATTGCGTAGCCCACAGCGGCCCGTTTTCCACAGCAGCGACGAAACGGCACCCGTCGTGTTCCGCCCAGTGCACCTTGGGAGCTTCAGTGCGCCCATCGGTGAACAGCTCCCAATCGCGTGCCGCGTAGGAGTGCACAAAATAAAAGTGCTCGTGATCCAAGCCTCCGGCGAACATCTGGCTGTCGTCATCCACCTGCACCGTGTTCCACCCCATGTGTGGCAGGACACGCGCTTCGAGCTTGGTCACCATGCCGGGCCACTCGCCCATACCCGGAGTGCTGCCGTGGTCGGAGTGGTCGGCGAATTCCACGCCGGCGTCGAAGAGAATTTGCATGCCAACGCAGATGCCAAGAACGGGCCGCCCACCGGCCAGCCGCTGGCCGATCATCCGGTCGCCGTTGACTTCCTTGAGCTGGCGCATGCAGGCAGAGAAGGCTCCGACCCCTGGGACCAGCAACCCGTCTGCTTCGAGAACCTCGTACGGGTCCCGCGTGACAGATACCGTTGCGCCGGCGCGTTCTACCGCGCGTTGTGCCGAGCGAACGTTGCCACTGCCGTAATCGAGCAACGCCACCGTGGGGACTGCGGTGGACTCAGTGGCCGCGGATTCGGGGGAACCAGGGTGTGTCATGGTGTTTATGATACTGAGCGGCGAACCACACGCCGCAACCGCTCTCGGACATTGCCGTGGTCAGTGACTCGGTGGCGACCAACGACGTGATCCAACACGGCCACCACGATGCCCACCACGACGAATGCGGCCGCAACGAAAAAAGCCCCCTGGTAAGCGAAAGTTCCAGCGACTACACCCAGCACGGTGGCACCGATACCCGTACCGGAATCAAAGGTCATGTTCCATAACGCACTGGCCAGCGCGGATTTTTCGCGCGGTAGGCGATGGAACATCATCAACAGTGCCTCCGTCTGCGCAACCCCAAAACCAGCGCCGAACAACGCAGCTGCACCCAAGGCAGAAACGAGGATCTTCCAGCCGGTCAGTTCCCAGGAGATCGCCACTCCAGCGACCACCAGCCCCAGCAAAGACAACACTAGGCCCGCGACCATCAGGTGGCCGGGTTCACCCACGCGGTCAGCCCACCAGCCGGACCCCAAACGCGTGATGATCTGCATGCCCCCCATCACGGACAACGTCAGGCCCGCGATCGTGGCTGCCGCCCCGGCATCGAGCTCCCCGATCGCGGGGGCCATGAACGTGCTGAAGGCTGCGAATCCCGCCGCGGCCACAGCGATGCACAAACCGGGGACCGTGGCCAGCTTCCACGTGGCAGCGCGTGGCTCGGGCGGGGTGAAGTCCAAGGACTCGGAATCGACGGCGGGATCCGTGTGGCGTCGCAAAATAGGAAGCCCAATCGCTGCCATCGCCCCCACGACCGAATAGACCAAGGCCAGTACGAACACTAAAGACCCCGCCGTGGAGTACAGCCACATACCCAACGGGAAGGCCACCAGCTGCGTTACCCCCACCGTGGCGCCGAACACACCCGAGGATCGACCAACCAAACGCGGCGGAACTAACTCTGCGATCAGCGCAGCCTCGGCGACCGTCACGGCGCCGAAACCAATGCCACGGACAACAGCCACCCCCAAGACCATTGCCGG
Source organism: Corynebacterium sp. HMSC28B08 (assembly GCF_001806865.1). Classification (NCBI taxonomy): domain Bacteria; kingdom Bacillati; phylum Actinomycetota; class Actinomycetes; order Mycobacteriales; family Corynebacteriaceae; genus Corynebacterium; species Corynebacterium sp. HMSC28B08. The sequence goes on from NZ_KV786173.1 coordinate 51,196, forward strand.
TGACATATCCAACGCATACAACGCCGCCGGCGCACCCAGCAGCAACGAGGCCAGCGCCATCACTGGCATGTGCCCCACCCGGCGCAAAATCGCTGGGGTGAAAGCCTGCGTGACCACGGTAGCCACCATGAACACACCGGTGGAAAGGCCGGCGAGGGAATCCGACCCGCCCGCGTCGATAACAGCAAGCGGCACCACCGGCAGCAGCAAAGCCCACCCGCCGAAGGCACAGAAGACGGAAATGAGGGTAGCGACCAGACCTGGAGCTTTGAACACCGAATCCAGCTTGTCCATGTCCTCCGGTGATAAGCCTTCGGGTCGGGCCAGCAAAGCCACAGGTATCGCGTCCTTTCCTTAAGAGTTGTTTACAGAGCACCCTTGGTCGATGGGATGCCGGTGGTGCGTGGATCAGCTTCCACGGCTTCGCGTAGTGCGCGAGCCACGGCTTTGAACTCGGCCTCTGTGATGTGGTGCGGATCGCGCCCGTAGAGGCAGCGCACGTGCAGTGCAATGCGCGCGTTAAACGCCAGCGATTCAAAGAAGTGCTGATTGATGACCGTGGCGTAGTGCCCGCCGATGACGGCCGTCACCATGGTTTCGGGTTCGCCTGTGCCAACGTAATACGGCCGACCGGAAACGTCTACTGCCGCATGTGCCAAGCACTCGTCCATGGGGATGAATGCATCACCGAACCGCCGGATGCCGGCTTTATCCCCCAGGGCTTGCTGCAAGGCTTGGCCCATGACGATTGCCGTGTCCTCCACCGTGTGGTGGGCATCGATTTCCACGTCTCCGGTCGCGTGCACCTTCAAGTCGAAGCTGCCGTGCGCACCCAGGGCCGTCAGCATGTGGTCGAAGAATGGCAAACCGGTGGAGATATCGGTCTTCCCCGTTCCGTCCAGATTCCATTCGACTGTGATGTCCGACTCGCGGGTGGTGCGGCTTGCCGTGCCAATTCGTTGTGTCATGGTTGTACTCCTTGGGGGTCTTTATTCTCGACGCCACGCTGCTCCACGACCTCGCGGGCTGCTTCGAGGAACGCCTGGTTCTCTTCGGGCAGGCCAATGGTGGCGCGCAGCCAGCCAGGTACGCCTACGTCGCGGATCAGCACGTCGCGATCCAGGAATTCCTGCCACGTGGCGTGGCTGTCCTGGAACACTCCGAAGAACACGAAGTTCGAATGTGATTCGATGACGCGCAACCCCAATTCCCGTAGCCCGGCGACCACAACTTCGCGCTGTTGACGCAACAGTTCCACAGTGGCGAGGGTGTCGTCACTGTGGCGCAGCGCCACCCGCGCGGCCGCCTGTCCCAGGGTGGACAGGTGATACGGCAGGCGCACCAGCATCACGGCTTCTACGAACGCGGGGTGCGCCACAAAGTATCCCAGCCGGCCACCCGCGAAGTCGAAGGCTTTGCTCATCGTGCGGGAAACCACCAGCTTGGTAGGGTATTTCTGCAGCAGTTGCACGGCGCTGGGTTCGTGCGAGAATTCCGCGTAAGCCTCATCGACGATGACGATCCCAGGGGCCAGTCGAACCAAGGTGTCAATGTCACCCAAGGTGGTGATGTTGCCGGTGGGATTGTTGGGCGTCGTAATAAAAATAACGTCCGGCGAATGTTCCGCAATGGCTGCGGCAGCGGCCTCCACGTCGATGGCGAAATCTAGGGCCTCGGGGCGCTCCACTGCGATGAATTCCGTCTGGGTTCCGGCGCACAAAATGGGGTGCATGGAATAACTCGGAGTAAAACCCATCGCCTTGCGGCCTGGCCCACCGAAGGCCTGCAACAATTGCTGTAGCACCTCGTTGGAACCGTTGGCGGCCCACAGCTGCTCGTAAGTCACCTCCACACCGGTTTGTGACGAGACGTACCGCGCCAAGTCCACCCGCAAGTCGTGTGCATCGCGCTCGGGGTAACGGTTAAGAGAACCGGAAAGCTTCCGGACTTCCTCCACCAGGTCCTCCACGATGGCCGGTCCCGGCGGATATGGGTTCTCGTTGGTGTTCAACTGGTTGGTCACCGTCAACTGCGGCGCACCATAGGCGCTTTTTCCACGTAGTTCGTCGCGCAGCGGCAGATCGGACAGCTGGTAATCGGTCATGCGCTTTTAGTTCACTCCCTGGGATACAGTCGGCCCGGTTGCATTCGAATTCAGGCGCGCTTTGATGGCTTCACCGTGGGCTGGCAATCGCTCGGCATTGGCCAGTGTGATGACGGCACCCGCCACCTCTTCCAGCGCCTGCTTGGAATAGTTCACCACGTGCACGGCCTTGAGGAACGTGTGCGTGGACAAACCCGATGCGTGGCGGGCGGTTCCGGAGGTCGGCAACACGTGGTTGGAGCCCGCTGCATAGTCGCCTAAAGGCACGGGACTGTAACGACCGATGAAGATCGCGCCGGCATTGGTGATACGCGCAGCTACGGATTCGGCATCGCGAGTGTGAATCTCCAAGTGCTCGGCCGCGTAGGCATCGGCTACTTGGATTGCCATGTCAAGATCGTCGACGACAACGATGCCGGATTGCTGACCCTCCAGGGCCTCTCGCACGCGGTCTGCGTTCAACGTCACCGAGTAGCGCTGTGCGATTTCCTTTTCCACCGCATCCGCCAGCTGGGGCGAATCGGTGATCAGCACGCTGGCTGCCATAGGGTCATGCTCGGCTTGGCTGATCAGGTCATAGGCCACCTCCACCGCATCCGCGCTGTCATCGGCCACAATGGCGATTTCCGTAGGTCCCGCCTCCGAATCGATACCCACCACACTGCGTACCAGTCGCTTGGCGGCGGTCACGAAGATGTTGCCCGGCCCGGTGATCATGTCCACGGGCTCTAATTGCTCGGCATCATCGCCGTACGCCATGAGGGCCACGGCCTGGGCGCCACCGACAGCCCACACTTCTTCTACGCCCAACAGCTTGCACGCGGCGAGCACGGTGGTGTGCGGCCAGCCGGTTTCTTGTGGGGGCGACGCCACCACGAGCGATTCCACCCCCGCCTCCTGGGCGGGGACAACGTTCATGATCACGCTGGATGGGTACACAGCTTTGCCGCCGGGCACGTATAGTCCCACGCGACGGATTGGAATGTAGCGCTCTCCAACGATTCCGCCGGGGGCGATTTCCTCCTCGTGATCGGCGGGAACTTGGGTGGCATGGAAAGCACGCACACGCCGGATCGCTTCCACCAGCGCCCCCATGACGGCTTCGTCGAGCTCGTCCGTGGCGGCGTCGATAACTGAAGCGGGGACCTTCACCGCAGGAGGCACTACACCGTCAAACTTCTCCCCGTACCGCAGGGCGGCAGCGGCACCGTGAGCGCGGATATCCTCGACGACCGGCGCGACTGCCGGTAGCACTGAATCCACATCCGTCCCACCACGTGGGAGGCTATGGCGGAGGGAGGCCGTTGTGGGGGTTGTTCCGCGAAGGTCGAGGCGCGAAAGTTTCAGCGAGGTCATGGCGTGGAGGCCCTCCTCCATGGGGTTGGAAATGGACAGAGTTGGTACTTTCAACTGGAAAGATTGATAAACAGGAGTTTAGCCGATGGGTGCAGACCTAGAATCACTGCTCCGTGCGAGCGCTGCGGCCTCCGCGGAGAATCTCACGATGCGGACGTGGCAACTGACAAATGAGTTCGCGCTGAAGCATTGGGTGGCGGACCCCGATTACCTCGCCGCGGTGGTAAAACAGCTGCCCAACGATGTTGTGGGCGACTACTGGCTGATGCGCGCGGCGGTGGCTGAAAACACCGGGTGTACTTACGAGGCCGCCGTGGCGTATTCGCAATTACTGGAACGCGGGGACAGCGCTGTAGCGAATGGGCCCAATAGCGCCAGGACCAGCACGAAAGACATTGCACGGGCCGATCTTGCGTGGGCCAGCTTGAGCTTTTTGCAACCGGGCGAAGAGGCTCTGGCGCACCTGGCCGAGCGGTTGGAACGCTGGCGTGGCGGTAGCTTTCGCACTGTACCTTCGACCGACGCCTCACTCATCGCGTCCACTGCGATGCTGGGGCATACGGTGGAGGTGGGGACGCAGACCCCGAACAGCGACCGGCTGACGTTGTATGTGGAAATCGCCGAAGCATACGGCTCGCACAATCCCACCCAGGCCGATCGGTTGTTGTGGCGGGCGCAGCAGGCTCACGGTGCAGGCGATATCGCGGGGGCACAAGCCATGGCGCACCAGGTCATTGCGCTGGGCACGGAGACCGGTGATGAGATCGCACGCTTCGAGGGCCACGATATGCTGGGCAATTTTGCGTTAATGGCTGTTGATGAACCCGACATCACACGGCACTTCGCCATGTGTTTTGACATTGTGTCCAAGCACGGCGCCCCAGTTATTGCTCTACAGCGGGCGGCCTCGGCCAGCTGGGCGGCGTTTTCGGCAGGGCAGATCGATTTCGCCGCGCAATTGGCCACGCGCGCACTGGCCGCGTGTGACCAGATGCCGAATGGTGACGCACAGCAGAACCTACTGACGGTGCTGGGCAATTGCGCGCTGGAGCGAGGCGATACCGAGGAAGCCGAGATGTGGGCAGCTCGGGTTCGCGAGCGAGCAGCCAGCCCCGGTGAGTAACCACCAGGGGTGCGGTGGCTTAAAACTTGCGACTATCTACGAAGCTGGATGCCACCCAGTAGAACAACAGCGCTAATGTTGGCGCCAGCAAGAGGGCCGGTGACAAACTAATGGGGCTCAATGCCTCGATGGTTTGCCCGGGTTCTGGGTGAGATGCGGGCGTGGGATGCGTGGCGCGAGCCACGGTGTTTCCAAGGACTACGAACCATAACGATCCAAAGCCTGTGACAAGCCCCAACCACAACATCATGGACAGACTGCGCACCCGGGTGGCAAAAGCCCAGATAGAGGCCACAAAGGCGATGCACGATGTGGTAAGGATTGCCCGCCCGAACGCCTCGAACTTCGCATCCTCGGTCCCGGGGACACTTTCAGCGCTGAGGTCCGGCATGACCTCAATGGCCAAAGTGGGCACCGTCCATCCCCACACCACCGCAGCGATGGTGTATGTCAGCAAGCAGACCACGACCACCAGGGCGGCATCGCCTATGCCTCGGGGGATGACGTTTCGCTTGTGCGTGGGAGCTAGCTTTCGTGCGCGTTTTAGTTCGGGCACAGAGTCCACTTACCGTTTTCGCGTGCGAAGCTCATCGATTCGGTCTGAGGTGCCTTGGTGCCGTAGCTGGCAGTCACGCGAGCTGTAGCCCGATCACCGTTGACGTTGACCTCTTTCACCGAGCTAATTTTAGGTACCGGAATGGCCTTGTTGCCCTCGGGCCCCATGGCCTTAATCGTGTCGTTGTTGGACCGGATGGTCTTTTCCCCGCCCTGGGAATCGATATAAGCCTTGCACGAGTTATTCAGGCTGTAATTGAGGAAGTCGTAGGCCGAGCGCTGCTTGCCCATGCCTTGCACCAAAGTGGTGATTGCCTGGGTATCGCCACCGTTTGCCCCACCTGACGCGCGATTTCCCTGTTTCTGCTCCCGGCCGCCTTCATTGCGGTCCCCCGCAGGTGCCGGTGGACGATTACCCTCTGCAGGCTTATCGGCCCCATCGCGATCGCCCTTCGTGGAATCGGCATCGCTCCCCTGGCCCTGCTGTCCTTCGTCTTTATCAGCCTTATCATCGGCTTTCGCGGAGCCAGAGGAATCGCTAGATTCTGCCGGCTTATCGCCGCCGGGTGTGGATGCCGAAGAGTCCGCTGCCGACGAATTCTCAGCAGCGTTCGTGGCAGCGCCATTGTCGTTACCGCCCTCGTCTTTACCACAGGCCGTCAGGACAAGCGGTATAGCGCATGTTAGGGCAAGTAGGGACTTTCGATACTTCATGAAAAGAAAGACTACCCTGAAAACCGTGCAACTCAACCGCAACGTGATCCTGAACGCCGCCGAGGAAATTCTGGGCACCTACGGCCTACCCGATCTTTCCATGCGGCGATTAGCCACCGTGCTAGGAGTTGCACCCGGCGCGCTGTACTGGCACTTTCCTAACAAGCAAGCGCTGCTAGGTGGAATTGCTCAACGGTTGGTCTCCGAGGTTTCCACCCCTGAAGCGCACGGCGATGCTCGGATGTATTGCGAAGAGCTTTTTCAAGCTGTGACCAGTGTGCGCGATGGGGCAGAGATCACGCTGGCCGCGGTGGCGTCGGAAACATTGGATAGGGACATCCATGATGAGCTCTCCAGTTTGGTGGGAGCGCAGGCAGCCAGTGTGTGTTTTCACTACGTGATGGGTTGCGCCTTAGAGTTGCAGGCGCGGCAAGCGGCACTGCAGGCGGGGATCACGGATGCGGAATTTGATATTAAAACTGAGGATGTAGGGGCTAATGTCTCCGCCGTGCTAAACGGTCTCAAGCAGTTAGACTCATAGACATGTCTTTAAGCCTGTCAAATAAAAGTGGTCTGCGTGCGCCGGGCGATCCACTCGTAGTGTGGCCTGGTAAGGCCTACCCCCTCGGCGCGACCTTCGACGGAAATGGCACGAATTTCGCGCTTTTCAGTGAGGTCGCCACTGCAGTTGACCTGTGCTTGTTCGATGATGCCGGCAGTGAAACCCGGATTCGTTTGGTAGAGCAGGATGCCGGCATTTGGCACTGCTTCCTGCCTGGCATTGTTCCGGGCCAGCGCTATGGTTACCGCGTGCACGGCCCCTGGGATCCCGCACGGGGGCAACGTTGCGATCCGTCGAAGTTGTTGATGGATCCTTACGGCAAGTCTTTTGATGGGGAGTTCGACGGGCACCCTTCGCTGTTCAGCTATGACCTCAACAATCCGGAGGAGCGCAACCAGGAGGACTCGGCACCGCATGCCATGCGCAGCGTGGTGATCAACCCATGGTTTGACTGGTCCAATGACCGTCGGCCGAATATTGCCGATACGGATACGGTGATTTACGAAACCCACGTGAAGGGTCTGACGATGACCCACCCGGATGTTCCCGATCACTTGCGTGGCACCTACGCCGGCTTGGGTCACCACAGTGTGATCCAGTATCTGAAAGATTTGGGCATCACCACGGTGGAACTGATGCCGGTTCACCAGTTCGTCCACGATGACCACCTCAAGAATGAGGGCCTGCGCAACTACTGGGGTTACAACACCCTTGGTTACTTCGCGCCGCACCGTGATTATGCAGCTTCCAATTCAGCAGAGGGCGCGGTGGCGGAGTTTAAGCAGATGGTACGCAGTTACCACGATGCGGGCATGGAGATCATTTTGGATGTGGTATACAACCACACCTCGGAGGGCAACCACCAAGGCCCGACACAAATTTTCCGTGGCATTGATAACCAGGCGTACTACCGGTTGGTCGATGGCGATGAAGCGCACTACATGGACTACACGGGCACCGGAAACTCATTGAATGTACGTCACCCGTACACCCTGCAGTTGATCATGGATTCGCTGCGCTACTGGGTAACGGAAATGCATGTTGATGGTTTCCGTTTCGATTTGGCCTCGACATTGGCGCGCGAATTCCACGATGTGGATCGCCTGTCGGCCTTCTTCGATCTGGTGCAACAGGATCCCACTGTTTCCCAGGTCAAGCTGATTGCTGAGCCTTGGGATGTGGGCGAGGGTGGCTACCAGGTTGGTAACTTCCCTGCATTGTGGAAAGAGTGGAACGGAAAGTACCGCGATACGGTGCGCGATTTCTGGCGCGGTGAGCCGGCCACGCTGGGTGAGTTCGCCTCCCGACTGACAGGATCGTCGGACCTGTACGCGGGTCGTCGCCCCTCGGCGTCGATCAACTTCGTTACCGCCCACGACGGTTTCACGTTGCGCGACCTTGTGTCCTATAACGAGAAACACAACGAGGCCAACGGGGAAGATAACCGCGACGGGGAAAGCCACAACCGCAGCTGGAATTGCGGTGTGGAGGGTGAGACAGATGATCAGGAGATCCTGAAGCTACGCGATCAGCAGCGGCGGAACTTTTTGACAACCCTGCTTCTTTCCCAGGGAACTCCCATGTTGTCGCACGGTGACGAGCTGGGCCGCACGCAGGGCGGCAATAACAACGTGTACTGCCAGGACAACGAGATTTCATGGATGGATTGGGACAACGCAGATGAGAATCTGCATGCTTTCACCCGTTTCCTCACCAAGTTGCGCGCAGCGCACCCCGTCTTCCGCCGCCGTCGTTTCCTGGCCGGTGGCCCGCTGGGTATGGATGTAGCCGAACGCGATATTGCGTGGTTAACCCCGGACGGTCGCCTGATGAATGAAGAGGATTGGTCCACGGAGTTCGGTAAGTCCCTCATGGTGCACCTCAACGGTCAGGCCATCGCGGAACCGGATAAGCACGGGCGCAAAGTGGAAGACGATTCGTTCCTGCTGTGCTTCAACGCGCACCATGAGTCCATTACGTTCACCTTGCCGCGCCGCCACAACGTGATGCACGTGGAACCGGCTGAAGAGCAGGTGTGGACCGTGGTCATCGATACCGCGGAGGACACAGGTGGTCGTCCCGAACTCACCACCTTGCAGCCCGGAGATGATCTGGAGGTCGCAGCCCGAAGCATCGTCGTGTTGCAGCGCCCGTTGACCGATCCCCTCCTGCCCGAAGGAGCTGGCACCCACTAGGGTTAGCGGTATTGCCTTTGAGTTGAATTCCCCTATCCAGCGAAGGACTTCCCATCATGCATGCCCGCGGCGCCGACGTTTCCATTGATACCCAGCGCATCTCCATCACGCGCTCGCCATTGGGGGCCAGCTTGTGGCAGGACGAAACCATTGCGGTGGAGGACCTGCTGGGATGGAACAGGCAAGCCCCCGATGGCACCTCCCCTGGTTTCATCGAATTGCTGGTGGGTAAGGATGGTCTTTTTACCGACGCCACCACGCTGAATTTTTCTCCCGCAGATGAGCAGGATTTCGTGGACATCGACCGCGCTCTCACGAACGTGCAAGCCGGGTACCCCTTGGAGGCGGGGGCTGGGGAGCCCGGGGCGGCGTCGGACAAAAATCCAGCGAGTAGCGACAAGCCTGAGCAACAGGTCCAGTCTTCGACCATCAGCGATGCAGATTGGGTGACAGAAGCCGGGCAGGGGCAGTTGGCATTCGACATCGACGGTGGCGCGGATGAGGCGGCAGCGCAGGGGTCCGGAAAGTCGGGTGGAGCCAAACGCGGACCGGCACCGTGGGCCGCGGTGGCTACCCCGGATGAAGTGCCGGAGACCAATGAGCAGGCCGATATCGACAATCCTGTGTACGGCCAGGTCGTGTGTGTCACTGGCGACGTGGAGCCGTACGACAAGGGCCAGATTTGGGACATGATTGCCGGGGCCGGTGGCGAGGTCGGCAAGAATGTGACGAAGAAAACCACGATGCTGATCATCGGCGAGTGGGCGACGACAACCAGTAAGGAAAAGCGGGCGCGCGAATTGATTGGCAAGGGCCAAGAGATTCAGCTGGTTTCCCTGCAGGAGTTCCTGACGATGGTGGGTGCTGAGTAGCTGCGAGGGCGTGCATGCTGGGGCAGTCGGTGATAGTGGCCCCGCAATCTCCCACGGGGAACCTTTTGCGTGGCCAACCGGTCTAATGAGGCATGTTGAAAGTCACGACGAAACCCAGCAACTGTTACTCCTCCCCTGTTCGTGTGACACTCGGCGGGGGTTTAAGCGTGGAAGTGCCGGAAGGGGCCGAACCCGTCAGTCAGCGCTGGATCAAAGCCGCCGCGATTGTAGAAGCGCAACTGGAGGACGTTCTGGCTGCACGCGGGGCGCGTCTGCAATATCGGTGGGTCGATGATGCCCTCATCGAGCTGCGGGTCGTGCAGACGTCCATGCCAATGTCCGTCATGCTGGCTCATCCCAGCCTGTCGCAGCATCTAGACCGCGCTATCTCCACGTTGTTCGGCGAGCCCAGCGTGTTTTACGTTCACGGCAGTGACATCCGTGCGTGCCCCCAGCGATTGGCCACCACTGTAGACGGCTGGATTGGCCCACTGGCCCTATCCCAGGGGTTTTGTCGGCAGGTGAGCACCGCACCACTCACCTAGACTTGGGGACATGTCCGCGACTTACCGCCTTCAACTTCGTGGCCCCGGGAACTCCCCTGCCGAGGCCTTTACTTTTGCCGACGCCACCGCGTGCGTGCCCTACCTCGCCCGATTAGGGGTGACTCACCTGTATCTGTCACCGATCATGACAGCCCCCGTGGAATCGACCCACGGTTATGACGTCACGGATCCCACGCAGATCAACCCGGAGCTCGGCGGGATAGAGGGCTTCCGCGAACTGGCTGAGACAGCCCACGACGCGGGCCTGAAGGTGCTGATCGACATCGTGCCGAACCACGTTGGGGTGGATACACCACGGTTGAACCCGTGGTGGTGGGATGTACTGGCGCGGGGAAAGAATTCCGAGTTTGCCAACTACTTCGATATCGATTTTTCCGCCGATAATGGTGCCGACGGTCGAATTGGTCTGCCCGTATTGGGAAGTGCGCAAGATGTGGCAGCACTGCAGGTGGAAGGCGATGAGCTGGTTTATTATGACCACCGGTTCCCCATCGCTGAGGGCACGAACTACGGCACGCCGCAGGACATCCACGATCGACAACACTACAAGCTGATGTTCTGGCGCGATGGCATCATCAGCTACCGTCGCTTTTTCAGTATCAATGGCCTAGCCGGAATCCGACAGGAAGATCCAGTGGTCTTCGAGCACTGGCACCGCATTCTCAATCAGTTGCTGGCTGCCGACTTGGTGGACGGTGTGCGCGTGGATCACCCCGATGGTTTGGCCAACCCGTTCCAGTATTTAAAAAAGCTGCGCAAGCTCATCGGGAAAGACCGCTGGTTGTTGGTGGAGAAAATCCTGGGCGTGGATGAGCCCTTGGATCCGCGCCTGACGGTCGATGGCACCACGGGCTATGATGCCTTGCGGGAATTCGATGGCGTGTTCGTCCACCGCCCCTCCGAAGCCATCTTGGGTGACCTTGCCGAGCAGCACACGGGCACCCGGTGGAATGCCGAAGATTTTGCCGCTGCCGAAAACCAGCTGAAAAAAGTCGCGGCAACAGACGAGTTGGGAGCGGAAATCCGGCGCTTGGCGGCGGCTGTGCGCACCGACAACTGGTCCACCGCGGGTGAGAGCGTATCGGATGAGGAACTGCAGGAAGTCCTCGTAGAGTTGATCGCCGCGATGCCGGTGTACCGCGCGGATTACGAATCCTTATCGCGGGTCACCAGCACAGTTATCGCGGAAAAAATGATGCAGCGCCCTGAATGGCAAGATGCCCTGGATCTGGTTGCTACCGCCCTGATTTCCCGCTCCGAGGCAAACACGCGCTTCGCGCAGGTGTGTGGCGCTGTGATGGCCAAGGGGGTGGAGGATACTGCGTTTTATCGCGGTTCGCGCCTGGTTAGCTTGCAGGAAGTAGGCGGCGCGCCGGGTCGTTTCGGCGTGTCGCCCGCGGAGTTCCATCTGTTGCAGGCCGAACGTGCACGGTTGTGGCCGCAGGCGATGACCACGCTGACCACGCACGATACAAAACGTGGTGAGGACGTGCGAAGCCGGATTACTAGCTTGACCGAATTCCCCGAGGAATTCGCAGCGCTGGTGAAAAAAATCCCCTATACAGACGGTGTGACCTGCCACTTCCTCTTGCAGAACATGATCGGTGTGTGGCCTGCCACCGGGGAGGTTACGAACCAGCTGCGTTCCCGGTTACACGATTACGCCATGAAGGCTATGCGGGAAGCCGGTGTGCACACCACGTGGTACGACGTGAACGAGGAATTCGAGGATTCCATTCATGCGTGGATCGACGACGTATGCGACAACTATGCGGATGAACTAGGGGAATTCGCAGAGCTGATCGACGAAGCCTCCATCACCATCGCCAACAGCAAAAAAGTGCTCCAGTTGCTGGCCCCCGGCATTCCGGATATTTACCAAGGTACCGAGATCCTCACCGATCACCTGGTGGATCCCGATAACCGTCGCCCGGTGGACTTCCGCGCATTGGAAGACACGCTGGAGCGTGTGGGCCGCGGGGATATTCGCTCCCGTGATGATGAACGGATGCACCTGGTGACGACCGCACTACGTGTGCGCAAACAGTTCCAATTGGATCACGCCAAGTATCTGCCCGTGATGGCCGCGGGCCAGTATGAGCGCCATTTATTGGGCATGCTCCGCGGTGAGGACGTCATGGTACTGGTGACTCGTCGCCCACGCACGCTGCCGGATTGGGAGGATACCACCGTCACCCTGCCAGAGGGTATGTGGGAGGAGCAACTTGGCGGCGGAATGTTTGAAGGTACGGTGAAGCTATCAACGTTATTTAAAACCCGCCCGCAGGCGATCCTCACGCGCGCGGGTAGTTAACGCGCGGGGAGGTTTCATTGTTCACCGTGATGTTCCCCGGGCAGAAAGGTTAACCACTTGTCACAGCGCAACGACGATTCAACCCTCGCTGCCTACGACTCATGGCGGTTAAATAACCCCTATGCCGCCAACAAGTTACGGGAAAAGGTTATCGACGCCCTCGATGATGCCGGCTTGGCCTTTGACCAGGTAGCCGTTCGAGTGAAAGACCGCGATAGCTTCGCAGCCAAGCTTCGCAACTCCGCATACCCCGAATACGTGGATTTGGATAGTGCATACGACATTCTCGGCGTGCGCGTGATTGCCTATCACTCTTCGGAGATCCCCCAGCTCAAGCAAGCTCTCGGTGAAGTTTTCACCATTGAGCAAGAAGTGGATAAGGCCGCGGAAACGGCGCGTGCAGGCCGGTTTGGTTACGCCTCGCAGCACTTGATCGCCCGCGATGGGAACAGCCTGGTGGAGATTCAGCTGCGCACGGTGCTGCAGCACGCGTGGGCAGAGTTCGAACACGACATTCGCTACAAGAACCACGTCAACGATCCGGAAGTCGACCGAGCGTTCACGCTGGCGGCGGGATTAATCGAATTAGCGGATGAGCAATTCGACAAGATTGCCGAATTCATGGAAAGTGGCGTGCAAACGGACACCAAGGGCGAAGAGGACAAGATCACCGCTGATACCCTGCCTCGCGAGCTCACCCTCATAGCCGGAGATAAGTACCCCACCAGTCGGGTGGAGTACTACAACTACGCGGTGGACATGCTGCATGCCCACGGAATTACCACCTATAAGCAGCTACGCGCGTTGATGCGCAACTTGGACAAGCTACAGGCGGCGATGAATTACCCGTATCGTCCGGGACAAGTGCGCCTCATCGACGATATGTTGCTGTACACCTTTGGTCGGGATCACATTCGCAAGACTGTGCACATTGGAGAAAACGCGGGTTCGCGCCCAGGGCGGCTGGGTAGTCGCTGGCAGAAGCTGGATCAGAAAACACTACTGGGTAATTCCATTGGTGCCCAAGACAAGAAACCACAGAATTAGCCCGGTTGTTAAGGGATGTACCGGATCCCGTGGGCGGAGAGGTTACAGCATCCCCCGCTTAAAGCGCTCCAACTGACGTCGCTCGCGTTTAGTTGGCCGCCCCGCACCCCGATCGCGGCGCGGCATCATGGGCATAACCTGCTCCGGTGTGTGGTCCTCATAGGCCTCACGAGCGACATCCGCCCCCACCCTTTTGGCCAATAGTGTGCGTACTCTCACGATCCGCTCCCGGTGGTTCACCCACACGCGCACATCATCGCCCACCTCAACCGCCTGGGCGGGCTTCACCGCTTCACCATTAATCTTTACGTGCCCAGCGCGACACGCTTGTGCTGCTTGCGAGCGGGTCTTAAATAAACGCACTGACCACACCCAAGCATCGATGCGAACCTTCTTGGGCGCTTCCGTATCGGCAGTCAACGGCAACGGTTTACCACTGGTCCTTGTGGTTCACGATCTCGCGAACCTTGTACATGTTGTACAGCACAAACAGCAGGCCAAGCAACGGAATGACGAACGTCAGCAGCGGAGTTTTCACAAGGAAAACACCCGCTAAAGTGCTGGCGACAACCACACCACCGGCAATCTGAATGCTGCGGGTTCGCTGCCGGACCTCTGCCTTGCGCTGGGAAACGATATCACCGTTGTTTTGATTATTGAGCATGGGGCGATTCTACCCACACCGAACCGAGGTGTTCGACCTCGACTTGGCCACCAGTGAGCGCCGCTACCCTGCTGGCCAACCCGTCTCCGTCATCCGAAGCCACGGACATGGTGACCTCGGTCCCATACTCCACGTCTTTCACGTCAAACCCCGCAGCGCGGATATCGGCTTCCACCCGGCCGGCATCCGCGTGGCCGAGTTGGAATCGGAAGAGCTGACGCTGGCGGCGTCGAACCAAAGAAAGCTCCCCGAGAGCCCGCCGAGTGCCATCCTGATACGCACGAACAAGCCCGCCGGTGCCCAATAGCACACCACCGAAGTAGCGCACCACAACCACCGTGATGTCCTCGATACCGCGCAAGACCTCGAGCATCGGCTTGCCCGCGGTACCCGAAGGTTCGCCATCATCGCTGGAACGCTCTACCGGCTGAGCGCCCTCCTGGTGAATGATGTACGCGCTGCAATGATGGCGGGCGTCGGGGTATTGCGAGCGGATATGCGCAATGAAATCGCGGGCGGCCTCTTCCGTCTGTGTGCGGGCGGCCAAACCGATGAATTGGGAGCGTTTGATTTCGATCTCGGCCTGCGCAGCCACGTCACCCGAGTGCGCAGCAGGGCAAAGGTAGTCTTCGGTATTGGTCGGCATGGAATCATTATCGCAGTTAGGGTTGGGGTTATGGATGAAGCCATGATTGCAGGCGTGCACGATACCCCAGCAAACAAGAACACTTACTGCGTATGGGCTCCCCGCGCAGGTGAAATGCAGCTGGTGGTCAACGGGGAAAAACACCCCATGACCCGTGACGGGGAATGGTTCACCAGCGACGTTGTGCCACAGGTGGGTGATCGGTACGGATTCAGTATCGACGGTGGGGATCCCATTGGTGATCCATGCTCGCGCCGCCAGCCCGACGGTATTCACGGGTTGTCGGAGCATTGGGAGATCGATCAGCCACGCTCCCCGATCAACACCAAACTGGCCGGGCAGGTACTATACGAACTCCACGTGGGCACGTTCACACCCGATGGCACGTTGGATTCTGCGATTGAGAAGCTGGATTACCTGGCCGAGTTGGGCGTTACTGCCGTGGAGTTGATGCCCGTACAGCCGTTCGGTGGCGCACGGAACTGGGGTTACGACGGGGTTTACTGGCACGCCGTCTCGGAGGTTTACGGTGGGCCGGACGCACTGGTTCGGTTTGTCGACGCCGCGCACGACCGTGGCCTCGCCGTCATCTTGGATGTCGTATACAACCACTTTGGACCGGATGGGGCATACGGAAACCTGTTTGGACCATACACCGCGGGTGGTTCGACCGGGTGGGGCGAAGTCGTGAACCTGCAGGGTCACGGATCCGATGGTGTGCGTAAATACATCTTGGAAGCTGTGCGCCAATGGACACAAGATTTCGGTATCGACGGATTGCGGTTGGACGCAGTGCATGCGTTTGATGACACGGGAGCTTACAGCATCACCGAACAGATCCGTGATGCCGCGGCGCCGAGTTTTGTCATTGCAGAAACCGATCAAAACGATCCGAAGTACACCCAGCAGTTCGGTATTGCCCAGTGGGATGACGATATTCACCATGCTATCCACGCAGCGGTATCTGGAGAGACCCATGGCTACTACGCAGATTTCGGCAGCGCGGAAGTGGTGGCGGAAACCCTGAAGAACGGGTTCTGGCACGACGGCAAGTACTCCACGTTCCGCGGGCGCACGCATGGCCGGGCTCTTCACTTTGAGGATGGGGAAACCACCGAGCATGAAGGCAATAGTCATGAAAGCAATACTGAGGTCGTGCAGCGCCACCAGCTGGTGACCTACACCACCACTCACGACCAAACCGGTAACCGTGCCCGGGGCGATCGGCCTAGCATGAACCTCACCGGACCGCAGCAGGTTCTCAAGGCCGCTCTCGTGTTGATCAGCCCATACACCCCCATGCTGTTCATGGGTGAAGAATGGGGCGCCTCCACGCCTTTCGCGTTCTTCGTCAACCATGAAAACCTGGAGCTCAACGATGCTACCCGCGCCGGGCGGCTCCGCGAGTTTGCGCGTATGGGCTGGGCCCCCGAGGACGTGCCGGATCCCGCGGCGGTGGGGACTTTCGAGGCGTCGAAACTGAAGTGGGAAGAACGGCTCGACGGCGACCATGCCCGTATCGCCGAGGCTTACCGCGACCTGATTGCCATGCGCGCGCAGCTGGGGATCGTCGATGCCGAGGTGGTCGAGGCCGCTCACGGCGAAGGCTGGGTGCGCATGGGGTATGCAACCGAGGCTTATGTGATCACAGTGTCGGCCAATTTATCCGACGCCACGCGCCTGCCCACCGACGGTCCAGAATTAGGACCATGGGAGGTGCGCATCGACGTGGATGCACGCGATGCTGAAGGCGGGGACTATGGAGGCGATGGGGAAGCTGGAAAAGTTGAAGGCGAAGGGGAAGGAGAAGCCGCACGCTAAGCGGCTCCCCGTCCTCACCTCCCCCGAGCCTGCGGGATCATGCGGCGCGGAACGTAGCACACCCCTGCACGCACCCCCGCGCTCCCCAAGTTGTCATCACCGAAGGTTTAGGCGAAGATTCCCTCCCACGTGGTGGCCTTGAGATCGCCCATGAGGGCGGGGCATTTGTTTACGCGCATTTCGGGGCCCAGCAGGAACTGAACTTCCTGTTCCCCATCGATGAGCGTGAGGTACACGTCCGAATCACCCTTGTTCTGTCGCAGCACACGCTTGAGGCGTGCCATGTTGTCAGGAGTTGCCTGGTGCACGCGGATACTCAAGCGCAGGGGCACGCCGCTGCCCGCGCCGACAGACAGCTCCGCGGATTTGAGATCCTCGCAGAACAGGCTCATGCGGTCGTCCTTGTAAGAGATTCGTGCCTTAGCTAGGACAATGTTGTCCTCCACGATCTGCGGGGCAACCATTTGGTAGGTCTTGGCAAACACCAATAGTTCCGCCTGCGCACCGTGCTGGTCTTCCAGCGTGCAAATCACCCACGGGTTACCGTTGCGGTCAACACGTCGCTCCACCGAGGAAATAATGCCGCCGATCTTGACCTCCCGGTTGTGTGGCAACTCACCGGAGATCACCGCGGTCATGGGGGTATCAACCTGAGCATCTAGAGCATCTTCGAAGCCATCCAGCGGGTGGCCCGAAACGTACAGGCCCAGCATGTCGCGTTCCATCGCCAGCTCGTGTTTGCGCTCCCAGTTCTGATCGGGCACGTCCACACGGAAGACATCCCCCACGGTTTCGTCATCCCCAAAGCCCGCGAACAGGTCGAACTGCCCCTTCGCCGCGGCCTTCTTCGTAGAGATCACCGCATCCACCGCATCCTCGTGCACCAGCACCAAGCCCTTGCGGGGATGGCCGAGGGAGTCAAAGGCACCGGCCTTAATGAGGGACTCGGTCACGCGCTTAGAAGCCGCTGCGATCTCAATTTTGTCCAAGTAGTCGGAGAAGTCCTTGAATGCGCCTTTATCCTCGCGGGAACGGATGATGGATTCCACCACTTCTTCGCCCACATTACGCACCGCGCCCAGGCCAAAGCGGATGTCCGCACCCACCGACTGGAAGGTGTACGCGGATTCGTTGACATCCGGTGATAGCACCCGAATCCCCAGGTGACGGCAATCCGCTAGGTAGATCGCGGACTTGTCTTTCTTGTCTGCCACCGAAGTCAACAGCGCGGCCATGTATTCCGGCGCGTAATTGGCCTTCAAGTAGGCGGTCCAGAAACTCACCAACCCGTAACCAGCGGCGTGGGACTTGTTAAACGCGTAACCCGCGAACGGCAGGATCGTATCCCACAAGGTTTTGATGGCGGCATCGGAAAAGCCATTGTCTTTCATTCCGGATTCGAAGTTCACGAACTCCTTTTCCAGCACCTCAGGCTTCTTTTTACCCATGGCCTTGCGAAATCCATCTGCTTGACCGGCGGTGTAGTTCGCGACTTTCTGGGAGATCTTCATGATCTGCTCTTGGTACACGATCAGACCGTAAGTCTCTTCGAGGATTTCCTTAAGCGGTTCTTCCAGCTCCGGGTGAATCGGCACAATGGGTTTACGACCGTTTTTGCGATCGGCGTATTCCCAGTGTGCGCCGACGCCCATCGGGCCTGGACGGTACAGCGCCAGTGCGGCCACGATGTCATTAAACCCGGTGGGCTTCATCCGCTTTAGCAGTTCCTGCATGCCGCCGGAGTCCAGCTGGAACACGCCGAGGGTTTCGCCACGGGCCAGAAGTTCGTATGTCGGGTCGTCTTCCGTGGATAGGTTTTCCAAATCCAGATCGAAATCCCGGTTGGACTTGATGTTGTCCAAGGCATCGCCAATGACCGTGAGGTTGCGCAGACCCAGGAAGTCCATCTTCAGCAAGCCAATGGCCTCGCACGCTGGATACGGCCAACCGGTGATCAGTGCACCGTCCTGCTTGCGCTTCCACATGGGGATGCAGTCCAGCAGGGGCACGCTGGACATAATCACCGCACAGGCGTGTACGCCCGCTTGGCGGACCACGCCTTCCAATCCGCGGGCGTCCTGATAGATCTTGTTGACGTCCGGGTCGGTTTCGATAAGGCTTCGTACCTCAGCAGCCTCGTTATACCGCTCGTGCTCTGGATCCATGATGCCAGACAGCGGAATATCCTTGGCCATAATTGCCGGTGGCAGGGTTTTCGTAATGCGGTCAGCCATCTGGAAACCGGCTTGCCCATAGTGCGCGCGAGCGGAATCCTTAATCGCCTGTTTGGTCTTCACCGTTCCGAACGTGATCACCTGCGCGATCTTGTCCTCACCCCAGCGTTCCGAGGCATAGCGAATCATCTCGCCACGGCGACGATCGTCAAAGTCGATATCGATATCCGGTGCCGATGGGCGCTCCGGGTTCAAGAAGCGTTCGAACAACAGGCCGTGTTCCATCGGGTCGATATTGGTAATCGTCAAGGCATATGCCACTAGGGAACCCGCAGCAGAACCACGGCCAGGTCCCACGCGAATGCCCACACTGCGGGCGTACTTGATGAGCTCCGCCACAATAAGGAAGTACGAAGGGTAGCCCTTCATATCGATAACTTCGATTTCGTACTTCGCGCGGTCAATGTAATCGGTAGGCACCGGCTTGCCTGGAAAGCGTTCTTCCAAACCCTTCATCACCTCGTGCGTCAGCCAGGTGGTGGGAGTTTCACCCTCTGGCACATCTGCAATCGGCATGCGATCGAAGGGGTGCTCGTCCCAGACCTCACTGTAATCTTGCACGCGCTCAGCAACCCACAAGGTGTTGTCGCAGCCCTTGGGCACTTCTTTGTCCCATTGCGCGCGCAGATCCTCCGCGGTCCGCAGGTAGTACCCGGAACCCGAGAAGGCAAAGCGCTTACCGCCTTCATCGAGGGTGGGCTCGTCTAGGGTAGAGCCCGTCTGCACGCACAACATCACTTCGTGGGCCGCGGCCTGGGATTCCAACACGTAGTGGCAGTCATTGGTCACCAGTGGCGGCAGCTCCAAGCGGCGCCCGATCTCCAACAGATCGTCGCGCACGCGGCGCTCAATCTCCAGGCCGTGATCCATGAGCTCCAGGAAGAAATTGTCCTTCCCATAAATGTCCTGCCACATCGCGGCTGCTTCTAGGGCCTTATCGAACTGCCCCAGGCGCAGGCGGGTTTGCACGTCACCGGAGGGGCAACCGGTGGTGGCGATGATACCATCGGCGTGCTCGGCGATCAGTTCGGCATCCATGCGGGGCCACTTACCCAGTTGGCCCTCGTAAGAGGCCATGGAGCTCAAGTAGAAGAGGTTTCGCAAACCCGTGGCGTTCTCCGCAATCATCGTCTGGTGCAGGTACGCACCCGAAGCCGAAACATCATCGGACTTTTGTTCGGGGCTACCCCACCGCACACGGCTTTGGTTGAAGCGGGATTCCGGTGCGATGTATGCCTCAATGCCAATGATGGGCTTGATGTCTGCGGCTGTCATAGCGCGGTAAAACGCATCGGCGCCGAACATGTTTCCGTGGTCTGTCATACCTACAGCGGGCATACCCTGACGTTTCGCTTCCGCCGCCAGCATGTCCACTTTCGCCATTCCGTCGAGCATGGAGTACTCGGTGTGATTGTGCAGATGTACGAAAGAAGAACCGCTCATGGTAGGCCATACTAGCGCGTTCGTTTTCAATTTCCCCATCGCCCCATTTCGGCTCGTAAAGGGATATACCCTTGAAGTCATGAGAGCAGACGTACGTGCCGCAGTTACCCACTTGGACGCCCCTTTTTCAGTCCTCGATCTGGATGCGGCCATTGAAAATGCCCAATCCATGACTCGGCGTGCAGAAGGCACCCCTATCCGCCTGGCCAGCAAGTCCATCCGTATCCGCGAACTGATCCGGCGCGTGTTGGAGCTCCCGGGATACCAGGGAGTTTTGGCGTTCAATCTGGACGAGGCCATGTGGTTGGTGGAAAGTGGTACGTGCGACGACGTGCTGGTGGCCTACCCCAGCGCCAACCGGGAATCCCTCCACCGTCTGCTCTGCGACGTGCACTTGCGCGATTGCATCACCTTGATGGTTGATTCCGTGGAGCACCTCAACTTCATCGATGCCGTAGTCCCACCCCAAGAGCGTGGCTCGGTGCGGGTGTGTATTGATCTCGACGCCTCGCTGGAAGTCGGCCCCGTCCATATCGGTGCCCTACGCTCCCCGATCCGATCTGCCGATCACCTGCGTTCCTTCGTACGCAGCATCTTGGCCCGCCAAGGTTTCGACATCGTGGGTGTGATGGCATACGAAGGCCAGATCGCTGGAACCACCGATACTTCCCCGGCCGTAGCGGTCATGAAGTCCGTGTCGGTCAAGGAGCTAGCCAAGCGCCGCGAGGTCCTGATCCGCATCGTCCAAGAGGAACTGCGTGCCACCGGCCGCCCCGCGCTGGAATTCGTCAATGGCGGAGGAACGGGTTCAATCGAAACCACCCGTTCCGAAGAAGTCATAACGGAAATCGGCGCGGGCTCGGGTGTGGTCGGCCCCGCGTTGTTCGATCACTACAAGACGTTTACTCCCACCCCGGCCGAGTGGTTCGTAGTGCCCGTCGTTCGCCGGCCCGGCCCGAACACCGTCACGGTCGCGGGTGGGGGGCGCGTGGCGTCGGGACCAACAGGCAAAGACCGTCTGCCGGTAGTTGATTGGCCTCGCGACCTGAAGATGGCCGCGCTGGAGGGGCCTGGCGAAGTACAAACTCCGCTGACGGGGCCTGCGGCGCGCAACCTACAGTTGGGGTCCCACGTGTGGATGCGCCACGCCAAAGGTGGCGAGCAGTGCGAGTGGACGGATCAAGTACTCGTAGTTTCCAATGGGGAAATTATCGATACGTGGCTGACGTACCGTGGCGAGGGCAAGAGCTTCGTCTAAACTGTGACAATCCGCTGGTGCCGAATGCGTGGTGGGCCGTGCCGTCACGGGCACATAGGCCCGCTCAGTCAGCGCTACCCTGTGACAATCTGCGGGCAATCCGCTGGTGCCGAATGCGCGGCGGGCGGTGCCGAATCATATCCACGATGAAGATGATGACCGCCACCCAAATGATGCAAAAGCCCACCCATCGGGCCGCGGGAATGGCTTCCTGATTGACGAATACCGCCCACAGCATCTGCATCACCGGGGTGATGTATTGGATCATGCCTAAACTAGTCAAACTCAATGCCTGAGCAGCTTTGGAGAAAAGCAGCAGCGGCACCGCCGTCACCACTCCGGCGGTCATTAACAGCGCCGCGTGCCCTGGGCCGTGTTGCACAAATGTGTTCTGCCCCTGGGACTGCAAGTAAACGATGTACCCCAAACCAACCGGAGCCAACACTAGGGTTTCCGCGGTCAGGGACTGGATTGGGCTGAGTTTCACCTGCTTCTTGACTAGACCATACAACCCAAAGCTCAACGCCAACCCCAGGGCGATAATCGGAGGCTGGCCCAGAGCCACAGTCAGAATAATCACCGCCACCGAGGCAATAGCCACGCTCACAAGCTGCATCGGCCGCAGCGATTCCCGCAGCACAACCACGGCCAACATGACCGTGACCAGCGGATTGATGAAGTACCCCAGTGCTGCATCGGCCACGTGATTGGTATTCACGGCGTAGATGTACAAGCCCCAGTTCAGTGAGATCAACACTGCCGCCAACGTGACCTTCAGCCACTGGTCCCGCGAAATGTGCCGCATGGATTTCATCGCACCCACGGCCACCACCACGATCGACATGAACACCAGCGTCCAGATAAACCGGTGCGCCAAGATCTCCACCGGCGCCGCGGGTTTCAACAGCGGGAAAAACGCCGGGAACACACCCCACAGCAGGTACGCTCCAAATCCCCACACCATCGTTGCTTCTCCCTCGTTCTACCGTACGGCTACTGATCTAGTGCCTGCGTACGCACCCCGATCTTGCCGTAGACAGCGTCCACTGGCGCCGGCTCCACGGAGAACACTCGTTGGGATAACGCCCGCAGCGTGTCGGGTTTGCCGTAGACCAGCATCGCATCGAAAACCACCCGCTTGGCGACGCGGGGGTTCTCACCGGCTAAGTCCAAGGCGACGTTGGCGAAAACATCTGCCCTCGTGTGCCCAATGGCGGGTTCCCCCACCGCCTCGGCCACCAACCCAGAGCCGGCGGCATACACAGTGCTCACGCGCAAGCGCTGATGGGAGGTTTCAACATCCGAGAGCAGCTTGGCCATGGAATCGGACGTCCACGGTCTATCCGCCAAGACCAAGGCCCAGCGGGGTTCGTCGCCCTGTGCTTCAGCCAGCGTTTGTTGGGCTCGGTGTTGGTACTGCATCCGGGACGTATCAAAAGGCCCTAGTCGGTCCCCGTTGGCAATCGGCGCGGTGGAATCCTCCGTTGCGCCCAAGGCCAACAAGGTCAGCAGCAACGCGATGGTGCACACCCCCGAAAGCCACGCTACCCACGCGGGTTTACGCGTGTCCTCCCAATCCAACTGCCTGCGACGGCGCTTATTCACCGCAATGGCTTGCGACCGGCGCCGGTGATAGGCATCCTGGCTGCCGGGTTTATGCGTCATTGGCATCTCGCAATCGATCCAAAGCCGTAGCTAGGTCCTGCGGATACGGAGACTGGATGGTCATCCACTGCCCTGACGGGTGTGGGAAACCAAGTTCAACCGCGTGCAACCACTGGCGGATCAGCCCAAGCCTTTCGGCCAACGTGGGATCCGATCCGTACATTGGATCCCCCACCAAGGGATGATGCAACGAGGAAAAGTGCACACGAATTTGGTGCGTGCGCCCTGTCTCCAGCTTGATTTTCAGCAAGCTGGCCTGGCGATGCGCCTCTAGCGTGTCGTAGTGTGTGATCGCGTGCTTACCATCATCACGAACAGCAAAGCGCCACCCCGCGCTGGGGTGCCTAGCGATGGGAGCATCAATCGTGCCCGTGGTGGGATCCGGGTGCCCTTGTACTAGCGCGTGATAGGTCTTATCCACTTCACGATCCCGGAATGCCCGTTTCAGAAGGGAGTATCCCCGTTCACTCGCTGCCACGACCATGGCCCCGGAGGTTCCCACATCCAAACGCTGCACGATGCCTTTGCGCTCCGGCGGTCCGGAAGTGGAAATCCGGAACCCCGCTGCGGCCAACCCCGCAGTGACCGTGGGACCCTCCCAACCCAAGGTGGGGTGAGCCGCAACGCCCACGGGCTTGTCGACCACAATCACATCGTCGTCGGCATACAGAATGTCCATGCCCTCCACCAACTGTGGTGGCTCGTTGGCCAAATCCCGGGGAGGCTCCGGCAAGTTGATATCCAACCATGCACCGGGCACCAGACGATCCGATTTGCCAACAGATACTCCGTCCATGAGTACGTCATTGTCTGCGGCAAGCTGCGCTACCACCGTACGCGATAGGCCCAAAAGCTTGCTGAGCCCAGCATCCACCCGCATCCCCGCCAAACCGTCGGGAACGGGCAGGACACGGTTTTCGCGGTGAGCACTGGCTGATTGGGTCGCAGGTTGCTGATCAAATCGGCTCATGCGCGCACCCCTTGGCGACGTGGTTCCACGAACAGGGTGTAGATGAGATAAAGCACCACCCCCACCGTGATGGCGGAGTCCGCCACGTTGAAAATGGCAAAGCTTCCAAAGCTGAAGAAGTCCACCACATGCCCGTGCAATCCCGCTGGGTGGCGGAAGATGCGGTCAATGAGGTTGCCAGCTGCACCACCACCGATGAGCCCGATGGGTAGGATCGTCCACCAGCTCCTCGCACGGAAAGCCAAAAACAGGCATAGCGCGACTGCAGCTATTTGAATGAACGAGAACACGATGGTGGCGTCGGTACCAAAAGAAAAAGCCGCACCTGGATTCCTCACCAAGTAAAGACGGAACCACTCACCGAGGATTGGGTAAGCCGTGCGGGGCGCAAGATTTTCCACGACTGCCCATTTACTCAACTGATCGATCGCGATAATGGCGAGCATGAGGCTCACGGCGAGAAGCGAGGCTCGTTTGGAAGTCACGTTCTAAGAGTCTAGCCCCCGCCTGTTAGGCTGTGAACTTGTGGGTAAAACAACTCTGTCTGGCACAAGGAAAGCAACAGCGTTTCTCGCTGCAGTTCTGACCTTGGGGGGCGCGGGCTTAGTGGCCTGCTCGTCCGGGGAAAAGCCAGTAGCCATGCGACCAGCTCAAGCCACTGTTCCGGGCGTGACGGTGAAACTCCTCGGAGAGGGTGCCGCGCCACGTACTCCCCTCGTGTGGTTCAGTGATCCGGGCGATCAAGAAGTCAACATTAAAACGACTGAAGGAATGTCCCAGACCACGACAGGTGGCAAGAAAAACCAGCGCCAAGATGCGGCCAGCCAGGCGGCCGGGAACAGCGATGCCACTGACGACCAAGGGGACTTGAGCTACGAGGAAGTCACCATGAACCTTCCGGTCAAGGCCTCCTCCAGCACCGATGGCAACAAACACAACGTGACGGTCATCGTGGGCAAACCTACGGGCACGAATGCCGACCGCAATGAGGATATTTCCACCGCCGAGGGTTTTGAGATTAGCTCCACTAGCACCGCAGATGGTCGCGTTTCCAGCCGCACTTTATCCGCTCCGGAAACAGCGACGGATTCGGCCCGGGCAAGTATCGAACATGCACTGACCCAGGTCACCGATATGCCCATCGTATTCCCTGAACAGGCCATCGGTGAAGGTGCGACATGGAGCGTGTCCAGCCGAATCGACGGAGTGATCTCGATGCGTCAGACGGTGACGTACACACTGGTTGAGCGCAAGGGGCAGGCCGTTCGCTTGCGGGTGGCAGTTGACCGCGCGCCAGCCGTAAAAAACCTCGCACAGACCGATTTGAACGTATTGGATTCCACCACCCAGGCATCCGGTCAGCTCAATCTGGATCTGACCAAGCCCTTGCCGGTGAGAGGACGGGTAGAAATCAAGCAAACCCTCACCTTCGGCAAACAGGGCTCGAAGGTGAGGGTCAACCAGGAGACGGTGCAGCGCACCGAATGGGATAGCTAGCGGGGATACGCTTGCCGGTGAGCCCTTATCGCGCTGGCTTAGCCCTGCTTGCACATTGGTGGAACCTGATCCGGCAGAACGTTTTCTACCAAGGTACAAGCCCACTTTTGATCCAACTTCCACTTGCCACCCTCATTAACGAACTCCACACCGGTGATGTTGTTGGGCTGCTGTTGAGGCAAGGTCAGGGAAACGGTGGCAGAGACATTACCCGGGGTCAGTGATGGGAGCACTGGATCGACGACCTTGAGCTGTGCCTTGGACTGCTGCTTGGATTTCGTCAGTGCAGTGAAAAGCTGTGGGGCCTTTTCGCCACCAACGACCGTGTCGGTCTTCTGCTCCGGTGGCAGGTTCGGATCCACCGCACGGTTGAGGGTATTGGTCAGCTCAGCAGCCGTAGGCGTGTCCTTCTTAGGAGCAGAAGAGCTGGAGGCAGCGGTGGAGCTGGAAGCAGAGTCCGTCGATTCCTTGTCTCCACCGCACGCGGTCATGGTCAGCGTAGTGGCCAGGGTGATGGCTACGGCCATTGTCTTTTTCATCATGAGTGCGTGGATTCTCCTTAAATCGGGTTAGTCGTTTGGAGGGACACCGATCCCTGCAATCTTTAACACCGCAATGTTACACATGGGACTATTGTGACTACCAGTTTGCCGCAGCCGAAAGCCACTCCACGGTAGGGATAAACCGTCTCCACGGTACATTGGGGCCATGACTGTTCCACCCCGCATTCACGTTCTCGGCACCGGCGGCACCATCAGCTGCCTGCACAATGACAATGGCGACTTAATCCCCAGTCTGCAATGCTCAGACCTGATCAGCCGCGCTGGTTTCGCCACGGGTGCGGGGCAGCCGCAGATCACCGGCGAGGACATCATGACAGTGGATTCTTCCGATATTTCCCTGGCAGACATGGATTTCATCATCGATCGAGTTCGCGCGGCGGTGCTTGCGGGCGATTCGGAATCCGATGAGGTGACCCCGGCCGATGCTGTCATCGTCCTCCACGGCACGGACACGATGGAGGAAACTGCGTTCGCCGTTGCCCGTCTGTGCGCGGATTTATCCTGCCCCATTGTCTTCACCGGTGCGCAGCGCCCCGCTGATGACGAGAATCCGGATGGCCCGCTGAATCTTCGCGCTGCGGTAGCAACTGCGACGAAACTACTGAATGTCGACAGCGAACAATCCCTGGTGCGGATCGCGTTCGGCGGTCAAGTGTTGCCCGCGATAGGCACCACCAAATGGCACACCACGGAAGATGCGGCTTTCCGCCTAGCGGAAGGTGTGGACGAATTCGCCGTGGCGGCGTCGGTACAAAAAGATTATGTATCGCGTTTGGCCGGTTTACACATCCCAATTATTGACGCCTACGCGGGAGCCGACGGAGTTCTCATCGAGCGGCTAGCCGCGACTAACATCGACGGCTTGGTGGTTTCCGCCATGGGGTCGGGAAATGTGCCGGCGGCGATGGCGAAGGCACTGGAGGCGCTGGACGTGCCAGTGCTGATCAGTACTCGAGTGCCGGAAGGGGGTGTCCACTTTGTCTACGGCAGCGCAGGTGGCGGGGCGGATCTGGCGCGGCATGGTGTTCGTTCAGCGGGGAACCTGCGCCCGTCGCAGGCGCGGATGTGGTTGCTGACGGAACTCGCAGCACAACGGAGGTGATTGAGACAGCGAGGCTGACTTACACCGCAGAGCTGAATGCGGCCCGTCCGGACTAATCCTCTCCCCCGCCGTCGCCCTCCACCCGCGATAATTCCCAGTCCAGCGATTCCAAGGGATCGCACACCCGGAGTTCATCTGTGGTCACTGGAAAATTCTTCACGCGCCCAGGTTGATCCGTTGCCCGTGTTTCGAATCGCACCGTCAACACGTGCTCACCCACTCCCTGGACCCACCCATGGCCGAACTCCTCGTGATGCACATCTTGGGTGGGGCGCCAACGCCGAGCCGCGATCTTCTCCGCGGATGCCTCGTCAACCGGGGTCGCCAGCTCCCCTCCTGTCCCGCTCACCCCACCTGTGCGACCAATATCGCTGCTGATGCGCACTACGTCGGCCCCTGCCAATCCGCTGGCTTTGTCCGTATCCAGTTCGGGAAACAGCAGCTGCTGGCGATCGTCGGCCAACCCAGACAACCCCAATCCCACCAGACGCACCGCGCCCAGATCCTCCGGCCGTGGCAGGATCCTACGGGCGACACTCAGAATCACATCCACATCCTCAGTCGGCGCGGCGAGCGTGGCTGACCGCGTGTGGATCTGAAAATCAGCCGTGCGAATCTTCACCGTGATTGTCTTGGCAGCCCGGCCGTCTTTGAGCAAACGCGCATGTGCGTGCCGCACGCTCCTATCCAAATGTGGCAGCACCTCGCGCGTGGTCCGCACATCCGCCGCCAGAGTTTGTTCCGCACTCACCTGCTTAGCTCGCGCTCGCGGGGCCACCGGGCGCAGATCCTGCCCTGCCGCCATCCGCTGCAGTTCCAGTCCGGTATTTCCCAGCAAGGTGCGCACATCCGTGCGATCCATCCGCACAAACTGGCCGATGGTCTCCACTCCCACCTCATGCAGCCGCCCTTGCGCGACCCGGCCGATCCCCCACACTTCCGCCACCGAACGCTCGTGGAACACATCGGCGCGCCGGTCCGGATCTACCACAAAGATGCCGTGCGGTTTTGCCAGATCACTAGCCATTTTCGCATCCAACTTGGTGGCCGCCATGCCAATGGAACACGGCAGTCCCGTTTCGTCTTCTACCGCCTTTTGTAATTCCGACGCCCAGCTGCGCGCCGCCTCAACCCCCTCTGCACCCTCGCGGCCGACTAGCTCGGAGGGCTCCGCGAACCCTTCATCGATCGAGATTTGTTCCACGACGCCCGCGAAGCGCGAGATGATTCTAAAAATCTTCCGCGATGCGGCTTGGTACACTTCGCGCCGCGGGTTAACCACGACCGCGCGGTGGTGGCACATGCGAATCGCCTGGTGCATCGGCATCGCCGAGCGCGCCCCGAAGGTGCGGGCCTCGTAGGACGCACCGGCAACGACCCCCTTGCCCGATGTGCCTCCGACCAGCACGGGCCGGCCGCGCAATGCCGGACGGGTGAGCTGTTCTACGGATGCGTAGAACGCGTCCATATCGATGTGTGCGACCCACCGCCCGCGAAGTCCGTCCTGATTCATGCGGATTCCTCGGAGGTTTCAGCGGTGCAGTCGCCGTAGGAGGATCCGCTCGCCGCGTCATCGTCCACGGGCGACTCCACCGCCGCTGCCGTTTCGCCACTCGCTGGCTTACGCAAAGCCACGGCTGTCACCACTAAGACGATGCCACCAATTTCGACGCCACTGAGCCTTTGGCCCAACGCGACCGCGCCCAACACTGCTGCTGTCAATGGCAGTAGCGCCAACAGGACCGCAAAATACGCCTGTCCCGCCACGCGCAGTATCACTTGGTCCAGGCTGTACGGAATGACCGCACTCAGTACGCCCAGCCCCGCAGCCAATCCGAGAATAATAATGGGGTCGAGGTCGGGACTGGGTGGCGTCGAACCAAAAGGTCCCCCAGGCCACAGCACCAAAGCAAGAGGGGCCATCACAAGTGCGGAGAGAAAAAAGCCAATGGCAAGTGAATTCGGAGAACCCGATACGTGATGACCAACCACGATATAACCCGCCCACAGAGCAGCCGCGCCAAGGGCAAACAGCACTCCGGCGGCCTCCGTAGACCACTGCGCACCAGAGAGCACCACAACCCCCAGGGCCGCCAAGATCAAGGACAACCAATCGCGCACGCTGGAGCTACCACAAGCCGCCACCACGATGGGGCCCAAGAATTCAATGGCGACGGCGGTTCCCAACGGCAAGCGAGCGATAGCCTCGTAGAAGGTCATATTCATGGCGATGGTAACGAGACCAAATGCGAGCGCGAGAACCCCCGATCGGCCCAAAAATTCCGCCAAGGGTGGGCGGCGCAGAACGAGCAGGATGACTCCGGCTGATGCAAGGCGCAGCCAGGCAACAACCGCCGGGGGTAGAACCTCAAAGAGACCCACCGCCACGGCTGCCCCCGCGTAGAGGGATAACCCCGATAACACCATGAGAGCGGGAGGCAGCACAGGCGCCAGCGCGAAGCGACCAATGCCCCGCGCAGGACCATGTGGAGCGAACATGCTCACTTCAGGTTCCACCACCCTTCAGGGAGAACTGCCACCGCTTTTTCGGCGGCAAACTACTGGGAGTTCTTGGTGACGTCCACGCTGCAGCCGTCGGCGACATCATAGGTCAACTGCTCGCCCTTGATGACCTCCACATCGGTGGCCAGCACCTCGGCGGCGATGCGCTGTGCGTGGGTTTGAGCCCAATCCTCCTTACCCTCCGGAACTGATAGCCGCAGCGCGATGCGATCACTAACCTGCAAGCCGCTAGACTTGCGGGCCTCCTGGATTCCGCGGATGCGGTCTGCGGCCCAACCCTCGGCTTCCAGTTCTTCGGTGGTGGTGGTATCCAGCACCACCAAGCCATTCTCGCTGGCAACCTCCGCTGTGTGTTCCGGGTCAACGGCGACAAGCTTGCGCGTGAACTCTCCATCCTGCAGCTCGATGCCATCGGCGGATACCGTGCCGTCGTCTGCAACTGAATAGTTGCCGGACTTCACGGCCTTGATGACACGCTGAACATCCTTCCCCAGGCGTGGACCCGCCGCCCGAGCATTGACAACGACATCGAAGGAACCCACACTAGCGACATCTTTAGTCAAGGCAACTTCCTTGACATTCACCTCATCGGCAATGATCGAGACAAAATCGCTCAGTGCTTCTGCCTCCGGCAGCGCCACGGTCAGCTTTGGAAGTGGCAAACGGTTGCGGAGCTTGTGCGCCTTACGCAGGGAACTCGCCGCGGAGCTAATGGCACGGACGGCATCCATTGCCTCCACGAGCTGGGCATCGGCAGGCAACGCGTTCGCATCGGGCCACTCGGCCAGGTGCACGGAGCGCTCCCCAGTCAGACCACGCCAGATCACCTCGGTGGTCATGGGCAACACGGGTGAAGCAATGCGGCTGAGGGTCTCCAACACCGTATACAGCGTGTTGAATGCCTCCGGGTGGCCGGCTTCACCGGTATCGCCCGCCCAGAACCGGTCGCGAGATCGACGGACGAACCAGTTGGTGAGAACGTCGCAGAAACTACGCACCTCATCACACGCCAGAGCGATGTTCGTACTATCCAAGGCATCAGTTACTGCTGACACCGTGTCGTGCAGCTTGGCGAGGATGTAGCGATCCAATACGTGCGTGGACGACGCATCCCACTGTGCTGGCTGGGAGGCGTACAGACGCAGGAACGAGTACGCGTTCCACATGGGCAGCATCGCTTGGCGAACACCCTCGCGGATGCCTTGCTCGGTAACGATCAAGTTGCCGCCACGCAGGATTGGCGAACTCATGAGGAACCACCGCATCGCATCGGATCCGTCCCGCTCAAACACCTCGTTGACGTTCGGGTAGTTGCCCTTGGACTTACTCATCTTCAGTCCATCATCACCGAGTACGATACCGTGGGCCACAACCTTTTTGAACGCCGGACGATCGAACAACGCGGTTGCCAGCACGTGCAGCGTGTAGAACCAGCCACGGGTCTGGCCCGAGTATTCCACGATGAAGTCACTGGGCGAATGCGTTTCGAACCACTCCCGGTTTTCAAACGGGTAATGCTTTTGCGCGAAAGGCATGGAGCCGGATTCGAACCAGCAGTCCAAGACCTCAGGTACACGACGCATCATGGACTTACCCGTTGGGTCGTCAGGGTTTGGACGAACCAACTGGTCAATATGTGGACGGTGTAAGGACTGAGGACGCTCGCCGAAGTCACGCTCCAGCTCGTCGAGACTTCCGTAAACATCGATGCGTGGGTACTCATCGTTGTCCGAGACCCAGACAGGGATCGGGGCACCCCAGTAGCGGTTGCGAGAGATATTCCAGTCACGGGCACCCTCCAACCACTTGCCGAATTGACCATCCCGGATGTGGGCTGGCATCCATTCGATCTGCTCATGGTTGAGCTGCACCATACGGTCACGGAACTTGGTCACAGCCACAAACCAAGATGGCAGGGCCATGTAGATCAGCGGTTCTCCGGAACGCCACGAGTGTGGGTAAGAGTGCTCAATCGTCTGGTGCCGGAATACACGGCCCACCTGTTTGAGGTCCTTGATGATGGCTTTGTTGGCGTCGAAAACAAGCTGCCCCTTGTAATCGGGGACCTGGGAAGTGAAGGTTCCGTCGATGTCCACGGGGATCACCAGCTCGATATCGGCCTTCTCGCAGGTATTCATATCATCTTCACCGAAGGCCGGAGCTTGGTGAACCACACCCGTACCGTCTTCTGTGGTGACGTAGTCAGCGCTGAGAACCTGGAAGGCGTTCCGGGCGTTGCGGAAGTAGTCGAAAACTGGCTCGTAAGTAAGGCCGACCAGCTCTTCTCCTGCGAACGACGCCACAACCTCCCGGCTTTCGCCAAATTCCTTGGCATACGAGCCGACCAGAGGCTCGGCCAGCACCAAGAGCTTTCCAGCGAAGCCGTCTTCTCCGTCCTCGCCCACGCGAACCAGTTGGTAGGTCACCGAGGGATTAACCGCCAACGCCAAGTTACTTGGCAGAGTCCATGGCGTGGTTGTCCAAGCAATAGCCGCAGCCTCGAGCAATTCAGGGTGCTTTCGCAATGTCGCCTGAGCGGCAGTGCCTTCCCGCGCACCAGTGAACGGCATGGTCACCGTGAGCGTGGGATCCTGGCGCATCTTGTAAGAATCATCCAGGCGGGTCTCATGGTTGGACAGCGGAGTTTGCTCGGCCCACGAGTACGGCAGCACGCGGAAGCCTTGGTAGATGAGACCCTTGTCGTAGAGCGTCTTAAACGCCCACATAACGGACTCCATGAAGTTCAGGTCCATCGTCTTGTAGCCGTTGTCGAAGTCCACCCAACGAGCTTGTCGAGTGACGTAGTTCTTCCACTCATCGGTGTAGCGGAGCACGCTGGTGGCGCAGTACTCGTTGAACTTCTGCAGGCCCATCTCTTCGATGCCGTCCCGGCCCTTGATACCCAGCTGGCGCTCTGCTTCCAGCTCGGCGGGCAAGCCGTGGCAGTCCCAGCCGAATACACGCGGAACATGGCGACCACGCATGGTTTGGTAGCGCGGCACGATGTCCTTGACGTAACCCGTCAGCAAGTGGCCATAGTGTGGCAGGCCGTTAGCGAATGGGGGGCCATCATAGAAGATGTACTCGTCCTCTCCAGTGCGCTGCTCGATGGAGGCCTGGAAGGTTCCGTCCTGCTTCCAATACTCCAAGACCTTATTCTCGAGATCTGGGAAGGCGGTTGATCCACCATTGGACATATCAACGCGGGGGTATGCCCCGCCGGCTGGAGTGGCGTTCATAGCGCGCTGTCCTTCGCTGTTGTCGCGGTTCAAAGTGCTAAACAACAGGGACGATTGGGGCCAAGTATGGTCTTGGTCTTCCTCGCGGTACCACCCTGATTGAACAGCCTTCCCCCCGCCTTAGGCGGTCGCACGGTGTTCAAGCTGTCCCACTTACCTTAAGGCGTGACGTGCCCCGAATGCGGCCGGTTCTACTGGGCCTATCAGGAGAATCCTCCCGAAAAGCTGTTCTTCCGACGACACTCCCCGGTGATGGCCGGATCATTGCGTTTCTCGTTCCCTCGTGCGTGATGGTTCCGAGCATGTGAGTTAGATGCTACACCACGAAGTCGTCCGTGCAAGCGAGCACTTTTCCTGTGGGGTTTACCTAGAGGATTACCCTAGGATCTACCCTCATCACTCGTGGTGGTTTCACGAGACCTTTTACGGTGCCTGGCGAGGTCCACAAGAGAAAGCACCACGCCTACCGAGGCAATTCCGATACAAATCCAAGCTAGGGCCATCGATCCTTGCCACAGAGCAAAGACGAGGACCGCAAAGCCGATGATTGCGAGGCTAATTGCTAAAGCAAGCATGGTGCTTTCGTTTTCAGGTCACCGTGTCACACGGTTGGGCTGTTGCCAGCCCAACGTTTAGCGGTTGTTGTTCTGGGAGTCGATGGAGCCGGCAGGAGCGGCGGTACCCCGGCTGTTGAGCTCCTCCAGCTGAGACTCGAGGAAGGTCTTTAGACGGGTGCGGTACTCGCGCTCGTAGGTGCGCAGCTCTTCGATACGCGCCTCCAAGGTCTGCTGCTGGCTCTTGACCGTGGTCATGATCTCAGTGTGCTTACGCTCGGCATCCTGCTGCAGGGCGTTCGCCTTCTCCTGGGCCTGACGGATCTGAGCTTGAGACTGAGCAGTGGCATCGGACACCATGGTCTCGGACTTCTGCTTTGCGTCGGCCAACTGCGCCTGAGACTGCTGCTTGGCATCGGCCAGCATTTTCTCGGAACGGGTCTTGGCATCCGCTAGCTGAGCCTCGGACTTCTGCTTTGCATCATCCAAGGTGGCCTTAGAGCTTGCGTCTGCATCCTCGATGGTCTTCTTAGCCTGTGCCCGAGCCTGCTCCAGCATGGTGGTGGATTCGGCCTTGGCATCGCCAGTGAGGCGATCTGCCATCTCCTGCGCCAGAGATAGAACGCGGGCTGCCTGCATGTGCGTATCCGGAGTTGCAGCGCCGTCCTTTCCAGCATCGCTGGAGGCGGTAGCAGCCTGGGACACCTGGGCTGGCTGAGCCTTCTTAGCCTCAGCGGCCTCGGCCTGAGCCTTGCGGGCATTCTCTTCTGCCTGGCGAGCACGATCCTCAGCCTGCTTCAGACGGGCCTCGTACTGTTCCTTCACGCGAGCCTCAACCTGGGCAGAGGACTCGGTCTGTGCAGTGGAAGCCTGCGCCTTACGCTGTGCGTCAGCCTCGATCTGCGGACGCAGTTCAGCCTCAATCTTCCTGCGCAGCTCTGCCTCACTCACCTGAGGCTGCGCTGCTGGAGCGGACGCATTCTGCGCTGGCGCAGACTGGAGCTTCTGCTTCAGGTCGGCGTTTTCTTCCTGGAGCTCCGCAAGCGTGTCCTCAACGAGATCGAGGAACTGATCAACCTCATCTTCGTTATAGCCCCGCTTACCAATTGGTGGCTTGCTAAAGGCGACGTTGTGCACATCAGCTGGAGTCAGCGGCATTAGATTCCCTTCCGGTTCGAAAACGCCTCATTGAGTGGTCTCGCGCTAATGAGGATCTTCCCTATAGTTACAAACTTCTCACAGCATACCAGTGGACCACGAGTAAAGCTCAACTTAATGTGGAGATTTAGCCAGAATTGACCCAAGAATAAGAGAAAGCCGCCACCGGGGGACCCACATTTCCCTCGGTGACGGCTTCCATCACTACACACGACATCTCCACGGCCTCACTCAAATACCGCGGAGATGGTACAAGTGTATCCAACACGAAACCGTTCAACAAGTCCTTTAATCAGCAATATGGGTGAAGATTCCAAAAATTCAAACGGAATTAGATAAGGATCACTCTTCTAACCAATATTTTTTAGTTATATACACACTTACAACCGCAAATATTGGCCTAAAAACTCATACCCCCGACGGTAATACCGCACAGCTGAAGCACCCCAATGTTGGGGGAAACTCTACACCGCCGAGCCAGGTTTGCTGACAACGGATATCAACAATCACTGTCGAACACGTTGTCGGATGGCAAAATTAGTATATTATTTACGCATTTTTCATGATTCTCATTCCCGCGAGGCCTTTCTTCACCACATTTCTCCCACTTCTTGCACCAACCAGCCTTCACTCCGGCGCAGACAACTCCACAGCAACCGTGGTCAATTCAACACGTGCCAAACACCCCCGCCGCACGCTGACGCTACGCGCCATATCTGCAGCAGATACGCGAAAGGGGCCCCGCGGGATATGTCCCCGGGCACCCCTTGGCGTCCGAAAAGAAGGTTATGGCAAACAGAAAGCCAGTGAACCGCCCAGCTTTAGAGAGCTAACATCCGCCCCAGAATCATCATGAGAAGCTGCAGGATAAAGAAAAGAACCAAAACGGAGACGTCGAGACCCACACCACCCAGCTGGACCGGCGGGATAAGTTTGCGCAGCGCCTTCACAGGCGGATCCGTCACCACAAAAATGGGCTCCGCGCAGATGCTAAACCACCGCTGCGGGCGCCAATTCCTTGAAAAGGACTGCACCATCTCGATGATGATCCGGAGGATCAGAACCAAAATGTACAGCTTCAACAGGAGGATCAATAAGACTATAGCTGAGTTCACGTTTACTCTTACTACCGAAGTTTCCGGCTGTGCTAGATCTGTGGGTACGGCTTACAGGTCCTCGGCCAGCTTATCCAGCTGGCTTTGTTCCAAGGTCACATCTGCTGGAATGAGCACGAAGTTGCGCACACCGCGCAGCTTCTTTAGCTTTGCGTCCAGC
Source organism: Corynebacterium sp. HMSC28B08 (assembly GCF_001806865.1). Lineage (NCBI taxonomy): Bacteria > Bacillati > Actinomycetota > Actinomycetes > Mycobacteriales > Corynebacteriaceae > Corynebacterium > Corynebacterium sp. HMSC28B08. The sequence goes on from NZ_KV786173.1 coordinate 87,216, forward strand.
CCGCGCGCCAAACCGGCCGTGAAATCCAGAACGCGAGTAGCCTCGGCCTTCTCCATGCCACCTAGGTTGAATACCGCCACATCACCGGTCTTGATGATCTCGGCGATCTCGCCAGCCTGCGTGTAGGAGCTCAACGACAGACGAGCATACTGTGGCTCCACGTGTGCACGCGGTGCGGGACGAGAAACGGATTCCTCGCGGACGTAACGGGAAGGACGGGCCTCGTAATCTCGTGGCGCCCGGCTACGATCCCGGAAGTCATCTTCTTCTCGGCTGTAACGGTCACGGCCACCGTAACGAGCCTCGCGAGACTCGCTAATACCGCGATCGCGGTGATCGTGCTCATCGGCACGCTCACGAGAATCCGCGGCGCCGTCGCGGAAATACGGGTCCTGGTAGCTGTCTACCTCGCCAAAGCCGAAAAACTCTTTGAACTTGTTGCCGAATCCGTCAGACATCAGTTAAAGGGGTCCTTTCCCGTATTCAAAGTCAATAAATCAAATTACTGGGCGCGGGCCCATGATATCTGTTCCGACACGCACCAACGTCGAGCCCTCGGCGATCGCGATTTCCATGTCTTGGCTCATACCCGCCGAGTACACCGGAACACCCACTACCCTATCTGCAATGCTGTCTAGAAGCTTCCGGCCCTGCGCAAACACACTGGCCGCATCTGATCCCAGCGGTGGAACGGTCATCAACCCGCGCAGCTCTAGGTTCGCGCAGTGTTGTGCTTCATCTGCTAGGGCATCGATGTCATTTGCTACTACACCACCGCGCTGCGGGTCGCCGTCCGCACTGAACTGCAGCAGCACAGGCAGCTTCTCCAGCCGATCACCACGTTCCATCGCCAGGCCAGCGCCACGGTCCAGCGCCTGCAACAATTTCGAAGAATCCACTGTATGCACTGCGGCAGCCCATCGGGCCACCGAATTCGCCTTCTTGGTTTGAATCTGCCCCACCATGTGGATCTCGGGGCGACCGGCCAGCACCTCGTATTTGGCCTTGGCCTCCTGCTCACGGTTTTCTCCCACGGCACCCACACCGAATTGGGCCAGAACTCGCAACGCTTCTACGGGGTGAAATTTGGTGATCGGCAGCAAATCCGCACCACCTGCCACCGCCACGCGTTGGCGAACGTCACGCAGGCGCTGCGCGAGATCGTCTTGTTGTTGCTGGGTCAATTCCACGACACAAACCTTTCATTCAATTCCTACGGTGACCTGACATCTTCAGTGGCAAAGGTACACTCACAGTTCCTCTAGCGGGTCAGCCAGACCATCCCCGCTTGTCGCCCCGTTGTGCCCTCTCTGCGGTAGGAAAAAAAGTTGTGGCTCTCGATCGTGTCACGCGGGTCGGCGTCGATACTACGAACCCCCAAACTCAGCAACTGCCTAGTCAACCCCGCCCGAATATCCAGGCCAGTAGTGCCGGCATCCGTGCTCATACGAGCACCTGGCAGCTTAGACTCCACATCCGCCGCCATGTGCTCTGGCACTTCGTACTTTTTTCCCGACGCCGCCGCGCCCAGCAGCGCGTGGATTCCAGCCGGGACCGCGCCCAGCTCCTCCATTCGCGCGATGGTTCGCGGGATGATGCCGTTCCTGGCACCCATGCGTCCCGCGTGGACGGCAGCCACAATTCCCGCTTGCTCGTCGGAAAGCAGAACTGGCACGCAGTCCGCGGTGAGGACAACGAGGGCAATGCCCGGCACTGTGGTGATGAGGGCGTCGGTAGCTTCCACAGTCAGGCTGTCCCCAGCTTCGGTGCGGTTGCACAAAGCAGCGAGTTCTTTGGCTGTCAACTCGGTAACTGTAGGAGAATGAATCTGCTCCATAAACACCAGATCATGCAACTCCAGTCCGACGGATTGTGCCAACCGAGTGCGGTTAGCCGCCACTGCACTGGGGTCATCTCCTACGTGATCGCCCAAGTTGAAGCTGTCGTACGGAGCGCGGGAGACCCCGCCGGACCGGTCGGTGAACACCTTCCGGACCCGTGGGGTGCCATTCTGTGCCGCAGGGGTCATTGCCATTCAGCCTCTACAGGAAATCTGGCAGATCGAGGTCATCCTCATCGTCCAGGTGGTGACGGCCAGCGGCATCGTTGTCTTGGCGGGAGGTGAATAGACCATTCGCGGTGGAGCCCTGTGGGATATCTCCACGGGTGCGCTGCGCGAAGCTGCTACCGGCAGGCTGTGCGGCGCCGGGCTGTGGGTCCTGTTGCGCAGGTTGGGCAGGCTGCACCTGCTGCGCCTGCTGCGCGGGTTGCGCAGGAGTAGCGGAAGACTGGGCTGTGGGGGCCTGCTCGCCACCGAAGATAGAAGCGGAGCTGGACTGGGCTGCCTCCTGCGTCCGGTGCTGACCACCGCGTTGTGCTGCGGAACCTGCAGACGGGGAATCATCGAAACCGGTCGCGATCACGGTCACACGAACCTCATCCCCCAGCTGGTCATCCACGATGGTGCCGAAGATAATGTTGGCATCTTCGTCGGCCAGATCCTCAACCAGAGCCGCAGCTTGGGAAACCTCGATGAGGCCCAAGTCAGAACCACCGGCGAAGGACAGCAGCACGCCGCGTGCACCCTTCATGGTGTTTTCCAGCAGCGGTGAATTGATTGCGGCCTCGGTGGCCTTGACCGCGCGCGATTCACCACGGGCGGTACCGATGCCCATCAACGCGCTACCTGCATCGGTCATGACGGAACGGACGTCTGCGAAGTCCACGTTGATCACACCTGGGGTAGTGATCAGCTTGGTAATGCCCTCCACGCCAGAAAGCAAAACTTCGTCGGCCTTGCGGAAAGCGTCCATCATGGACATTTGCTCGTCGCTGAGCTGCAGCAAGGAATCGTTCGGAATGACGATGAGGGTATCGCACACCTCACGCAGAGCTTCAATTCCTTCTAAAGCCTGCTTGGTACGACGGCGACCTTCGAAGCTGAATGGACGGGTGACCACACCAACGGTCAGTGCGTTCTGCTTCTTCGCAATGTTGGCGACAACGGGGGCCGCACCAGTACCAGTGCCGCCACCTTCGCCAGCGGTCACGAAGACCATGTCAGCACCGGCGAGGATCTCCTCGATCTGGTCCTTGTGATCTTCTGCGGACTTGCGTCCGACGTCAGGGTTTGCACCTGCGCCGAGGCCACGAGTTTCCTCCCGGCCGATATCCAGCTTGACGTCCGCATCCGTGAGCATGAGAGCCTGCGCATCAGTGTTGATGGCGATGAACTCCACGCCTTGGAGCTTTTCATCGATCATGCGGTTGACGGCGTTCACACCGCCACCACCTACGCCTACCACCTTGATTTCGGCGAGGTGGTTTCCTGGAGAGGTCATAAGTTGCTGTCTGCCTTTCTGTGGAGTCTTTCCACACCATCTTCCTTGTACGTCACAAGTTTCGGGCGGACATTTTTCTGCGCGTGTCGTATGTTTAAAGGTCTACTTTAAGGTCTGCCGGAGGGCATGGCGGGGTTGGATACGTTCCACTTCTTGCCCTCCTGTGTGAGGACAACACGGGTGGCCTCTGCTTTTTCAGACGCCCGTTCCGCGGATCCCCACACAACGGTTTTCCCTTCCGCGAACTGGAGGACTAGGCTTTCGGCCGTCTTGGCTTCCACACGCTCTAACTTCTCCCTCACTTTGGGGTGTAGCGCCGTGATGGCGGTGGTTGCTGCCGTAATGGCTTTGGAATCCTCGGGCTTTACTCCCGCGATTTCCTTCGCGCCTTCCGGAGCCACACCCTTGAGGAAGACCTTCCCGGCTTCATTGACCGCGGAGACCTCGTTCCCGTTGCGGAAATACGCCACCGGCGTATGCTCAGTGACCTGCACCTTCAGCGTAGAAGGCCATGCGCGGGACACAGTGACCTGCTCCACCCACGGAACCTGAGCGACTTTTTCCGCAACCGCGTCCGTATCTACGCGCAGCATATTGGCGCTAGAACCCACACTGGCAGCCTCCTTAACCACACCCGCATCGGCATTCTGCACACCCTCAACCTCGATGGAACTAACCTTGAGAACCGGGAACGCATACAGGGCGATGGCCACCACAACAATGGCCGCGATCACACCCGCGATGATTTTCTTGGGCACTAGCCCTCCAATTCACGCAGAATCTCATCTGCAAGCATCGTGACGGTACCGGCGCCGATAGTCAGGACCATATCCCCGGTACGCACCCGCTGGGCAACTATCTGTGGCACCCCGGTGAACTCAGAAGCGTACTCCCATGGCACCGTGATCTTGTCACCAATCACACGACTATCCACGCCTTCAACAGGGTTTTCGCGCGCCCCGAAAATATCCAGCAATACTACTTCATCGGACAAGCTCAAAGCCGCCGCGAACTCGTCGGCGAACGTCATAGTGCGGGAGTACAGATGTGGTTGGAATACGGCGATCACCCGCCCCTCCCCCTGAGCGCCAATTCGTTCCCGCGCTGCGGAAAGAACCGCCGTTACCTCAGTGGGGTGATGCGCGTAGTCATCGTAAACCTGAACGCCCTTCACGGTGCCGTGGTACTCGAAGCGGCGGCGAACGCCGTCGAACTCAGCAACACCTTCGAGCAGCTTGTCCAAGTCAGCCCCCAATAGCGCGCCGCCTAAAACCGCGGCCGTGGCGTTGAGCACCATGTGCGTGCCAGGAATCGCAACGCGCAGCGTACGGGGAGCCTCTTCCCCGCTAAAGCGCACCCGAGCTTCCGTCCCCTTACTCGAAACCTTCAGCTCATCAATGATGGCGCCGGCTTCGATCTCGGGAGCTGCTTCCATCGCCTCGCGGGTGCCGTAGCCGATGATGCGGCAGTGTGGCCCGTCAGCCGATTCCGCTGTGAGGAGAGATTGAGCGAGGGCGCGGCTGCCGGCGTCGTCCACACAAACAACCAACGTGCCACCGTCAACTACACAGCCAGCGAAACGCTCGAACACCTGGCGGTAGGCCTCTTCGGTGCCGAAGTAATCGAGATGGTCGGGTTCGACGTTCGTCACCACGGCTACCTCGGGCTGGTAGGACAAAAACGATCCATCTGATTCGTCGGCTTCAGCGATAAAAACGTCGCCCGTGCCGTGATGCGCGTTGGTTCCCGCGCGGTTGAGCTGCCCGCCGATGGCGAAGGACGGATCCCAGCCCGCAGCTTGCATCGCAGCCACGGCCATGGAGGTCGTAGACGTTTTTCCGTGAGTACCGGCCAACAGGAATGCCCGCCGATCACTCATCAGTTGGGCTAAAACATCGGAGCGGCGCACAACCGGGATGTCATGCTCGCGCGCTGCCAGCAACTCGGGGTTGTCTTGGGGAATCGCTGCGAACGACGTTACAACAACAGTTGGCAGCTGCCCCGTGACGTGAAGGTTTTCCGCACTATGCCCAACAGTGACCTGCGCCCCGGCCGCGCGGAGTGCCAAAATGCTGCGCGAATCCTTCATGTCGGACCCCGTCACGGAGCTGCCACGCGACAGCAAGATTCGAGCAATGCCCGACATGCCGGCACCACCAATGCCCACCATGTGAACCCGACTGAGGTCGATGTTTGAGGTCATAACTGTTTTCCTTTGGCCTTTCGTTGCCATGACGGTAGTTTTGCGCCCTACCGCTTCTTATCCGCTGCTGCGAGAACACGATCCGCGATTGCCTGAGCTGCACCGCGGTGCCCCGCCAGCTGTGCTGCTTTCTCTGCCGCGCGCAACCGTGCCGGATCACGCAAGGTGGGAATCACTTCCTTGGCCACGCGCTGCCCGTCTAGGTCGCTATCGGGAACAATCACACCACCACCGGCGCTGACCACCGGTCGGGCATTGAGTTCCTGTTCACCATTACCGTGTGGCAGTGGAACATATACCGCCGGCAAACCCACTGCGGATACCTCCGCAACTGTGAGCGCTCCCGCGCGACACAGAATCATGTCGGCAGCTGCCAGCGCCATATCCATTCGGTCGATGTAAGGAACAGCGCGGTACATGCCCGCCTTTTCACTTTCCTGCGGAACCGTGATGTGGTTCTTCTTGCCATACGCGTGCAGTACGGCAATTCCCGCATGTCGTAGAGTGTCGGCCGCTGCAGTCACTGCTTTATTAATCGACGCCGCGCCCTGGCTGCCACCGGTGACCAACAGGACTGGGCCTTCCACAGGAAGGCCAAAGAACTCACGAGCTTCGGCGCGCAACCCAGCCCGGTCGAGTTCCAGCACACTGCGCTTAACCGGGATTCCCACGACCTCGGCTTCCAACCCCGAGTCGGGCATCGCGGCCAAACCCTTGCCACCCAAGCGCACTCCCAGTTTGTTGGCCACGCCCGCCCGAGCATTTGCCTCATGGACGAAGAATGGGATCTTTAGCGACCTGGCTGCCAAGTATGCGGGCGCGGATACGTAGCCGCCGAACCCGATCAGGGCATCGGCGCGGACGTCTTTGAGAACCTGTCGGGTTTCCCGCAACGCGCGTACTAAGCGCAGTGGCAAGGTGAACAAGTCCTTGTTTACCTTGCGGGGAACCGGAACCGGTGGAATCATCCGCAGGTCGAAACCACGAGCAGGGACCAGAGTGGATTCTAAACCGCGCTCAGTGCCCAACGCGGTGATACGTGCCTGCGGTCGAGTTGCCGCAACGGCCTCGGCTACCGCCATCGCGGGTTCAATGTGGCCCGCGGTTCCACCGCCAGCCACCACAATCGATGGCGTGTGGGATTGGTCCGTGCTGTGGCTTTTCATCGGGTTTTAGCTCCTTTGCCCCGGGTTATTGCGTGGGACGCTGCGCCTGGTTGCCCGTGGTCGCTGCGTTGTAGTGTCTTCGCGGTCTGGCAACAGGGAACGCCTAGCCCTATCGTAGCGATCGGCTGAGACACCGCCGCCATACCTTCGGTTCCGCTCCCGCAGCTGCTCGGTGCGTCTGCGATCTCTGGCATAGTCTTGGCTCACCGCCCCGCCGATGGGACGCTGGCGTGTGACGGGTTCACCGTAGACGTGCGTGGTGGTGCGTCGCTCTGTCCGACGTTGATCCCCCGCCGCGTAGGAAACGGGCTCGGGTAACCACAGCAGCCGATCAATAAACGGCCGACCCTCGTGCTGCATGCTTGACACTGCCTCGGGTTCATGGCGTGCACAGTTGGCTAAAAGGCCCAATGTCAACAACGTGACAATTGCGGACGAACCACCCGCAGAAATCAGAGGCAACTGCACACCCGTCATAGGCACGAATCCCACCACGTAGCCCATGTTGAAGAAGGCTTGGACCACAACGCCGACGGTCAGGGTGGCCGCCAGCAAGCGCATGAATGGGTCCTTTTGTGCCAGTGCCGTGCGAATTCCGAAGATCCCCAATGTGGCAAATAGAATCACCACGATTGCGGCACCGAAGAACCCTAATTCCTCGCCGATAACCGCAAAAATGAAGTCGTTTTTGGCTTCCGGCAGGTAGAACCACTTTGCGCGCGATTGTCCCAACCCAGCACCCATCAACCCGCCGTCGGAAAGGGACAGGATTCCCTGATGCGACTGGTAGGAGGACCCTTGGGTCGAATCCTCGGAGAACTTCAGGGTGAAGGTTTCCACCCACGTGGTAAATCGTGCCGAACGGAAGCTGTGGGACATTGTGAAGATTAGGCCCACGAGCGCCAGCAGGCCCACACCTGCGGTGATAACCCGCGTGCTAATTCCACTGAAGAAAAACAGTGCCACCACCACAATGGCCAGGGCGAAGGTCATTCCCAGGTCTTTTTGCCACAGCACCAACCCCAGAATGAGGCCCGTACCAGCCAAAAAAGCGGGAACCGTTTGTCTATCATTGCCGGGCCGTTTGGATAGCGGCAGTATTGATGCACCCCACATGGCCAAGGCCAGCTTCGCCACCTCAGAGGGCTGAATACCCAGTGGGCCAATGCGGATCCACGAGTTGGAACCAACTTCGTCTCCACCCACACCAACACCCGGGATCAGCACGGCCACCAACAGCCCGATCGATAACACCATCATCCATGGTGCCAGTCTCCGGATTGTCGCGGGCCGCAACTGGAGCGCAAAACGCATAGCAATCAGGCCGATGACCACCACAATGGCCTGCTTGATGAACTCCGCCCACACGCTTGATCCACGGGCATAAGAGGTCACCATGGACGAACTCAACACCATGGTCAGTCCCACTGCCGTCAAGATCCCGGTGACAGCCATGATCACAAGGTAATTCAACTGCGGGGTCGCCAACCGGGCTAGTCCTTTGGTTGTTGCCTTACTGGGCTGGTCTTCGCGGCGAGGCGCTTGTGATCCGCGGTTTTCGGGCGCGCGCTGTGCGCGATCGCGCGTCAGCCGGCGATTTGAAGCTCGGCGGGGCAAACTCTGAGTCATCGCAATTCCACCTGTACGGCATATTGAGCAAATAGGTCTCCGCGCTGCGCCATGCCTGTGTACATATCCAGCGAAGCCGCCGCGGGCGCTAGCACCACGGTATCGCCAGATTCCGCGTAATCAGCACAGGCGCGCACAACTTCTTCCATGGCTTTGTCAGGATCCGTGGTGTCTACTAGGGTCACTGGGGTTTCGGGGGCTTGGGCCCGCATTTCGTCGGCAAACTTTTGTCTATCGACGCCCAGCGCCACCAGCGCCTTGATTCCATCCTTAGTTTCTTCGATGAGTTCAACCACGCTGGCTCCTTTGAGCTGCCCGCCTGCGACCCAGATGACGTTGCGCTGGCCACGCAGTGCGCCCACGGCTGCGTGGGGGTTCGTGGCCTTCGAGTTATCTACCCACGTCACGTCGTCGTGTTGGTACACCACCTGACCGCGGTGCGCCTGTACGCGGAATGTGGACAAAGCCTGGGCGATAGCAGCGGGTGAAACACCTATTGCGCATGCCATGGCCGCGGCCGCGCTGGCATCCGCGATGCCGGCTGGCCCCGGAGGGGAAATCCCTGCAACGGGTGCGAGTTCGCGCTCACTCGCGGAAGGCTCGGTGCCATGGGATGTATCGTGGCCACGTTCCCACATCACAATATTGTCGCCAGAGACTCCGACAACTCGGCGCAGTCCTGCGTAGCCCCTGTCAAAACTCGTTGCGCCGTCGCGCGCTGCAACACCAGTACCGGAAGTGCGGTTCATGTTGTCCCCCGCCGCGGGCACGGCATCGGCTGCGACCTCTGAATCGAAGCTCGTTACGACCTGGCGCAGATCACCCGCCGTGAAGCCGAGGGCATTAGCAACCCTGTGGGGTTCGTAGAAAGACATTACGTGGGCGTCATCAAGAGAAAAAACCGGGTAGTCTGCCCGCAGCACACGTGCCTTGTCGGCGGCGTAACTAGCGAAGTCACCATGCCAATCCAAATGATCTTCAGCGATGTTGAGAACGCAACCGACCTCCGGCGTGAACGTCGGGGCCCAGTGCAGCTGGAAGCTGGAGACTTCAGCGACCAGGATGTCCGCTCGTGGCTCCCCGCGCAACTCTGCCGTGAGAGCCAGCGCAGGTGAAACCCCGATATTGCCCACAGCCATCGCCGCACGGCCGTCGGCCACGCACATTGCGGTCAGCATTGCAGTCGTGGTGGTTTTACCATTCGTTCCCGTAATAGCGGCCCACGTGCGGGCGGGGCCGAAAGCTTCTGCGCGATCAGTCAGCCAAGCGGCCTCGATGTCTCCAATAATCGGCACGCCACGATCCGCAGCTGCGACCAATAATGGTGATGTGGGGGCCCAGCCGGGCGAAGTGATAACCAGGTCAAACTGACCGTCTTTCACCTTCGCAATTGCTTCTTCCACGGTGACATGCGCCAGGTCCGAGTGGTCATCGGCCACGGTCACCTGCTGAGCGTCCAAGGCCTTGAGCATCGCAATCACGCCACGACCGGCCACGCCTGCACCGGCGACAAGAACAGGCCGGCGGCGCATCACGTCCACGGCGTGATGGGGATCGCTAAGAGTGGGGGTATTCGTCACGGTCGTGTTTCCTAACTCGATGAGGTGTGGCTGTGCGGGCTTTAGGCGTTTGCGGGGTGTGCGGGAGTCACGGTGCTGCTTTCAAACTAGAAGGGGTGTGGCTGTGCGGGCTTTAGGCGTTTGCGGGGTGTGCGGGAGTCACGGTCGTGTTTCCTAACTCGAAGGCGTGCGGTGATGTCAAGCTGCGATTACAAACTGACCGAAGTGAGCCATTCACCATAGAAGATGGCGAATCCACTCATGGCCGCGAGGCCGGCTATCAGCCAAAAGCGAATGACCACGGTTGTTTCTGCCCACCCGCCATTTTCGAAGTGGTGGTGAATGGGCGCCATGCGGAACACGCGTTTACCGGTAGCCTTGAAGCCGATCACCTGGATCATCACGCTGGCTGCCTCTGCTACGAAGACTAGTCCAACCAGCACCATCAGCAGCTCGGTTTGAGTGGTCAACGACAAGCCAGCCACGAGACCACCCAACGCGAGGGATCCGGTATCGCCCATGAAAATCTTCGCTGGGGCGGCGTTCCACCACAAAAAGCCAAGGCAGGCGCCGAGGCCCGCGGAGGCCAGCATGGCAAGGTCCAGTGGGTCGCGTACCGAGTAGCATCCCGCGGCAGCACCCGTCGAACACGAATTCCTGAATTGCCAGAACGTGATGAGAACGTATGTACCCATGACCATGGCCGTCACACCGGAGGCCAAACCGTCCAGCCCATCGGTCAGGTTCACCGCGTTGGACCACGCGGCAATCACTAAGTAGATGAAGGCTAGGAAAATGGCGATGCCAATGACAGTGGGGCCAATGTCGAAGTTGAACACGGCAATATCGCGGATGAACGACAGGTGGGTGGACCCTGGGGTCAACCCGTGCTCGTCGGGGAATTGCAGTATCAGAATTCCGAAGACGATGGCGGTGGCGAACTGCCCCGCTAGCTTAGCTTTTGCGTTCAACCCCAGGTTGCGACCCTTAACCAGTTTGATGTAATCATCTGCGAAGCCCAAACTGCCCAAAGCCAAGGTAAGGCCCAAAACTAGGAAACCCGAGATTCCCGGCCCCGCGCCTCTGGTCACCCAGCCTAGGAGTGCGGCGGCCACATACCCAACGGTGATGCCGACAAGGATGGCGATACCGCCCATGGTCGGCGTACCGCGCTTTTTCAGGTGGGACTTTGGACCGTCCTCGCGGATCTCCTGCCCCAGCCCTTCCGCGGAAAACCGCTTGATCAGTACAGGGGTAAAGAACACGGACACGAGAAAAGCCAACGCGCCGGCCACAAAAATCTGCGTCATGAGGGGTGTTACGCTCCTTCTTCTTCACCGAGGAGTAAGCCCTCAGCTACTGCCCACAAGCCATCGGAGTACGAGGCTTTAATCAATACAACATCGTTTTTATGAAGGCTATAGTCCAAGAAATTCACGGCTGCATCTGCATTTTCCACGATGTGAGTATCCACACCGTCTTCGCGCGCGGCGTGCGCCAGCGCTTGCTGGTTCACACCGTTGCCAACGATGACCGCGTGACAAATGCGGCGCTGGCGCAACGCGTGGCCCAGTTCCGCGTGTTCTTCGGTAGCATCGTCACCCAGCTCGCCCATCTGGCCCAAAACCGCCCAGCTTTCGGCTCCATCGCGACCGGACGCGGTGTAGGCCAGGGCGTCAATCCCAGCGCGCATGGATTCGGGATTCGCGTTATACGAATCGTTGATGATGGTTACCCCATCACGGGCACGTGTGCGTACGTCCATACGGTTAACACTAGCGGCCACGTGCTGGCACAAGGCCTGCGCCACATTGTCCGCGCTGATGCCGCATTCCATGCCAACGGCTGCAGCAGCCAAGGCGTTGGAAACCTGGTGTGCACCGAAAACTCCCAGCTCAACACGGACGGGTTCACCGTGTGGGTGATGCAGCATGAACCGCGCGCGGGCTACCTCGTCCAGTTCAACATCGCTGGCGTAGTAGTCCACCGGCACTTCCCGCCCCGCGCTGATGCACGTGGACCGGTTCGTGGAAAAGCGCACCACACGGGCATCTGTGCGCGCAGACATGGCTGATACCTTATCGTCATCCGCGTTGAGAACTGCCAGCCCAGTCGGCAGCAGCGCTTCCACCAATTCACCCTTGGCCTGCGCAATGGCATCGCGACTACCAAACTCGCCCAGGTGTGCCGAACCAACGTTCAGCACCACGCCGATATTAGGCGGCGTGACCTCGGTGAGGTGACGGATATGCCCCACTCCTCGGGCCGACATTTCGGAGACCAAGAACTTGGTGCCAACCCCCGCCCGCAAAGCCGTATACGGCAACCCGATTTCGTTGTTGAAACTGCCGGGAGGCGCGACTGTCGGCCCTGCTACGCGCAAAATTGCACCGATAAGGTCCTTCGTCGAGGTCTTACCCGCGGAACCTGTGACCCCAACGACTGTCATGCCGTGGTCCGCCACAAGAACGTCGGTATTAAAACGAGCCAGCCGATCAACCGCCGCCAATACAGCAGCTCCATGGCCCTGAGTGTCGTGTTCGAAAGCCGAGGCGTTCGAGGCCTCCTGGCTGATTCCCGCCTCCGGGGCCACTAGCGCCGGCACGCCAACCGGCTTGCCCACAATCAACAGCGCGGCCCCTTGCTCTCCAGCGGATTCTGCAAAGTCATGCCCATCCACCTGTGCACCCGGCAATGCCATGAAAATGCCACCGGGCTCAATGCGACGGCTATCGAACTCCACGGGCCCCAGGACTGGAGCATCGGGCTCGGCCCCGTCGACCAATTCACCGCCAGTAATCTCGGCGATTTTCCCAACAGTTAATTCAATCATTTCTGCTTCACATCCCGCCTTGATTACCTGTATTTATCTGCTGTTTTCGCCCAGCCAAAACACTTTTTATCGCAGCCCGTAACCGCTGGGCATCGTCAAACTCATGCACCACTCCGGCTACCAATTGCCCAGTTTCGTGCCCCTTACCTGCCACGACGATCGCATCACCGGTCTGTGCCCACTGCACCGCCGCTTCGATGGCCTCTGCCCTATCTGCAATATTGGCAAGGGTTACGGCCATTTTCTCGACGCCGCGCTCAGCGAATCCAGCCTCCGCGCCCTGAACAATAGCTTCACGGATCGGGCGCGGATCCTCATCGCGGGGGTTGTCATCGGTGACGAACACGGCATCAGCAACAAGTGCTGCCTGGTACCCCATTTTCGGGCGCTTGTCCTGATCGCGGTTACCGCCAGCGCCAATCACGATGCCAATGCGACCGGTCGGCGAAGGCAAGTAATCAGCGAGAGTGCGAACCACTGCGGCTACGGCACCGGGCTTGTGGGCGTAATCCACCATGGCGAGGAAATCCTGCCCCTCGTCCACGGCCTGCATACGTCCGGGCACCTGCACATCGCGGAGGTGCTGGGCTGCGGCCTCGACGTCCTCTCCCAATTGCGCAACACACGCTAGGGCTACAGCACTATTGGCCACGTTGAAGCTGCCGGCTAAACCAATGGAGTATTCCAGCTCCTGGTCGGTTCCCGTATTAAAGCGAATCTCCTGGCGCCCGGACGCGGTGACATGCACATCATCCAGTGTCCACGTTGGGATGGGTTGTGCCTCTGCTTGAGCAGTCTGAGCACTGAAGGGGTCCGCTGGCTCCTTCGCCGTTCCAGTTGTACGTACGGCCAGCACCGGTGCAACTGCACCGCCGGACGGGCCGTGCCGTCGTGCAGCCAATGCGGCCATACGTTGTCCCCACTCATCGTCCACACAAATAACAGCAGCGGGGACGGCTGAGGTAGCTCGCGCATGAGGATCCCGGGCAGCGCCCTCGGGCTCGTTGGCCCCCACAGCCAGATCGGTGTCCGCTGAGCCCGAGGGGGCGTCGTTAAAAAGACTGGAAGAATCTGCGCCAGTAAACAACCGCGACTTAGCTTGGAAGTAATCCTCCATCGTGGGGTGAAAATCCAGGTGGTCCTGGCTGAGGTTCGTGAAGGCGGCGACATCAAAGTCGATACCACGCACGCGGCCGAGTTCCAGCGCGTGAGAGGATACCTCCATGACCACATGGGTTACGCCCTCATCCACCATGGTCGCCAGCAGGGACTGCATGGTGGGCGCCTCGGGTGTAGTCAGCTGCGTGGGGATGGGCCGGCCATTAATGCGGGTTCCGGTGGTGCCGATAATGCCTACGGAATGCTTTGCCAACAGAGCCTTTTCCACCAGATAGCTGGTGGTTGTTTTACCCGACGTACCCGTGATTCCAATGATGGACAGCTTGCGCGCAGGATAACCGTAAATCTCAGCCGCGACCGGGCCCATCCAAGCGCGGACGTCATCCACAATCAACCGAGGTATGTCGCTGGCTTGGGCCTGAAGAATCTCCTCGCCCGCGGGATCCGTGAGCACCGCCGCTGCCTTAGAAGAAGCCGCGTATTGCGCACCATGTGCGTGAAGCCCAGGAACCGCACAGAACAGTCCTCCTTCGGCAACATCCGAAGAACCGATTGCCGCACTGGTCACCGCCACGTCATCATGCCCTTGGGATATACGACCGCCAGTGACCTCAGCGAGAATCCGCAAAGTAGTCATTAGTTCCTTGCCTCCAACATAAGTTTTGGCCCCTCGGTGGGCGATGGTGGGACGTTGTAATGATCCAACAGCCACGATCCAATATCGCTGAACAGCGGTGCGGCTGACCCTCCGGCCCCGCCATCGGGTCCGCGCTGTGGGTCGTCCATCATCAGGGCCACGACAAAGCGCGGATCATCGGCGGGCGCAATGCCAGCGAATGTAATCCAGTAGTTCGAATTGGAGTACGAACCCGTCTTCGGGTCCACCTGCTGCGCGGTACCTGTCTTGCCCGATGTTTGGTATCCCTTAATGGCTCCGGATGAACCCGTGCCCTGCTGCACACCCGTGGGATCACTTTGGGTCACTGCCCGGAACATATCGATCACCGTACGCGCGGTCTTGGGGCTGACAACCTGGGTACGCTTTGGTTCCGTACCCGGGATCTCCGTGCCATCAGCCTTGATGGTCTTTTCAATCAGGCGGGGTTCAATACGCTCGCCGCCATTGGCTAAGGCTTGGTAAATGCTAGCCATTTGCAACAAGCTCATGGACATGCCTTGTCCGATGGGTAGGTTTGCGAAAGTGCCACCCGACCACTGGTTGCGATCTGGCATGTATCCCGCAGTTTCATACGGCAAACCCACACCCGGGGCTTGGCCCACCCCGAATTTGCGGAAGTAATCGTACATCTTGTCCTCACCCACACGCTGGGCCAGCATCAGGGTGCCGACATTCGAAGACTTGCCAAACACACCCGTGGTGGTCAGAGGCAGAACTCCATGTTGCCACGCATCGCGAACGGTCACCCCGGACATCTCGATGGAGCCGGGAACCTTCAAAACCTCGCCCGGGCGGGTCTTCTTATCCTCCACCGCCGCCGCAGCCGTCATAATCTTGGCAACTGAACCCGGTTCAAACGAGTCGGCAGTATTTCGGTCACCGAAGACCTTCTTCTGCTTCAGCTGCTTTTCGACATCCCCGTTCGGGTTGATCGTGTCCGAGGAAGCCAAGGAAAGGATCTTGCCTGACTGGGAATCCAGCACCACCGCGGATACGGACTTGGCACCGGACTTCTCCCGCGCCTGCTGAACTTGTTGCTGGATGAACGTTTGGGCGTCGACATCAATGGTCAAGTTGTACTGGTCCCCGTCGACAGCAGGGTGCTGATCGCGTGTGGAGCCGGGAATCAGGTATCCATCGCCGGCGATATCTACCGTGCGTGAACCATTTATGCCCTGCAGCTTGGAATCCTGGGAAAGCTCCAACCCAAATTGCCCCTGGTTATCGGTGCTGATCTTTCCAATGAAGTTGGAGCCAACCGCACCGTTGGGGTACTGCCGAATATCTTGACGTTCCGAGGTGATCTCGGGGAATTTCTCCACAACACGGGCCGCGATATCGGGGTCCACGTTGCGGACCAGAACCACGTAGGTCTCCTCGCTGGTCAGCTTGTCCTTGATCTCCTGCGGCTCAATATCATCGCCGTCTTTGGAGATCAGCTTGGGTAGCTCCTCCGCAATTTGGTCGATGCGCTGGTCCGGAGGCAGAACTTCATCCGGGTTCTGCTCATGATGCTCTTGCATCCATCCCCGCAGCTTGTTGGGGTGGACCGACAGCGAGCGGGCCTCCATCGTATAGGCCAGCACCTGCCCATTCCGATCGACAATCTTTCCGCGGTGCGCGGGATCTGCAATGGTTGCGGTGCGCTGTGCCTGCGCTTGCATCGACAGCCTCTCCCCCGCGATGATCTGCACCCATGCCAAGCGCAGAACCATGGCGATGACGAGGATAAAGATAATCACGATAACAAGGCGCACGCGCTTGTTGAACGTAGCCGGACTGTGTTCCAGGGCCATGGCGGCGCGCCACCAGGTCTCCTTACCACGAGATGCAGAACCCCTGTCCTGCGGCGCGTCGCTGCGCCGCGGTGGTTCAGATCGCTGCGGTCTCACAGTCTCGTTCCTCCTCATTTTTCAATGCTTGCCTATTGTCCCCACTCAACCGCGAGAAGCCGGGGGTTTAACCCCGGCGTGTCTCGAAGTCGTGCGTTTGGTGCTGGTGCAGTTGTGCCATCCAGTTTCCCCGCCGCGTGGGCTCCAGGTTGGTTGGCTAGTTTGCCGTCGCGGCGGTTGAGCTGCACCTTTTATCCGACGCCACCCTGTGCCCACGTTCGCGTCCAATGGACCCTACCGAGCAGGTGCCGGGGCCTGGACAGGTGCTGGGGCGGGTGCGGGTGCCGGAGCGCGGTTGGCAGCGGGGGCGGGTGCAGGCGCGGGCGCGTTTTGTCCGCGCGGCGCTGGTGCTGGTGCTGGTGCTGGTGCCGGGGCAGGCGCACGGTTGCCCGCGGGTGCCCCTACCGGCGAATCGCTGTACGGCAGCTCGCCATTGTTGCTAGGAGCCGATGTCCGACCTCGGGGGGCAACGTTGCCAGCCAGCATTGGATTGTTGGGAGCCAACCCCTCCACGCGGTTGGTCTCGTTGGGATTACTTGTTGCACCGCGACGGCTTACCTCACCGTTGACATCAATGACCTCGCGATCCTTGGAGCTGTCCCCTGGGCGGACTTCCTTGATCTTTTTACCATTGGCATCTAGAACCGCCGCCTGGTCGGGGGCGAGCATACCCATTTTAGTGGCTTCAGCTGCGATGCGACCTGAGGACTTCGCCAATTCCACATCCCGGTTGAGGCTCTCCAATTCGTTATCCAGTTGCTTGCTGCGCGCGTTCGCGTCGGCGATCTGGAAGGACTGCTCGGTAGTCACACCGGACAGGGCCATCACCCCAGCGATACCCAGGACGAAGGCAATAGCAGAACCGACAATGCGACGGCGAAGGCGGGTGTTGGCCGGAGATGTTGCAATGACCCGACGTCCACGGACCGAGATCTGTTGTTTCGAGCCAACACGGGAGTTGCGACGGGGCGTGGTGCGCACCGGTGAGCCCGTTCGCTGTGGGCGACTGGTCCGGCGCTCGCGTTCTGGGGCGCGCACACCAGAACTCTGTGTTGTGGCCCACCGAGATGCCCTCGACGTAGGCTGTGCATCCTCGGCGTAGGAAGCGCTCGACTTCTCACGACGAGAAGCCACGCGGGAACTGGAAGCGGATGGCTCGTGCAGGTCGCGGAGGGTACCTGTCGGTGTCATTCTTTGTTCCTTAATGTTCTAGTTGAGGTTGAGGGTTGTGGTGAGAGGTGTGCGAAAGATTTCATCGAAAGCGCTTGGAAGTTGAGAGCTAGTTCGGATGATCTGCGAGAATTCTCGCTTCTGTGCGCTTAGTTGTGGTTGGCGTAGGGGAAACCTTGTTTTCCCCTATCGCTGACCCGCCGTGCCGCGCGAACTCGAACTGGCGCCGCGCGGGAGTTTTCTGCGATTTCCAGTTCCGTTGCCTTTTCGGCACGGCGGGTGATCATCGCAAACTCCGGCTCCGTACCGGGAAGTTCCATGGGAAGTCCCGGCGGAGTTTGCGAGGACGTGAGGCCACCAAAAGCACTTTTGACGATTTTGTCCTCAAGGGACTGGTAACTCATGTAGACGTTCACCCCTCCGATGTGAGTCCACGCCGCGACGATGGGAAGTGCATTTTCCAGTGCCTCCAACTCGGCATTCACCTCGATACGCAGCGCTTGGAAGGTTCGCTTTGCGGGATGTCCGCCAGTACGGCGGGCAGCCGCCGGAATAGAGGAATAGAGCAATTCCACCAGACGAGCCGAAGTTTTGAACGGTTCCTTCTCCCGCTCGCGCACCACCGCCGAGGCGATCTTGCCCGCGAAGCGTTCCTCACCGTAGGTTTTGAGGATTCGAGCGAGATCACCGTGGGAGTAAGTGTTAAGGATCTCCGCCGCTGTGAGTGGCAACCGAGGATCCATGCGCATATCCAAGGGAGCATCCACTCGGTAGGCAAAACCACGTTCTGCTTGGTCCAGCTGCATGGAGGACACGCCTAAATCAAAGAAAAACGCGGAGACACCAGTCCTTTTCACGTCGTCCGGGATACGGTCTAGCGCGATTAAGTCCTCGATAGCTTCCGTGATCCCATCAAAACGGGTACGGAAGGGCACGAACCGGTCCCCGAAGGGCGCAAGACGCGCAGACGCTTCCTCCAATGCATTGGGGTCCCGATCGAAGCCAATGACAATGGCGTCCTCAAAAGAAGAAAGAAAAGCCTCCGTATGCCCACCGGCACCCAGCGTGCCGTCGATGATGATTGGTGTGACTGGAGCACTATCGCTGCGCACACCCGTTTCGACGAGTTCGACCATGCGGTCTCGCATCACAGGCACATGGCCGTGTTCCTGCGCTTTATTGTTGGATATTTCTGTGTTCTGGTTCATGCTTTTCCTCCTTTCTTTTGTTGTCGGGATCGTGGATGCTTATTTCTGTTGTCAAGATCGTGGGCGGGACGGTACTGACCCGCGGTGCAGTGCTGGGCTGAGCTGCAGCCCATACCTTCGCGCATTGTCGGGCTACGGTGCCGTATCGGACTGCGGAGTCAGGAACCCGGGTCGCGGAATGCCGAGTGGCGCGTGCCACGTGGCGGCGAAACGGATAGCGAGGCCTTCAACAAAAAGAGAGTGCGAACAGGGCCTCACCTGCGTGGGTGTGGGTTTGATATTGGGGAAGTACATCAAACGTCACGTCGTCCACGCAGGTAAGGGCCTGCGCACACTCTCCCGAGCTCTCGATCCTGCCTAAGGCGCCTCCGCGCTTCGGGCTACAAGAACTCAGCAAAGGCTTCATCATCACCGGCGGAGAAATCTTCCTCGTAGCGAGAGCTGTAGTCCCGCCAAGCTTCCGCATCCCAGATTTCAACAAAATCCACATTGCCGATGACCACACACTCTTTGGATAGTCCCGCATACTGGCGATGCCCAGGGGCGATTGTTATTCGCCCTTGCGAGTCCGGATTCTGCTCGTCCGCACTCGCTGCCAAGTTACGAACGAAAGCTCGCGCCTTGGGATTGGTACGAGATGCCGCGGCAGCTTTCCGGGCACGGACAAGAAACTCGTCACGCGGGTAGATAGCCAAACTGCGATCCTGCCCCTTGACGACCATCAGGCCGTCCTCTAAATCCGCCCGAAATTTAGCCGGGAGGGTAAGGCGACCCTTGTCGTCGAGTTTCGGGGTAAAAGTGCCAAAGAACATCTGAACCTGGCTCCTTTCCCGTCAACTCCATCCACTGTTCAGTTGTCACACATGAAGTTGTATCTCGGTTGTTTTTGTCTACCGAGGCCGGCAGATGACTACATTTGCACTGTTCAGAGCGCGTCTTTTAGTAACCACTCACCAACGATCCCCACTTTACCCCACTTCACCCCACCAAGACCAGCACACGCCGAAAATTGTATCGACAAAACAGGGAAGTCTCGATGAGTAACCCGTTTTTAGCGCACAGACCACACCGACCGGGCTCAACTCGGACGGGCACGGCCGATCGAAACCGCCTGGCGACCTCAAGCAAACGTAACTGCATTTGTGCTTATCATGGCCAATTAATGGCGCTTTAGCCTCAGCTGAAAGCCAACCCGACGTAACCATGACTCTCATTTTGGGTTTCATCGAGACGGGTTTCCCTACGCATGGTTGGCAAGTGGGGAGTTTTCCCTTTTCTGTAGCCAGTGTGGGGGGACTTCCCTCAACCCGAGAACATCTGCGCGAGCGGATCAGGCATAGAAAAACCCTAGGCTTCCCCTCCTTTACTCAAGGAGCAGGAAGCCTAGGGTTCACCGGAAAAGAAACTGACCGAGGGATTGACGACGTGCGCCACTACTCTCTCAGTGGGAGTTGTTTTGCGCGCTCTACGCGAACCTTGCCCAGTTACCGATCAAAGCGCTTCTTGAAGCTATCCTCCAACCGGTCCCCGAAGCCACCATCGCTGGTCCGCTTATGCGCATTGCGCTTGGCCGCACCGCCATCCCCCATCCGAATCTGACTTGCAGCATTGGTCTTGTTTCTAGACACTCCCGCAATTTCCGGCTTGAACATCAGCAATCCACCGCCGAACATCACGAGAAAACCGACCACGCTCAAGACAACGAACCACAGGGAATTCTGCGCCAATGCGATGCCACCAATAAGCATCACGAGACCAAGCATCATTAAAGCAATGGAGCGAATCCCCACCGTGAGGCCAGGTGCCGAGCCTTCACGCACAGAAGCCCTGCGTGCCAAGCGCGGATCTTCCGCGATAAGGGCACGCTCAATCTCCTCCAACATGCGCTTTTCTTGCTCCGATAGAGCCACTGTCGACCTCCAGGTCTTGTTAGACACGTTCCTAGCGCTCCAGCGAGACTGGATCGCCACCACCTATTCCGGCGATGACCCCAACTTGTCCATCCTCCGCGCCTAGGTCTTCACCCAGCACAACGCATAAACCTCGCAAAAGGTTCCACCGTCGCCGATTTATTCATATTTGTTAACCCACTGTACCCCAAAAATAGGGACCCAACCCCCAAACTACGCAACGCTCGGCAGGTAACCCGTTTCTTCGCGCGCCAAGTCTATGAACCGAGCAGCATCCGCGTACAACTGATCGGCAAGCTGGGGATCCATTCCCGATTCCAGCCCCATACCTGCGCGACTAGCCATGCGAGCATACCCCTCGAAGAGCTTTACCCAATCCTTCAAATCCGGATGCAACACACGAAGCTTTTCCCATGCGCTACCCCGCGGAGAACGTTTCCTGCCAACCATTGCAGTTTGCACCAACGCGCCCGCCGCACGCAGAGCCGCCCGATAGGCAAACACCACCCGATCATCTACCCGTCCCGAGAACCGAGAACGCTCTAACTGTTTTTCCGCATCATCGATAAAGCTCCGCGCGCTGACAATCTTGCGCCCAGAAATACGAGTTACGTTTGATCCCTTGAAATTTTGCGATGCCATGATGTCCTCTTTCGTCATTAACTCACCCCTCCTTGACCACAACTTCCGCTCGGTAGAGCCAACCTATGCCAATCTTCAGAGGAGCGTGCCTCGTTTCCCTTGCACCCTTAAACCTAAAAAGCACCCCAGACACCCCATCCATTTCGCCCCACATAATCGAACATATGCTCTAAAGAATATGTCACCCCTCCCCTTCACCCTTCCGGTAATCGACGCTGACAAACCTACGACATTCCGCATTGCCCCCTACATATAAATGGCACACTAGAATGCATGCCCAGCTCCAGCACCAACTCTCCTGAGATGTTTTCGATCGTCCCCGCCAGCCCTACGGAATTTCTCTCCCGACTGGAAGAGCTCATCACCATCCACCTGCGCGCCATGGCATATTCCGAATCCACGCGCAACCAACGCAGGCAACTGTGGCGATCTAGTGCTGACAATGCGGGATTCGCCTGCGTACTTGCCCTTTCCCACCCCCAAGACCAGGCCCCCTCAATTCACAACCCGGCACATACCATCGCCGGAGTAGCCTACGGCTTCACAGGCGAACCCCATTCATGGTGGTACTCGCAGGTACGTCGTGGATTAATCGAGGCCGGATTGCCCGCAAATCGGGCTGCTCAGATGCTGTCCGACTACTCTGAACTGGCAGAAATCCACGTCGATCCGCAATTCCAAGGTCTGGGCCTAGGCCATACCCTGTTAGACCACATCGTGGAACACTTAACGCGACCAACGATCATGCTGTCCACCCCAGAGGTCCCACTCGAAGGAAATTCCGCGTGGCAGATTTACCGCAGTAAAGGGTTCACCGACCTACTGCGCAACTTCCGCTTCAGCGCAGACCCCCGGCCGTTCGGGATCCTACAACTCAACAAATCCACTACAACAACCCCCTAACTCCCCCCCCTATATCTTCTCACTCGCACCACGTGCACATATCGTCTCACTCGCACCACATGCACATATCGTCCCACTTGCACCACGTGCACACATCTTCTCACTCGCACCACGTGCACAATCAAACAACGCGGACGAGGTACGACCGCCAAGCAGCCACTAACGCACCATGTCGTGTCCCAGATCGGGCCCCCATGCCGGCGCCATTCCTAGGTTATGCAGAACTTCCTGTGTCGCCCGCACGTTGTTCATAGTCATGAAATGCAGGTCCGGTGCACCTTCCGCAATGAGCCGTTCTGCCATCTCGGTCGTCACTTCAATCCCCACCTCGCGGATCGCGGCACGGTTCCTTTCCTCGCCACCTGCCGCCGCCTTCAGCAGTCGTTGCTCAAGGGTTGAAGGCAGGCTGGCTCCCGCCAATTCCATCTGACGCCGCACTGAGCGCAAACTCGTTATCGGCATTAACCCGGGGATAATCGGCTTCGCGCCATGTTCTGGGTCCACCGCTGCTAGTCGATCGCGCAACCGCAGATAGTGGTCAACATCAAAGAACATCTGAGTAATCGAATACTCGGCCCCCGCCCGAAGCTTCCGCAGCGTGTATTTCGTATCGTTGTCCAAATCCCCGGCGCGGAAGTGCCCCTCGGGAAAACTCGCGATACCGATATCGAAGTGTTCGCATTCCGGCATCGATTTGGTGAGCTCAATGAGCTCATGTGCGTACTCCAACCCACCTTCAGTAGGGATCCACTCGGCATTCACATCCCCTGGCGGATCACCCCGCAGAGCGAGCAAATTCGTCAATCCCAGCTCCGCGTAACCACGCAGGATCTCTTTGAGCTCCTCCACAGTGTGTTGCACCAGGGTCATGTGCACCAGCGTGGTCAACGGCTTAGTCGCCAATCGCTCCGCCACGCGAAGGGTACGGGCGCGCGTTGATCCGCCCGCACCATAAGTCACCGACACGAAACTAACCCCAAGGTCATGGAACGCTTCGGCCGCGTTCCACAAACGCATCTCGGCGGCATCGTCCCTCGGGGGCATGAATTCAACCGAGAAGGGGATCCTCCCTGGCGTCGTAAAATTCAAAGAGGAAGAAACGGCAACCTGGCGATTAATAGCTGACATGAAAACATACTAACCTGTCTAGTTTCGCCGGCGCCGTTAGCTCCGCGAATTATCTCTACACTGGGGAACTATGAGAACTCAGGGCAATGCTTTCGCCAATTCCTTTGACACTCCCGATGATTGGGCGCTGGATTCCCCGTTGAACGCAGTTCCCGTGGCTGTGAACCGCCGATTGAACCAGTACTTGGCCGCATCGCAGCTTGAATTCCTCGAGATCAATCCCTTGGTTACGCAGGCCATTGAGACCATGGGTGATTTCATTGTTAATGGTGGCAAGCGTGTGCGCCCCACATTTGCGTGGGCGGGTGTGCGAGCCGGATTGGATGAAGCCAAGGCCACAACTGCTGGCGGAAGGCAGCCCCTCACCACCTCGGGTAACGATGCGCAAGATCCCAACACGTTAGCGAATTCCTTCCTCTCGGCAATCAGCGCGTTTGAATTCATTCAAGCCTGCGCCCTGATCCACGATGACATCGTGGATCAATCCGATACCCGTCGTGGCACCCCCACCGTCCACCGCGTATTCGAGGGCCATCACCGTCAACGTGAATGGTGGGGTGAATCCGCCCATTACGGTACGAGTCAGGCTATCCTCACCGGCGATCTTGCCTTGGCCTGGGCCGATGACCTGCTGTGGGGTTCGGGTTTGAGCCCTGAGAGGCTCCACCAATGCCGCCGTGCCTGGCGGGCAATGCGCACTGAAGTTATCGGTGGGCAGATTCTTGACCTCGCCGTGGAAGCCAGTGGTACAGAAAACGTGGATTACGCGTGGGCCGTCATTAAATACAAAACCGCCAGTTACACGGTCTCTCGCCCCTTGCACGTAGGTGCAGCTCTCGCTGGCGCATCTGACCAACTGGTCCAAGCCCTACGCACGATTGGTGAAAACATCGGGATCGCGTTCCAACTGCGCGATGACCAGCTGGGAGTATTTGGGGATCCGGCCGTCACGGGCAAGCCCAGTGGCGATGACTTGCGCACGGGTAAGCGCACCGTCCTCATTGATTCAGCGCTCGAGATGGGATCTACCGCCCAGGCTGCTGCGCTACGCGAGGGTCTCGGCAACGTGACCGCCGAAGACGATGTCGATGCTCTCCGTGCGATCATCCGTGATTCGGGTGCCGCTGGTCACGTGGAAAGCCTTATCACCGAGAAATCCGAAGCCGCTATCCAAGACATTCACAAAGCCGGCCTCAGTCCGAATCTCACTGCAGAACTGGAGGGATACGCCCGCAAACTGACCGCCCGGTCCTTTTAGCCCTCGGTTCTCACCGCGGCCCCTACCTCCCAATTAACGCCACCCTTTTTGTCCCACCGTTCTATCCCTCAGTTCGCATCGCCCTTTGCGTCATTAAGCAGGTCCCACTCATGAATTCCCGTTCCACAGATTCCCCACGGTTGCGCCCCCGCCGCCACCTCAACCTTCCCAACCCAGCGATCCCGTTGACTCTTCCCACCCGTCGCAAATCCGTACGGTCGCACCATGGCGCTTGCGACAACGTAGTCATCATCGGGGCGGGTCTATCGGGGCTTTCTGCTGCCTTGCGCCTGCGCGGCGCCGGTAAACGAGTCACGGTCATCGAAGCCACCTCACACGTCGGCGGTCGCTGCGCCACCGAGACCTTGACCAGCGCCCATGGCGAATTCCGTGCGGATACCGGCGCCACCGTGTTCACCATGCCCCAGCTGGTGGCCTCCGCACTCGCTGCCGTCGGCCGAACCCCGGCCGAACTGGGCCTCACATTCCGCCGCTTGCAGCCGGCTTATCGGGGTCTCTTCCCCTCCGGTCGGCACATCGATCTTTATTCCGACGCCGATGTGATGCGCACAGAAATCTCCCGTTTCGCCGCCGAGAAATTCGGGGATCGTGCCACAGAGGAAGCCACGCGCCTAGTAGAGGGCTACAATCGGCACCGCGCGTGGGTGGGCGAAGTGTTTTCGGCTTCGTACGACAACTTCCTCGCCGCGGATTTCGATGGCCTATTGGATATGGTCTCCACTCCCGCCGCGGCGTCGGATCTAGGCCACCTAGCGGCAATCGGCGCGTTTGGGAACCTGCAAGCGGTGACTCGGAAGCACCTGGCAGACGAGGAACTGGAGAAGCTGTTCACGTTCCAGGCGCTGTACGCGGGAACCTCGCCCAAGCAGGCACGGGCGGTGTACGCGGTCATTTCGCATATGGATTCCACCATGGGTGTGTACTATCCACAGGACAATATCGGTGAGGTCGCCGAGGCGATGGCCACAGCCGCCCGCAATGCCGGGGTGGAAATTGTGCTGGGTGACGCAGCCACGAGTGTGAGCACGACCGACAGTCATATCACCACAATCCGCACTGAAAGCGGCAAAGAGTTCCACCCCGATGTAGTGATTTCCACGATCGATTTAGGGGCGGCCGGCGAGTTGTTTGGGCAACCGCTGAAACGGCGCCGAAAAGGATTGAAATACAATTGGTCCCCCTCAGCTGTGGTGGTGCACGGTTCCATTCCCAGTCGCATCACCGCACACTGGCCGAGTTCACGCCACCACACCATCAGTTTTGGCATGAGCTGGGAGCGCACGTTTAGCGAGCTGATTACTGACGGCGCTCTGATGAGCGACCCGTCCCTGTTGGTGACCCGCCCCGCCGTATCCAGTCCGTCCCGCCTCTTCGGCGAACAAGGTCAATATGAGCCGGTTAGCATCTTGGCACCCGCTCCGAACGTGCAGCGCGGCAGCCAGCGATGGCAAGACATCACCGGTCCGTATGTCACCGAGCTTCTCGCAGAACTAGAATCACGTGGATTCCACGGGCTGGCCGATTCCTTAGCCATAGCTCGGGTGGAATCCCCGCGCAGTTGGGCAGCGGACCACGGTTTCGCTGCGGGCACCCCGTTTTCGCTCGCTCACACGTTCAGCCAGACGGGACCGTTCCGTCCCCGCAACCGCGCTGCTTTCGGACTAAACAACCTGGTGCTGGCCGGTACGGGCACCACACCCGGCGTGGGCGTGCCCACCGTCATCCTTTCCGGGGCGTTAGCCGCGCGGCGGATTACCGGCGGCGGGGTGCGATAAGCGACAATACAACTGATGAATCGATTGGCAGAGAAACTACGTCTAGCCTCCTACTCAACGGCGGTCAAGGTCGGCCTCATCGGATCCATCATTGTGACGCTGTGCTCGCACACTGTGGGAGCGATCCGCGCTCGCGGTGGAATCATGCAGGCCTTGGGATTGGATGCCCTCACATTTGGGCATCTTTCGGGCATCTTCGTCATCTTGCTTTGGATCGGGATCCTCTTGATGGCCGCCAGCTGGATTATGGTGGGTGGTCATATTCTCCGCCACGGGGCGTCCCTCGCGCGTTCGGCCATTGCCGCCTGGATTGGCCCGCTGGCTTTCGCTGGGCCATTGATGTCTCGGGATCTTTATTCTTACCTCATGCAGGGCACCCTAGCCCGCGATGGAATTGATGCATACCAGCACGGCGCCGCGGCCAACCCCGGCCCGTTGCTGTTTGAAGTATCTGCGGACTGGCGTAACACAACCACACCATATGGCCCCCTCCACCTAGGCTTGGGCAAAGCCATCACCACGGTGACGGGCGATAACATCACCGCCGGGACGCTCGTGTTCAAAGCACTGTCCATCGGCAGTGTTCTGGTCATGGCATGGGCCGTGTGGCGCTTGGCACCTCACTGCGGAGTTCGTTCCGATGTCGCCGTGTGGCTGGGTGTCTTCAACCCGCTGAGTGTGATTCATCTGATCGGTGGCATGCACAACGAGAATCTGATGATGGCGCTCGTACTTACCGCTCTTGTCGCCGCGATCGAGCTGCGCCCCCTGCCCGGTGGCTTCCTTGCCGTTGCGCTCGTGGCCGTGGGGGGTTCGTTAAAGGCTACGGCTTTTATCGCGTTGCCTTTCATTGTGTGGATTATGGTTTGCAGGATCGCAGGCCGCTTGCCGGTCACCCATTCCAGCGCAATCGCCACCCCGGTGTGGCGCGAGACGCTTCCGCGCTTCTTCACGTTGATCTGGACCGGAATCGCCTCCGTCGTCCTCACCGTCGGCGTGGTGTGGGCCGTGACCGTGTTATCGGGCCAAACATCTGGATGGATCAGCGAGCTAACGGGCAACTCCAAGGTCATCAACCCCTTGGCTCTGCCCACGTTTATTGCATCCACCTTGGACCCCGTTGTTTCCCGCATCGATGATTCCATCACGTTCAACTCCCTCGTTTCAGCCTTCCGCCCCTGGTCTACGCTGGCGATGGGCATCGGCCTGGTGGTGTCGTGGTGGCTCTTCCGTGCTAACGAGCGCGCCGCCATCAAGGGAATGACTGTGGCATACCTAGTGACATGCGTTTTCAACACGGTGACACTGCCGTGGTACTACGCTGCTCCCCTAGCGTTGATGGGGCTGTGGCTAACGAACCGCAACGTCATCTTCTTCACCTCCGTGTTCTGCATGTGGCTCGCGGTGATGTTCGATGGCGGTGGCAACAACCGTCTGTACGTCCTGTGGTGGGTGGTTTTGGGCGCAGCTGTGATGTGGTGGCTCACGCAAAATGCGTTGGGCTACCGGCCGGGATTGGCCACAGAAAAAACCGACGAGTGGGATATACTCGCCGGTCCAGATTCACACGCTCGGACTAAATCAGCGCCATCGCCTGCGCCCGCCGCATAACCTCGCGGGCCAAGTGCCCATGCAGCGCATCGACGGGGCGCCCCGGCAGGGAATCATCGGCGGTGAACAGGAAGTCCAGGGTTTCTTCCACTGTGTACCCGCCGTCACTCAGCAGCGACAGAACACCAGGAACGAACTTGTTCAGCTCTCCGTTGTCGTTAAAAAACCGCTCGGGGATAAACCGAATACCATCGATCGTGACCGCCGCCAACTGCTTGTTGCGCAACATGTCCATCACACGGGTGACAACAATGCCCATGATCTCGGCGGCATCGGGGAGGCTCACTACCTTCTCACCAGCGGGAACTCCATCGGTCGGCTCCTCCAAGATCACAGGTTCGTGGTGGGAGGCGTACTTTGGTGTGCTCTTGCTATTCACGATCTTTAATTCTATCCGACGCCCCGCTGTGTCCGCCCGTCGCCCAGCACTGGCTCAGAGCTGTCGCATGCAACGGTTACAGTAGAATGACGTGGACTAAGACAAGGACTAACGGCAATGCCTACCCCTTATTAAGGATTTAAAAAATCGTGACGGACCTGTACCCCGGAGACCTGCTGGAAGGGCGCTACCGTATCGCTGCCCAGATCGCACGCGGTGGAATGTCGACTGTTTACACCGCCGTCGATACTCGCTTGGACCGTGAGGTTGCCGTGAAAGTCATGGATCCCCAACTGGCGCAGGAATCCAAGTTCCGCAAGCGATTCGAGAGGGAGGCCCGGGCGGTCGCTCGGCTCAATCATCCTACCTTGGTGAACGTCTTCGACCAGGGTGTTGATGGCGACTACGTGTTCCTCGTGATGGAACTAGTGACGGGCGGGTCTTTGCGCGAGCTGCTGGCAGAACGTGGACCCATGCCACCACACGCTGCTGTTTCTGTCATGCGCTCGGTTTTGACCGCGCTGGCCGTGGCTCATGAAACAGGAATGATCCACCGCGATATCAAGCCGGATAACGTACTGATCAGTGACCGGTCTACACGTAACAACGTGAAGCTGGCCGATTTCGGTTTGGTGAGGGCCATCAACACCACCAGGCACGATACCTTCCCCGGTGTACGTACAGATACGCGCTCCGCCGCACCGAACGGCCAGGTCATTGGTACTGCGGGATACCTCTCGCCAGAGCAGGTGCGCGGTGAAGATCTAGACGAGCGCAGCGATGTGTACTCCGCCGGTATCCTGCTGTACGAGCTCCTCACGGGAGAACTTCCCTTCCGCGGTACGTCTCCGGAGGATACGGCGATGCTGCGCTTGGACCGGGATGTTCCTTCCCCGTCCCGCATTATTGAAGGTGTGCCACCCTCCCTTGACGTGTTGGTGGCACGGGCAAGCCACCGCGATCCGTCCCGCCGGTTCGCCAATGGCACTGAGTTCTTAGAAGCCGTAGAAAAGACGGCGCAGCGGCTGCAGTTGCCCGACTTTGTGGTTCCTGTCCCCCAGAATTCCGCCGTGATGCGGGCGCTAGAGGGATCCGATTTCGGGGAACGGTTATCGTGGGACCACGAGGATATGGCGACACGCACTGTGGCAGTACCCCCGCATCCCGATGGTGATGCCCGACCGTGGAGCGATGCGCACAACCACCCGGACAACGGCTATGACGATCCCGGTGAGACGCGCGTAGAAGACTTTGGCGCAGCACGTCCAGCCGGAGCCAGTGGATTTAACGGAGCTGGTTATGGTGGCGTTGATGCTGATGGCGCTGTGGCCGCCGCAGGTCTTAGCATCGCCGGATACGGTGCTGGCGCGGGTGCAGGCGCCGGTGCCGCAGGGGCTGCTGGTCCGAGCATGGCCCCCGGCGGATATATAGATTCAGGGCACCCTGCGAATGCGGACTCACCACAAACAGCTGCCTACCCCCTGTCACCCACGGGTGCTCGCCCCGATCCCTACCGATCGGCTCATCCCCCTCAAGGTACGCCGCACAGCCCCTATGAACAGCAAAAACCCCCTGGGGTGGCAGTGCGGGAACCGGCCGGGGTGGCGTCGACCAACCAAGGACGGCGAGCCAAACCGATAGGGAAGAAATTAACCAACCGTAGCACCGGTGCGACCGTGGTGTGGACAATCATCCTCCTGCTGCTCGTGGCCGCAGTCGCCATCGGTGCCTGGTGGGTGACCAGCGGCCGGTACGGTGAGATTCCACAAGTCATCGGCATGGACGAAGCCACTGCGCAAGCCACCGTGCAAGAGGCCGGGTTTACTACGGAATTGAAACAGCAGTACTCGGATACAGTCGCGCGACAGACCGTGATTGGGACTGAGCCGCCTTTTAGCCAACGGGCACCGCGAGGAAGCCAGGTGGCGGTGCTCGTTTCACTGGGCAAACCCACCGTCCCCCAACCTGGCCCCACCGACAACGCCGCCAGCTACCAAGCCAAACTCAAAGACCGCACCCTGTCAGGGAAAATAGGCGACGAAGTTTATAGCTCGGATGTGCCCAAGGGCAAGGTGGCAACCATCGAACCCTCCCCTGGTACCGAAGTCAAGGTGTCCTCTCGGGTGACGTTTCATCTGAGCAAAGGACCGGCGCCTGTTGAGGTACCCGATCTACGTGGGTTAGATCTAGAGCGCGCCAAATCCATTCTGAAGGATGCCGGATTGGAAGTCGGCACAGTCACAGAAGCGGACAACAAAGAATACGAAACCAATCAGGTCATCAGTTCCACGCCAGACAAGGGTTCCAAGCTAAACCGCGGCGACAGCGTTGACCTAGAAGTATCGTCTTCCACACGAGTGCCACTGGTATTTGGTATGTCGGGCAGTGAGGCCAAAAAGCGTTTGGAGGATGCAGGCTTCGAGGTGGAAATCGACGGCCGTAAGAATGGGTTTGTCATAAGCCAAAACCCCGGGCCCAATACCCGGGCGGGCAAAGGTACAAAAGTGACGGTGCGCACGCTGTAAATTTCACGCGATGCACACCGTCACCGGGGTGGTACAAGCCTCAATGAGGCTCGTTTAGTTACGCAGCATCTCCGCCACGAGGAACGCCAGTTCCAAAGACTGCTGCGTGTTCAACCGAGGATCGACAGTCGTTGCGTAACGGGTGGGCAGATCCACATCGGTGATGGACTGGCCGCCACCGACAACCTCAGTCACATCCTCACCCGTCAGCTCCACATGCACGCCACCCGGGTGCGAACCGATGGCACGGTGAACTTCGAAGAACCCTTGAACTTCGTCGATAATCCGGTCGAAGTCGCGGGTCTTGTAACCATTGGATGAGGTGTAAGTGTTGCCGTGCATGGGGTCGCACTGCCAGATAACCTTGTGGCCCGTTGCTTCCACGGCCTCCACGATGGGTGGCAGCACTGTACGCACCTTGTCGTATCCCATTCGGCTAATCAGGGTCAGACGACCAGGATCGTTGTTGGGATCCAACGTCTTGACATACTCTACTGCCTCTTCCGGCGTGGTCGTAGGACCGATCTTCACGCCTACTGGATTACTAATGAGCTTGGCGAACTGAATATGCGCATCCTCCAAACCGCGGGTTCGTTCGCCAACCCACACCTGGTGCGCGGAGAGGTTGTACAGCGCATCCTCGCCGTCCTCGTTGTGCGCCAAGCGCAGCATCGCACGCTCGTAATCCATCACGAGGGATTCGTGGGAGGCATAAATGTCGGCGGAGTGCAACGTTGTGGAGGACACGCCACAAGCATTCATGAATTCTAAACCGCGATCGATTTCTTGCGCCAGCGCCTCGTAGCGGGCTCCGGCTGGGGAATTCGCTACGAACTCGCGGTTCCAC
Organism: Corynebacterium sp. HMSC28B08; assembly: GCF_001806865.1. NCBI lineage: Bacteria > Bacillati > Actinomycetota > Actinomycetes > Mycobacteriales > Corynebacteriaceae > Corynebacterium > Corynebacterium sp. HMSC28B08. The sequence goes on from NZ_KV786173.1 coordinate 119,014, forward strand.
TCGTGCAACTTGTAAAGATCAGCGGTGCCACTGGTCGTCAGCGCACGCACCAAGTTCATCGCTGCGGACGAGTTAGCGTAAGCCCGCACCATGCGTGAAGGATCGTGCGCTCGGGCTTCCTCGGTTGCCTCCACGCCGTTGACCAAATCACCACGGTAGCTCAGCAGACCGGAAGAATCACGGTCTGCAGAACGCGGCTTGGCGTACTGTCCCGCAATACGCGCCATCTTCACCACGGGGGTGGATGCCCCGTAGGTTAACACTACGGCCATCTGCAGCAAGGTCTTGATATTGCCACGGATATGTGGCTCGGTGTTGGACTCGAACGTCTCCGCACAATCGCCACCTTGCAGCAGGAACGCCTTTCCCAAAGCAACATCAGCTAGTTGCTTCTTCAAGCGCTTAATCTCAGGGGCCACAACAATCGGAGGTACGGATTCCAGCACCTTACGCACGCGCGATGCATGATCCTTATCCCAACTAGGCTGCTGCTTTGCCTCACGGGAAAGGACATCTTCCAATTGTTTTGCCATCGCATCAGGCAACGGCGGCAGATCGGGTAGTTCTTCTAGGGGTACATCAATAGTCCAAGCCATATATGAAGCATACTCATCCATAACTAACATTGCGCCGTTGGCTCCCAAACACGTTGATGGACGCATTTCGGAAGCCCTGCTAATTCCCGTTAACTGCCGCTCGCCCACCACGGTACCGCCGCTCGCCCGCCACGGCACCGCCACACGGGATACGCCCTCACCCCTACGACGAACCTCTATTTTAGCCTTATGGCATCCTCAGCGACTTACGCAAGGCAATGACGCTCGCGTTGTACTTCACAACGTTAAAACGCGCATCCTCTAGGGCATCGTGGGCATTGGTGGGAGCCTCGGGCAACCGTGGGCGACCCGCCATTTCCCAGAGCTGCTTCAGTTCGTGGGAGAACCTGGGCAACTCCCGTGGCAACTTCGTCATATCGCCCCACAACTGGGCCAATGCGACATGATCATATGCACCCACCCATGCCCACAACTCGGGTCTTTCGTGCCCACGAATCTTGCGACCCGGTTCATAGTTCGGAACTAAAAATTCGAACAGCTTTGCGCGCAAGGTAGCCCGATCCATCCATGCGGAATCGGTCCGGTGAGGCAACAGTGGCAACACGTGGTGGCGCACCCAATCCCCCGCTTTGGACTCGTCAAACTCCGTGGAGACCGCGTAAAACTCGCGACCATCTTCTGCGACAACTCCGATCGATACCAAATCAATGGTCTGGCCATCTTCGATGAACTCGGTGTCGTAGAAATATTTCACGGGATTCATTGTAGGCCAGCACCCCGGGTCGCTTCCCTAGAGGCTAACGCTTAGGCCGCAAACTGGGCGGGTACAACACCCATCCCACCACAGGAATCTTTCCCAGGCCGTAGAACATGAACCCGGAGACCGCGCAGATCGCAAAGCCCAAGTAAATCAAAGGCTGGGGATTATCGAAGATTTGAACAAACTCGGCGTCCTGTACACGGAATCCTCCCAATAAGAACATGCCGTACGCGAGGGCCGCTTGGTGGGAAACATAGATCGGCAAAGTATGCCGCCCAATGGCTGTAAGCGCGGGGGCGATAAGGGGCGTCTGGCTAAGCCACGTAGCAAACACAATGCCAAAGGGAATTGCGGCGAAGATCCGCAGCAGGCCTGTACCCACCGTGACGGCGGCAACCGTATCGTTCCATTCGGCAAACAAAGTCCGGTTGAGTGCGTAGGTGGCCACTTCGCTGACGATAAAAACACTCAGCGTGGTAACCACCACCGCACAGCTAAAAGCGTGATTTGCCAGACGGAAAACCACTTGGCGGAAGAACAATCCCACAAAGAAGATGGGCAAGTACGTGAGTACCTGGCGCACACCCTGGTGGCTCATGTATCCCGCCACACTACCTAGATACGCCGGTATGAAGCTTACGGCTACGGCGAGCCACGCCGGTAATTTGCGCACGGACCAGGCAGCCACGTTGTACAGCATCAGTGCGTAGAGGAACCACAAGCCGGGATCGCCAAACACAATCGCCTTCGCCAGGGTTGCGTAATCCATGTGGGCGACAATTGCATTGAGGTCTAACCGCACAGGCAGACCCGGGATCACACTGGGAGCGGTAATGGACGGTGGCGGCGAAGTAAAAAGCTTGCCATCGATGTACAACCGGTTGGCCGCAATCACGGGAGTAAACACCAGGTACGGCACCAGCAGGAACCACAGTCGGCGGAACCACAGATCCGACAGAGATCGCTCGACCACCCGGTGGGCAAAAAGCCCCGAGACCAGGAAGAACAGCGGCATCCGCAGCGGGTCTAGGATGAGCTTCACCATCCCCCACGAGGTATCCATTCCCCCCGGAACCATTGTCACCACGTGCATCAGGCACACGGCCAAAATGGAAAACCCCTTAGCCGTATCCGCCCAAGCCACACGCTTGCCACCCGCCGCGTGGGCCTTCTCGCTAGCTGTTATTGTGCTGCTGGCCGCATTTTTTTGGTCCGACGCCCCTCGCCCCGCATCCGTCCGCGTTTGCCGGTTGGGCTCCTCACGATCCCCAACACACCACCGCGAAATGCCCTCGGTCTCGGCCACAGTTGCGGGCGATACACGAGGGTGCGGGTTTGGGAAGAACGCCGTCATAGTTAATTAACCACGTTAACCATCTTGACGGGCAATTACCAATATGCGCTGGTAAAAGCATGTGGCCGGCCCGGCGTGGCTATCCGCACGCTGACGCCCCAACGCGCACAAACGGCGGGGCTGGGGCCCAACGGGCTGGGAGTAATGGCGTGGCCGGGCTGGCCTCTCCCTAGGCGGGGACAGGCCAGCCCTAGTGAATGCTAATCCCTCCTGGGTTCCGAACCCTTGGGGTATCCCCGCCCTGCTTCGAGGGACTTCTTCACGTCCGCTGCGTAAAAACCTTCAACGCGTTCTTGACCTGACATTTTTGCAAGCGAGTCCATGATCGCATCGGTCATCGCACGGGCCTGTTCGTAGCTATCCCCACGGTCCCGGAAATTATCAGGGTTGATCTCATCACCAATGTAAACCCCGCAACGATAGGGGCGAGGGATCCACGAACCGATTGGATTAATCTTCTCGGTGTTGACCATCACTACTGGATACACAGGCGCATTTGCTTCCAAAGCCACGCGCGCCAATCCAGTTTTCCCGCGGTACAGCCGTCCGTCCGGGGAGCGGGTCCCCTCCGGGTACATACCGATAACATCGCCCTTGCCCAGTACCTCCAGGGCGGTATCCAGGGCTGCCGTCTGACTGTCCTTATCTCCACGGTCGATTGGTACCTGGTTGGTGGAGGTGAAAAACCACCTCTGAATGGCGCCGACGACCCCTGGCGCGGTGAAGTATTCCTTTTTCGCCAAAAACACGATTTGTCGGTGCACAACCAAAGGTAGGTAAAAACTATCCATGACAGCCAAGTGGTTGGATGCCAAGATGACCGGACCTTCCTTCGGAATTTTATCCAGCCCACGTGTGTAGGGGCGGTTATAAACCCAGAGGAGTGGTCCAATGAATACGTGTTTGAGCCACCAATAGGTCCGGTTGCGCATGGTTCTTTCCTACTTCGTTTGCGGTTATGTGTTTCTGGGGCGGTGTTGTATCTACGCCACGGGCCACCCAACTACCGTTTTGGTTCTAAGCCGACGCCGTGCCCACTTCGCGCCGAGCCAGCAATGCTACGCCGATCATACCGGCATCACCGCCCAATTGAGCAGGAACCACACGCGCAACCTGCCGGTGGCCGGCACCAACGATGCTTCGGGCCATAACCGTCTGCGCGGTAGTGAGGAACAAGTCTGCGTCCCTGGAAACTCCGCCACCCACCACGATCAGTGAGGGGTCGAATACGTCTTGAACCAGCGCCAATCCCCTGCCCAACCAGGTGGCCATGTCCTCGATGACCTGTTGAGCCAAGCTGTCGCCCTCTCGGGCGAGGCGCACCACAGCTCTACCCGTGATTTCCTCCGGGTGGTTGGCATAGGTCTTCGCCAGCTTGGATTCCGCGCAACGCCCAGTTGCGATGAGGTCTTGTGCCGTGAGGGGAAGTGCAGAGCCGGAACAATACCGCTCTAGGCAGCCCATCTTGCCACACGGGCATGCCCTACCACCGGGCATGACCGTAAGGTGCCCGAATTCCGGCGCGGTACCAAAGGCACCGCGGTAAATTGTGCCTTCGTGCATAACGGCCGCCCCGATGCCGGTACCCAGGGCAAACAAAACCCAGGTACCCGCCCCCTGGGCAGCGCCTTGGAAGTACTCTCCCCACGCGGCGGAATTTGCATCGTGTTCGATAATCACTGGTAATTCCAACCGACGGCGCAGGCGGTGGACTAATTCAGTATTGCGCCAAGGCAGATGGGGAGCGAAACGCACGCGCGTACGGGTTTCATCCACAAAACCTGCAATGGCCAACCCCACCGCGATAATGGGGCGCTGCGGGGTGGAGTATTTCTCGCAGAGGTGGCGAACCACTTTTTCCAACGCGGTCTCTAGATCTTCTACGTTCGAGGGCGTGGGCAGTTGTTCCACGGCCAACGTGGTCCCATCCTTGTCGACCACGGCTGCTCGGAAATTAGTGCCCCCGATGTCCACACCAATCGTTAGAAACTCTTCCGCCACGCTCGTGTTGCCCTTTCCCATCCCCGTAGACGTGCTCCGGGTATGTGGTGTTGCGCGATCGTTCGCCTTCGTCTGGGGTTTTCACCCCGTGTGTCCGCGCCGCCGCTGCATACAGTCCTATTATGTCCTAGCCTCCTATCCCGGTGCTGCACATGACGTCTGCCACGGGAAAGAGGTTTTACAAGCGCTCCCTAGGGTAGTCCCCCTGGTGCACATGCCGAAAATCGTCATTCTTCGTTCGCCTAAAAACCCTTACCATCGGCAGAAATACCTTAAATATGGCACTGTTTAGATCGTGCTTAGTTTTCTCGCCGATTACCCGCTGGTTGCGCTCGTCTTGGTTTTGGCGTGCGGGTACGCAGTCGGAAGAGTGAAGATCGCGGGAATCTCCCTTGGCGCGGCTGCCATCCTGTTCGTTGCCATTGGCGTTTCCGCCCTCAACCCGGAGATCACCTTCCCTCCTCTGCTGTATCAATTTGGTTTGGCCCTATTCGTCTACTCCATCGGCCTTTCCGCGGGCCGCGAGTTCTTTGCGACCTTCCCTACCCGGGGTTGGAAGTCCAACGTGGTGGTCGCGGGGGTCTTGATTGTACTGACGGGGTTAGCGGGTTTCATCATTCGCTTCTTTCATTTCGACGCCACGACGGCCGCAGGAACGTTTGCCGGCAGTCTCACAACCACGCCCGGCATGGCGGCCATCGTGGAGGTGTTAAAAAATGGTCACCCAGAACTCGCCTCAACCCCCGTGGTCGGGTATTCCCTGGCCTACCCCGGCGGTGTACTCGGTGCCATTATGGTGGCTGCCATTGGCGCAAAGCTGCTACATGTGGACCATATTCAAGATGCTCGGGATGAGGGAATTATCCAGTCGCATCTAGAGTGGCGAGTTGTAGAGGTGACCGAACAAGCCCTCGCACAGCTGCTCACAGCGGAAACCACCGACGTCATTGCCAGCACTTCCCCCGCGACACGCGAATTACCACACGCGACGTTGCAGCAGATTCCGGAATTGACCAAAGCCAACATCGTGGTAACCCGTTTCATTGCCTCCGCTCCGGGGGCAACCGAACAGTTGGCGCACCCCGAGGCGCCCGTCACGCCCGGTATGCGCATGGTCATCAACGGCACGCTTCCGGAATTGGAAAAGGCTACGGCGGCGCTTGGACAACGAGTGCGCATGGAGTTGGAGACGAATGACCTGACCTATGGCCGTGTCATCGTGTCCAACCCCGCCCTCGCGGGGCGCACCATCAAAGACATTAATCCTTTGCACCATGGATTCCTCATCGCGCGTATCCGCAGGGGTGACCGTGAATATGTAGCCACAGGCAGTACGATTTTGGAGCTTTCCGATAGCTTGCGTGTAATTGCGCCCAAACAGAATTTCCCGAAGTTACGCAAATTTTTAGGAGATTCGGAAACATCTCTGGCCAATGTGAACCTATTGCCGTACATGATCGGCCTTTCACTCGGTTTGTTGGCAGGAACCATTCCCATACCACTGCCCGGCGGCACGCACTTGTCATTGGGTTTCGGTGGCGGTCCCATCATCGCTGGCTTGGTATTGGGCGCAATGGGGCATACGGGGAAGATTCAGTGGCAGATGCCGTTCCACGCTAACCGTGTGCTCACGGGTTTGGGATTGGCGCTCTTCCTCGCGGGAGTAGGCACCGTAGCTGGGCCCGGTTTCCGTCATGCAATCGGTGATCCATCGTCCTTGACCTACATCGTGTTTGGCTTTGGTATCACGTTGTTGTCGGCGGTGAGCTGCGGTTTCCTAGGCGTGCTGGTACTCAAAATGAAATGGGACGAAGCCATGGGCATGGCAGCTGCGGTATCCACCAACCCGGCGGTGCTGAGTTACCTAGAGGAACAATCTCGGACCGACTTGGCCAACCGTGGCTACACCACCGTATACCCGCTGACAATGATCGGAAAGATCATCTTGTGTCAGGTGCTGATCTTGGTAGTTCTGTAATAACCTTGGCGCGTTTGTTTGGGCGGCCTTCGCGTCTGAACGCCGCTTCATCTCGGGGCGCGCCCCTCCCAACTCTTGCAATGCCCTTCCGGACACACTCCCTCCCAACTCTTGCAATGCCCTTCCGGACACACTCCCTCCCGACCCTTGCAATGCCCTTCCGGACGCGCAAGCCAAGGTGTTTTTAACGCAGGGGATTCGGCGGCTGACTTCCATGCCCGCTCATCACGAACCGGCATTGGGTCGCCAAGCGCTCCCAGCTCCATTCCCGGTTGACGTGTTCCTTTCCGTTGGCGGCGAGTGCCGCGCGCAGCGGGGCGTCGAGTAGCAAAGAAGACAAAGAAGTGGCGACGGCAAAGTGATCGCGCCCGTTAACCACCACCCCGGTGTGTCCATCCACAACGGTTTCTGGCGCCCCACCGCCATCGCCAGCCACGGTGGGCACCCCGCACGCCTGGGCTTCGAGGAAAACTATGCCGAGCCCCTCCACACTGAGCCCTCCCAGCTGGGTGCGGACAGGAAGTGCAAACACATCGCCAGCACAGTAGTGGCCCGCGAGTTCAGAATAATCGACCGCTCCAGTAATAGTTACGGCTGTGCTGATCCCCAGTTGTTCAACCCTCCGGCGCAAGCGGTCTGCGTTGCCCGGCCCCACGATTAGCAGGTGGGCGTCCGGGACTGAGCGCAGAATCTGCGGCATGGCGTGGACCAGCGTGTCTTGCCCCTTACGCGCCACGATGCGCGATACCGCAACGATCACCTTTTTGTGCGTGAGGCCATAACGCGCACGTAGTTCCGCACGCTGTTGCGGTTGGGGCGTGAAGATATCCGCGTTAACTCCACCCGGCATGGGCTCCCAGGCTGCCGCGGGGCCGAATGCGGCGGCCAGACGGTTGCGGGCATAGCGGGAGACATACGTTAGAACATCTACGTCCCGCCCAATCACCCCGAGGGCCTGGCGGGTTCCCGGGAACATGGACCAGCCCACCTCGTGACCATGTGTGGAGGCCACGACGCGCGTGGCGCCCGCTGCACGCGCGGCTGCGGCCATCAGCGCCAAAGGGGCCGCGGCACCAAACCAGACAGTGTGAATATCGTGTTCCCGGATGAGTTGCTGCATTCGGCGGACAGTTGCCGGAGTTGGCAACATCACTTTCCGGGGCCAACGCACGACCGTGTATGGCACGTTGCTATCGAACTGGGCAGCCCTGTCCTGGTCTTGTGTAGATGCAAACACCACCAACCGCGCGGGGTCGAGCGTGGCTGCGTAGTCGCGCAGGTAGCTCTGAATACCACCGACGGTGGGTGGGAAGTCGTTGGTGACCAGCAAAATCCGCGGATGTTTTATTGCCATGATGGGATCAACGCTAGCGCACCACGGTACTGCTGTGGGCACCCAGCTGGCTTAGTAGCGGGAAGCACCCACAATCGGCATGGAATCCACCGGCACAACCTGAACTGGAATGCCGTAGTCCGAAGCGTGCACGATCTTGCCATCGCCGATGTACATTCCCACGTGGGTCGCACCTGGGTAGTAAGCCACGATGTCACCGGGCTGCAGCGCGTCAGGAGAAACCGACTGACCGCCGGCCAACTGTGCCTGCGAGGTACGCGGAATGGTCTTGCCCTGCTGCTGGTAAGCCCAGTACATCAGGCCCGAGCAATCGAATTCGGTAGGACCGGCTGAACCCCAGCCGTAAGGGGAACCGATCTTAGCCAAAGCTGCAGCAACAACGCCCTTGGCGTTCTTGGTAACCGAAGCGTCTCCCGTGCTGGGCAACTTGGTGCGGAGGAATTCGTTGACGTCCACGTCAATCGGGCCGTTGCGATCCACCCAGCGACGACGATCAGCGGGGCTCAATCCATCGACAGCATCCTTGACCTTGGCCTTGAGGGCATCTAGCTGCCGAGAACGGCCTTCCAACTTAGTCTTCTTCTCCCCCAGCGTCCGCAGTTGGAACTCACCGGTGGCCTTCGCGCGGTTTGCCTCTGATTGAGCCCCAGCAACTTCGCGAGCATAGCGATCCAGCGAATCCAACTTGCTACGAGTATCGGCAGACAACGCGTTGATATACGTGGTTCGCTCTAGCGCAGCTTGTGGTCCAGTTGCGCCGGCCATCGCCGTGATCCGGTCCACACTGGCGCCGCGATACTTGGCCTGAGACACGCGGGTGACATCGCTCCGGCTAGCATCGTAGAGTTTGCGAATCTCCGCGGCCTTTCTGTCGGCGCTTGCGCTCTGCTTCTTTGCACGAGCTAGTTCCTGACCAGCTTTGGCAAGGTCCAGCTTGGTCTGCTCAACATCGTCCGAGGTCTTGGAAGCCAAACGCGAAATCTTGCCCAGATGGCTCAACAGCCCATCCACGTCTTGTGGAATCGGGGCATTGAGCAGCGCGCGAAGCTGCGCATCTTCGAGACGCTTGGCATCCGCCACATCGTTTTTCTCTGGGCCAGCTGTTCCGCGCTGCACCGTCCGAGAGGGGTCAGCAGTGGCGATACCCTGATGAACGGTAATCATGCCGGCGCTCACCGCAATGGCGAGAGTAGCCGCCGCAGCTGCCGAAACTACTCCGCCATTGCGGGTACCACGTTTGAGGAAAGTATTCACTGTCTTTGCATTCCTTGGGAGGTCTTCAGTGGGAAGTGTGGTGAGCTAAACCGGCACAACACTACACGAGTGCCCAGAAATCACGGGTTTCACAGGCGCTGCTGGGAGTTTTCTACGTTGCATAGTGGCACCTAGTCGCTTGTCACACTTCGGTTCCGCGACGGGAGTTCTTCGGAGTTTCACGATGGCCATCCCGCTACGGTTACAACATTGTCATCTTGCCATAGTTACCGTTTTGAGACAATGTCGAAACACGAGCCACTAATAAGCGAGGGGCGTCAAAAATTAAAAAGCCGCACCCCAGGCAATATGGGATGCGACGGGCAGGTTGCCTAGCGCGGTAGTTTAGAAGCGCACAGCGTTGTAGACGGGCATCATGTGCAGATCATTGATCTGAACTGGGGAGCCAGAGTTCAGGGCCTGAACGACCTTGCCGTTGCCAATGTAGATGGCAACATGGGATGCACCGGAGTAGTAGGACACAATGTCGCCAGGTTGGAGGTTCTTCAGGGAAACTGGTCGGCCGGTATTCGCCTGGGCATCAGAGGTGCGAGGAATCTGCTTACCAACCTGCTTGTAAGCCCAGCTGGTCAGTCCGGAGCAGTCGAAGGCGTTCGGGCCTGCAGCGCCCCAAGAATAAGGAGAACCGATTTTGCTCTTAGCGATGGCCGCAATCTGGTGGCCGACGTTGGTGGACTTCTTTGGAGCAGCCTTCTTGGCTACCTTAGCCGCAGAAGGAACCTTGGCCTGAGACTTTGCGAGTGCCTGCTGTGCCTCAACCAAGCCAGCCTGCTTCATGTAAGGCTTGATGGTTGGCATAGCGTTGTCGGGAACATTGAAAGTAACGCCGGAGGGCTTGTGGGTTACCGTTGCGGCAGAAGCTGCGGCCGGGGAAAGAACAGCGGCGCCTACACCCACAGCGGCCACGACGGCGGAGCTGCGGACGGTGGTGTTCTTCTTCAGGTTGTGCTTGCCCATTGGGGTAAATGCCTTTCGATCCGTTGTCAGAAAGCCGTGTTGCTTTCATCCGATGGCGAAGGTCACCATCGCGGTATGTTCAGCGGTCCGTGTGACCGCTTGGTTTTAAGGTCTCGAAAAGATTACGAAATGATTGCGGTTCGTGTCCAACGAACACGCAAATTTGTCAGTCATTCGTTGCCCCACAGCGATTGTTATCGAAACGTGACCGAGAGAACATGAGGGATACTCAGTAAGTTACCGAACCGTTATAAACCGATTGACATGCACATTTGGTCGAACCTATAGCGACAGAGCCCAGCCCTCACAGTAGCCCCTCTAAGCCTGCGCTTATCCAATGTGATTTACGTCACATTGCGGACTGCAGGCGCAAAATGACCCTCGCGCGCAAGCCTCTACACTTAGAAGAATGAACTCCCAGGCCTATATCCCACGCATGGTCCAAGCGCTTGATTCCTGTGTGATCGTCGATGTGGAGACCACTGGCTTGGAACCCAAGGACCACCGCATCATTGAGGTAGCTGTACTCGTTGTGGAAGGTGGTCAACCGATTAGCACGCGGCGCTGGTTGCTCAATCCTGAGGTCCACATATCCGAATTTATTACGGACTTGACCGGTATTACCAACGCCCACGTGGCCGACTGCCCTACCTTCAGCGACGTGGCAACAGAAATCATGGAAACGCTGGCGCCCCGTGGGGGTGCGCACACAGAGGTAGCTGCAATGGCGCCAGTTGACGACGTAGGGGCACAATCATTGACCGAGCGGACTGCAACCCCGACCGGAGAGCAGCCCGGTACTAAAAGGAGCGAACAACCCCGCACCAGGGAAAGCGAAAAGAGCAATGCCCGAACGTCCGCATCCCGTCCCCCGATTCTCGTGGGCCACAACGTGGCTTTCGATTACAGCTTCTTACAACACGAGTTGATCCGCCACCATCTAGCCGTAGATGCTGACACCGCTTTGCCCGCGGCCTGGTGGTCCCCGTACACCCCTCCCCTCCTGTGTACCGCAGAGCTTTCCCGCGCCCTCATTCCGCGCCAAGCCGTGGGTCGGTACCGGCTAGACAACGTTGCCGCCTATTTCTCGACGCCTCACCGTCCCCGCCATCGCGCCGAGGTTGACGTCTGGGCAACCTTCGACGTCTTGCGAGGGCTTTCCGATATCGCAACGGGGAAAACGGAGCACGCGCCAAAGATGCCGGCGCCAAGAGGTGAATAGGCACACCGGATCGCGGTGACGCGTGGCAGTGTGAAGCTGAAGAAAGTGAACAAATAGCCACTGTTAAAACGTAAAGGCAGCACCTACACCTCGGCATCAGCAACAGACCGCGAAGCGCATCTACACATATGGGGAAGAGCGTACATAGCCGGGGGTGAATGACAACCTAACCAGGGCGTAACAAAGGTTTCCAGCGAAAAAGGGGCGGGGCGAAGAACGAATCTTCACCCCGCCCCTTTTCTATGAAGCGCAGTGCACGCTGTGTTGCGTGCTGGCCAGGTCACCAAGTCCCCGCTGAGCGAGTCCGGTGAGGCAGCCGGGAGAAGAACAGCTCTGGCGAGCTCGGTCCTCCCCAAGTTTGACTAGTGCTCGTCGTTCTCGATCGAACGGCGATTGGCATCCTGCAGACGCTCGAACATTTCCTTTTGCTCGACGTGATTGCGGTGCTCGACCTCGGCAGCCCGATCCGCGATGTCCTGAGAATCTGGACTGAACCACGAGCCGCGACCTGGGAGGCCAGCTGCGCCCAGTTCATTCATCTGGTGAGGAACGTATGCGCCCTGGTACTCCAGTGGAATTGGGTGACCGTGCTCGTCGACCGGGCCCAGCGGCTGGTGAACCTCAATGAACCCACCGGAAGGCAGCTGGCGAATAGTGCCGGTCTCGATACCGTGCTCCAGAACGTCACGGTCAGAGCGCTGCAGAGCAATGCACAGACGGTAGGTGACGAAGTAAGCGATCGGCGGTGCGAGAACCAAGCCGATACGACCCAGCCAAGTCATAGCGTTCAGGGAGATATCGAAGTGGTATGCAACCAGGTCGTTACCGCCCGAGATGGTCAAGATGACGTAGAAGACAATTGCCATTACGCCCAGACCGGTGCGGACTGGAACGTCACGGGGACGCTGCAGCAAGTTGTGGTGAGCGGTATCGCCGGTCAGCTTCTGTTCAATCCATGGGTAGGTGAACAGCAACGCAACCAAGATGCCCAGCAACAGAGCAACCCAGAAGACGGCTGGGATGGTGTAGTTACCGAGGTACAGCTCCCACGCTGGCATGACACGAGCCGCGCCGTCCGTCCAGAGCATGTAGATATCTGGCTGGGAACCAGCGGACACCTGAGATGGGTTGTATGGCCCCAGGTTCCAGATCGCATTGATCTGGAAGGCACCAGCCATAAAGGCAATAACACCAGCGGTGATGATTCCGAAGGAAGCAGCCTTGAGTCCGAAGACTGGGAGAATACGAACGCCGACAACGTTGTTTTCGGTGCGTCCTGGTCCAGGGAACTGGGTGTGCTTCTGGTACCACACCAAAGCCAGGTGGGCAGCGATCAGAGCCAGCAGAATACCCGGAATGATCAGTACGTGAGCGATATACAGACGAGGGATGATGATCTCGCCTGGGAAGTCGCCAGCGAACATGATCCAGTGCAACCACGTACCAACAATTGGCAGCGACACGATGATGGCGGACATAATTCGCAGACCAACACCGGACAGCAGGTCGTCTGGCAAAGAGTAACCCATGAAGCCCTCAGCTACGGAGAGCAGCAACAGGACACAGCCGATAACCCAGTTCGCTTCGCGTGGCTTGCGGAACGCACCGGTGAAGAAGATACGGAACATGTGCACCATGATCGCTACCGCGAACAGCAAAGCTGCCCAGTGGTGGACCTGGCGGATAAATAGACCGCCGCGGACCTCAAAGGAAAGGTTGAGGGCGGTCTGGTAAGCGGCGGACATCTCCACACCATTGAGAGGTGCGTAAGCGCCGTCGTAGATGACCTTCGACATGGAGGGGTCGAAGAAGAGGGTGAGATAAACACCCGAGAGGATGAGGATGACGAACGCGTACAGCGCGATCTCACCCAGCATGAATGACCAGTGGGTCGGGAAGACCTTGTTGATCTGTGGGCGGAGCATACCTGCGGGGTGGTAACGCTCGTCGATGTTCTTAGCCGCCATCCCTGCGCGGCTGGTTTTGGTCTTACTCATGAACGACGCTCCCAGAATGCCGGGCCAACGGGCTCGATGAAGTTACCCTTGGCGATCATGTAACCCTCTTCATCCACGGAGATCGGCAGCTCTGGCAGTGCGCGGGCAGCCGGGCCGAAGACTGGCTTGCCGTGACGCAGTGCGTCGAACTGAGACTGGTGGCATGGGCAGAGGATGCGGTTGGTCTGCTGCTCGTACAGGGAAGTAGGGCAGCCAATGTGCGTACAAATCTTGGAGTATGCGTAGTAGTCGCCGTAGTGGAAGTCCTCTTGGCCCTCACGAGGGATGGCCTTCAGAGCATCGCGGTGGCGAAGACGAATCAGCATGACAGCGTTGCGTGGGCCGTGGATGGAGTGCATGTGCTCTTCATAAACGTCACGCTTTGCATCGAACTTGTTGCCATCGTTGACCATTTCTTCGGTCATTGGGAACACGGTCTCCATGGAACCAGCATCTAGGTCCTCTGGGCGGATACGCACCAGACGGGAAACGCCCTGCGTGGTGTAGTGCCCGTCGTGCTCCTCGGCGATAGCACCGGTGTCGCGACCGAGGTAGACTTTCTCGCCCTTCTCGGTCAGGGTCCAGCCGGTCGTCCATAGGGTGCCGTCACCCTGAATACCCATGGCTTTAGCCTTCCATGGGTTTTTGACGATGCCGCCCATTGGCAGCACTACGGCAAGACCGGCCAATACAGCACCGGCGCCGGCGAGGCCCTGGATAACTGGACGACGTCCCAGGGTGGAGGTCTTCCAAGAATCGTTCAGCAGAGCAACCAGTGTACGGCTATTTACCTCGTCGGAAGGACCATCGTGGCGGGTCTGAACCGAGATCTCCTCGGGAACAAAGTTCTTGGTGTACGCAATAGCACCGGCACCAAGGCAGATGATCGACAGACCGGAGGTGATGCCCAACAGTGGGGTGTACAGCGTGTGGAACCACAGGCCGTCCTCACCGAGGTGCTTGTACTCCCATGGCCAGAACAGGTACACAGCGATGAACGCGAGGCCGAAAATAACGGACAGGGCGAACAAGGTACCTACCCGGCGGGAAGCGCGCTTCTCCGCAGGATCGTTAGTCAGTGGGAAGCGTTCCTTACGGTATGCAACCGTAACGTCATCGAGCTCGGTACCCAGACGAGCGAGCTCATCGTCGCTCATCCGGTCGAGTTCTTCCCGGGTGTAATTTCGCTTGATTTCACTCATTGGCGGGATCCAATCCACATCGCGAAGGCAATCATGACGATGATGCCTACAAACCACATCAGCATGCCTTCGGTAACCGGACCGATACCGCCGAGACCGAAGCCACCATGCTCAGGAGTTTCCTTAGCGGACTTGATGTAGGCGATGATGTCCTTCTTCTCGTCAGCAGTCAGCTGACGATCAGAGAACTTCGGCATGTTTTGAGGACCAGTCAACATAGCCTGGTAGATCTCCTGCTCATTCGCAGGATCCAAAACTGGGGCGTACTTACCGCCGGACAGCGCACCACCTCGGCCGGTGAAGTTGTGGCAGGATGCACAGTTCAGGCGGAACAGGTCAGAACCGCGGGCTACGTCCGCAGGATCGATCTGGCCACCGTCGTTGTTCTTACCGCGCAAGGAATCCATCGCGATGGATCCATCCTTATCGCGGACGATTTCTGGGCCACCGCCACTTGCGTGAACGTATGCGGCCAGAGCCAGAGCCTGGGACTCGGAGTAACGGGGTGGCTTACGAGAAGCCTGTGCCTCGTTACGCAGCATTGGCATGCGACCACTGTGAACCTGGAAGTACACAGCACCTTCACCAACACCGATGAGGGAAGGACCGCGGTCCTTTACTCCCTGCAAGTTCGTGCCGTGGCAGGTGATACATGCGGTTTCGTAGATCTGCTTACCTTCTTGCACCATGGCGACCTGGTCTTGGTCAGCCACTGCGGTCTGCGGATCTGGGGTCAAAGCGTTAGCGATGAAGCCCGCGCCGGTCAACGCCAAGACCAGCGCCAGCGCGCCCGCGAAGCTCTTACGGATCTTGCGACGCCGGCGCATCTGCGCTGCTGTCTTCGATCCGCGAGCACCGGTTGCGGCGCCTGCGTTAGTGGATTTGTTATCCATCTTGTTCCCTTAAGTGTTCGTCAATGGAAATTTGATGGCTGTAGGCCGGTCGGATACCGTAGCCGGCCGTTACGGCCTACTGAATGAAGTAAATGGTGATCCAAAGTCCGATCCAGACCACATCCACGAAGTGCCAGTAGTAAGAAACCACTACGGCCGCCGTAGCCTGGGCGGGAGTGAACTTGGATTTGAACGTCCTCAACAGCACGACCACGAATGCAAGCACACCGGCCAAAACGTGTGCACCGTGGAAGCCGGTGGTGATAAAGAACACCGAACCGTAAACCGAGCCCGGAATTGTCGTACCGTGTTGCACGAGGTGGAAGTACTCGTAGCCCTGACCGATCAGGAAGATCGTTCCGAGAAGGGCCGAAAGTGCGTACCACCGGCGCAACGCGAACACGTCACCGCGCTCTGCTGCGAAGACACCCCACTGTGCCGTGAACGAAGACGACACCAGGATGATGGTGATCGTGGCCGCAAAAGGCACATTCAGTTCAGTCGGGTGAGAAGGCCATTCGCCTCCGGAGTTGGCCTTGGACACGAAGTACATCGCGAACAGGCCAGCAAAAAACATCAATTCTTGAGACAGGAACACAATCGTGCCGACACTGACCATATTTGGCCGGTTCAGTGTCGCAACACGCTGTGGTGCTGCCATACCTGGGTTTTCAACTGCGCTCGTCACGCCTAACAGTATGGACTGTTTGAAACGGATAGTCGATTCACAACCCACCGATTCAAACTAGATTCTGGAAAAACGCAGGTAAAACATTGGACTAACCTGTGAGTCTCCCCCGTTTAGGGCTATTGGGAACTTTTGCCCCGCTTCATACGACGAACCCTAAAAGGGGAGGTCACGCGCCGAACTTGTCAAGCACTTTTGCCCAATTGTTCCGTTCCGGGGGTACTTGTGGCCAACGGTACCCCCGTTTCCACGGTATGGCTCACTCCATTCCGACGCCCCACGCCCCCACTCGCGCCGTCTATCTGCTGGGCCCTTTCCCCCGCTGGGTAACAAGATAACTGGGGACTTGGGGCGTCGTAACAAAACCGGTGACCTAAGCTGAGAGATGCGCTACGTTGCGTGCTGCCGCTTGCGACAGCCAACACACGAACCCATCGAGCAGAAAGAAAGGATGGTGGCTTCTGTGAGCGCATCTTCCCACTCAACAGACCCCATCACGAAAGCCCTCAATAAGGAACAACTCCCCGATTCCTATTTCACATGGCCAGGCGTGCTCGATCGGCTGGGACGGCGGGAGGAACTCAGTGAATCCCAAGTGTCCTGGGCAATGCGGGAGATCATGGATGGCAACGCAGGCCCTGCAGTCATCGCGGCCTTTAGTTTCGGCCTAAGGGTCAAGGGACTAAGCGCAGCTGAACTAGCCGCGGCCGCCGAAACGATGCGCAGTTTTGCGGCCAAAGTTGACTTTAGTGATCAGCCCGACCGCGTAGACATCGTGGGCACCGGCGGTGATGGCCACCACACTGTCAACATTTCGACGATGGCGGCCATCGTCATTGCCGCTAGCGGTGTTCCAGTAGTCAAGCACGGCAATCGCGCAGCTAGTTCCAAGTGTGGCGGTGCGGACATGCTGGAGGCACTGGGGATGGATATCGAGCGCGATCCCGAAGGTATCCGTGAAGACGCCGCGAAGACAAACTTCGCGTTTATGTACTCCAAGACCTACCACCCGGCGATGCGGTTCGCCGCGCCCGTGCGTAGCGAGCTAGCGGTGCCAACCATGTTCAACCTTTTAGGCCCTATGACCAACCCCGCCAGCCCTAGGTACGGCCTTATCGGGTGCGCATTCCGTGACATGATGCCCATCATGGGCGGCGCTTTTGCTCACCAAGGGGCCCGAGTACTCGTGGTACGCGGTATGGACGGCATGGACGAAATCTCCGTGTGCGCCCCCACCGAAGTAGTGACCGTAGACGAAACAGGTCTGACGAGCGAGGCCACCATCAACCCTGCCGCCCTGGGCTTGAGCTACCACGAAGAAGGAGCTTTAACCGGAGGTGACGCAGCCTACAACGCGCAGGTAGCCGTCGACCTCATGAACGGCAAATTAGAAGGCGCGATCAAGGATGCTGTCTTGATCAACGCCGCTGGTGCACTAACCGCGGTGCGCGGGTGGACAGATCGAATCACCCCAGATAACGGTTACACCGTGAATGACGCAGTTCGCGAAGTTATGCGCGAGCAGATCGAGGTTGCACGGCGCGCGCTTGAATCCGGTGCGGCTCGTAACACCTTGGAAGCGGTACTTGGTCGCTCGATAAATTAACAGCTCGAGTCTGTACCGGACCAGGGCCTTTGGTACTGGCAAGCTGAACGGCTAACGCCCCGTCAATTGACGGGGCGTTTTCGAATGCACGGGGGACAACGCGGAAACAACGCGGAGAACACAAAACGGAGCCACACTCCCCGCGTGAAAAAGAAGTGTGGCTCCGCTGCCTTTGGGGTTAATGTGCAGGGCCTAGCAAGTAGGTCCCCGCTCAAGCCCCCTCAGTGACAGAGTCTAGGAAGCTATTCCTTACGGACTAGTGCTTCTCTGGAGGTAGACCGTACTGCAGGTTCAACATGGTGCCGGCCCAGATCAGTACAACCGCACCGAAGGCAATTAACCAGAAGTGCCAGAAGGCAATGCCGTAAGCCATCAGGACGATAGCAACGGTCATAGCGAATGGCCAGATCGAGCTAGCGGAGAAGAAGCCCAGTACGCCAGCACCATCCTCGATCTCTGCCTCTTCCCAGTCCGCAGGGCCGATATCGGTCTTGTTATCGGTGAGGTGCAGGTAGGCCGCCAGCATCAGTGCCAGCAGGAAAGCCATCGTCAACCCGGTGGCACCCGCCCACTCCAGACCGATCAAGCTAGCCGAGTCCTTCAAGTAGATCGTGGCGAGGATGTAGAACACATCCATTGCGGCGAAAAACATTGCAATGCCGTAGAAGAGCTTTGCGCCTGAAGTCATTTTAAGTCTCTCTTTCTACCTTGAGCTGTGAGGCTTAGCCCTGGTTGCGGTCGACGTAGTTGTTGTCCGTCACGCTACGGGTACCGGTGCGGTCAGAGACAAATGGGTGGGTGGAGACGGAGTAGCCCTCTTCACCGATGGACTTCAGAGCCTCAGAGTTCGGTGCCTTCGGGTTGCTCTTGCGGTACTCGAGGTACTGACTGAACTTCTCAGGGGACACAACGCGAACCTCAAAGTTCATCATTGCGTGGTAGGTACCACACATCTCGGCACAGCGGCCTACGTATGCGCCATCCTCGCTGATTTCCTTAATCTGGAAACGACGCTCAGACTGGTTCTGCTCTGGGTGGTTGTAAGCATCGCGCTTGAACAGGAACTCCGGAACCCAGAATGCGTGAGAAACGTCAGCCGAAGCCAAACGGAACTCGATTGGGGTACGAGATGGGAGAACCAGAACTGGAACCTCATCGGTAGTACCCACGGTCTCGATCTTGTTGAAGTTCAGGTAGCTGTAGTCATCCTTGGACTTGCCGTGGATGGGGCCGGTTGGGTAGTGCTCGTCACCGTTAGGCTCCGCACCCTCGTAGCGGGAGAACTCCGCACGCTTCTGGGCTTCGTCGTCCTTACCGATGTACTTCTGGCCGTCCTTGGTCAGCTCACCGTCAACCTCGGCGTAACCGAACTTCCAGTTCCACTGGTAGGCGGTGACGTCCACGGTCACCTTCGGGTTCTTGTTCAGTGCGGTCGCCACATCCTGGGTCTGCACATTGAAGAAGAACAGGCCCATGACGATAAGGACAGGCAGCGTGGTCAGCACAAGTTCCAGAGGAACGTTGTAGGCGGTCTGGCGTGGGAATTCTTCATTATCACCGCGCTTACTGCGGGCCTTATCGTTGTAACGACCCAGCACGTAGAACATCAGCACCCACATGATGATGCCGACGATCCATGCGGTCACCCAGACCCACACCCAGAAGTTGCCCATTTCCTTGGCTTCTGGAGTTACACCAGTTGGCCAGCCCATACGCAGGGCACGGAAAAATCCGTTGTCCGGGGGTGCAACGTTGCAGCCCGTGAGCAACAGGCCAGCGCCACCGAGCAATCCAGCCAAACCGATACGGCGAGTCAAACCGTGTACTTTTCGCTGTTCCACGCGAGTTTGCCTTCCTCAATCACACGTCACTTCGTCCCCTACTTCGCACCGCGGCACACACTAAGATTCTAGGTTTTACCTGCTCAATCGCCTGCAGTAAACGATTCTGAGCCACGAGGCAGGAGACTGCTTCAAACAATGACCTTAGACCATATACTCATTAAAGCCACTATCTGGCGGGTCACATTTACCTATTCGGGTGTACTCACCCAAGCAAGGGTTAGAACTTATTAGCTTCGATCTGTCCCGCGGCCCCGATATTGCGAAGATTGGACCGCGCCAGATCCACCATTCGACCTACTCCACCACCAAAAACGGTGCGTGCAGCTGCCTTGGAGAATCCCATCATCATCTCCCATGTGATCTCCGGTGGCAGAGACAGGGCGTTTGGATCCGTTACCACGTCGACCAACACCGGACCGTCGTATGCGAGGGCCTCACGCAACACGGGCTCGACGTCTTCCTTCTTCTCTATGCGGTAGGCCTTGATGCCTGCGGCCTGGGCGATGTCGTGGAAGTTGACGGCCTCGTGGTCGGTCTGGAAATCCGGCAGTCCTTCCACCAGCATCTCCAGCTTCACCATGCCCAGCGAGGAGTTATTGAAGACAATCGTCTTCACCGGCAAGTTGTGAAGCTTGACTGTCAGCAATTCGCCCATGAGCATGCCCAGTCCGCCGTCACCGGAAAACGTGATCACTTGGCGGTTTCGATCAGCTGCTTGCACACCGATGGCGTGAGGCAGAGCGTTGGCCATGGTGCCGTGGCGGAAGGACCCAATTTCTTCGCGCTTGCCGTTAGGCGTGATGTAACGCGCACCCCACACGTTGCACATGCCGGTATCAATAGTGAACACGGCATCCTCATCAGCTAGACGGTCGATGGTATCCGCCAAAAACTCGGGGTGGATCGGTCCGGAGGACTTCTTTGCCTTGTCGGTGTAAGCCCCCACCACGTGTTCCAAAGCCTTGGCATGGTTACGCAGTTGCTTATCGAGGAACGACCGATCCGTCTTCTCTTCTACATGGTCGAGGATCGTCTCAATAGTCGCGGCTACGTCACCAACGACCGGGTATTTTACTGTAGTTCGACGCCCAATTGCGCGCGCGTCGACATCCACTTGGGCCACGTTCTCACTGGGTAGGAACTCCGAGTAGGGGAAGTCCGTACCCAACAGAATCAGCAAATCAGCGTCGTGCATAGCATCGCAGGCGGCGCCATATCCCAGCAATCCAGACATACCTACGTCAAATGGGTTGTCATACTGGATGTGCATCTTTCCACCGAAAGCGTGCCCGACCGGAGACTTGATCTTTTCGGCTAGTTTCAACACTTGTTCACGGGCATCGTTGGCGCCTGCACCGCAGAACAACGTCACTGTTTCTGCCTTATTGATGGCTTGTGCCAGGGCCGCCGCTTCACGGGAATCGGGGTAAACCGTAGGGCGCCCGGTGGCGATCTCGGAACGGAGGAACCTATCTTCCTCGCACTTCTGGGAGGAGATATCGCCAGGGATAACTAGGACGGACACGCCGTGGCCCGCCATTGTTGACTGAATGGCATTGTGAATCAGGCGCGTGCCCTGCTCGGTGGAGTTCACCATTTCGCAGTAGCCCGAGCACTCCTGGAAGATTGCTTCCGGGTGGGTTTCTTGGAAGAATTTGGAGCCAATCTGCATGCTTGGGATGTGCGATGCCAAGGCGAGCACCTTGGCCCCATTGCGGTGGGAATCGTATAGGCCTTGGATGAGGTGAGTATTTCCCGGACCACAGGAGCCCGCACACACTGCGAGCTTCCCGGTGACGAGGGATTCGGCCCCGGCTGCGAACGCCGCGGCTTCTTCATTGCGGACGTGGATCCATTCAATGTTGGAACGACGAACTGCATCGACGATCGGGTTCAAGCTGTCGCCAACCAGCCCGAAAATTCTCTGTACACCTTGTTTTTCAAGGTTTTGAACTAGCTGTTCTGCGAAATTCTTAGCCATAATTCTCGACTTTACGCCTCTCAATAAGGCTCTCGCTATGTAAGCTGCAAGCCTGTTGTCGCGTGCCGATGTCGACCACAGTCCCCTACCCGGCGTAAAGTCAGGGCACATGTGTGGATTGCTTGGTTTGATTGCGGCCGAATCGGCTGCGGAAAAGTACGTAGACGCGGTAGCCACCGCCCTACCCTGTATGCATCACCGGGGACCGGATGACAGTGGCACATGGCATGACGACACGGTCGTGTTCGGATTCAACCGGCTTTCCATCATTGATATCGCCCACTCGCACCAGCCTTTGCAGTGGGGTCCGGAGGGCCAAACCGACCGGTACGCGCTGACATTCAATGGCGAGATCTACAACTACATTGAGTTGCGAGAAGAGCTCCAAGCTGCGGGGTATACCTTTAATACCGAAGGCGACAGCGAAACCATCGTCGTGGGCTACCACCACTGGGGCGCGGATGTCGTCAATCACCTGCGTGGCATGTTCGCCTTTGCGATCTGGGATACGGTAGAGCAGAACCTCTTCCTGGCTCGGGATCAGTTTGGCATTAAGCCGATGTATTACGCCACCACCCCAGCAGGCACGGTGTTCAGCTCGGAAAAGAAGTGCATCCTTTCCATGGCCGAGGCTATCGGTTTGAACGAGGATCTGGATATACGAGCAATTGCACACTACACCGATTTGCAGTACGTGCCGGAACCAGAGAGTCTGCACAAGGGTATTCGTCGGCTGGAGTCGGGTTCCTACGCCGCCGTCACCCCCGGCGGAAAGCTCGCCGAAACTCGATGGTTTGAGCCCCGCTTCCCCGTCAAGAAAGTCGCGACCGGCAGCGAAGAAGCCGTTTTCCAGAAGATCGCCGAAGCACTAGAGGATTCCGTTGCCAAGCACATGCGTGCTGATGTGACGGTGGGATCCTTCCTGTCCGGCGGTATCGATTCCACGGCCATAGCGGCCCTCGCCAAGCGCCACAATCCAAACCTCCTGACGTTCACCACGGGCTTCGAACGCCAGGGTTACTCGGAAGTCGACGTAGCCGCAGAATCCGCCGCAGCCATCGGCGCCGAACATATCGTCAAGGTCGTCTCACCTGAAGAATTCGCCGATGCCATCCCGAAGATCATGTGGTACTTGGACGATCCCGTTGCCGATCCGGCCCTGGTTCCGCTGTACTTCGTGGCTGCCGAAGCCCGCAAGCACGTCAAGGTGGTTCTTTCCGGCGAGGGTGCTGACGAGCTCTTCGGTGGATACACCATCTACAAGGAACCGCTAAGCCTGGCTGCATTCGAGAAGATCCCATCCCCAATCAACCGCGTGTTGGGCAAGCTGGGGGATGCGCTTCCTGAGGGCATGCGCGGTAAGTCGCTGTTGCAACGTGGCACCACTCCCATGGAAGAGCGTTACTACGGTAACGCTCGCTCCTTCAACTACCACCAGCTCGAACGGGTTCTACGTGAGGTGCGCCCAGAGTGGGATCACCGCGAAGTCACTGCGCCGATCTACGCCAAGTCCAAGGACATGGACCCAGTAGCGCGGATGCAGCACTTGGACCTCTTTACGTGGATGCGTGGCGATATTTTGGTCAAGGCGGACAAGATCACCATGGCTAACTCGTTGGAGCTGCGCGTGCCGTTCTTGGACAAGGTCGTTTTCGAAGCAGCAGAGACTTTGCCCCACGATCTCAAAATCTCACACGGCACCACCAAGTACGCGCTTCGCCAAGCAATGGAACGCATAGTTCCGGCTCACGTCCTCAACCGCAAGAAATTGGGCTTCCCCGTTCCTATCCGCCACTGGCTGGCCGGCGACGAACTGTACGACTGGGCAAAGGGCACCATCGTGGAATCCGAGACGGACCACATCTACAACAAGCAGGAAGTGTTGCAGATGCTGGACGAACACCGCGAGGCCATGAATTCCGGTTCCGGCCCCGATCACTCCCGCCGCCTGTGGACCGTTCTGGCATTCATGGTGTGGCACGGGATTTTCGTGGAAAAGCGCATCGACCCCAAGATCGACCAGCGCGATTACCCAGTCGAGCTCTAAAAACTGCCCCGCTCGGGCGCTACCAGTTCCCCACCCACCGCGTTAACGCATGCCGATTGCTCTGCTGTGTCTTGCGCAAAATATTCGACACGTGCGTTTCCACGGTCTTCACGGAAATGAACAACCGCTCGGCCATTTCCTTGTACGTGTATCCCCGCGCGAGCAGGCGGAGCACTTCTTTTTCTCGGCGCGTTAGCTCATCGAGCATCAACTGTTTTTCTTCATCTATTTCCGACGCCGCCACCTGCTCCGCAGCCCCCGCTGGGGTTCTGTTCGAATGCACCGGGGTGGGTGTCGAAAATGCATCGAGGACATAGCCAGCCAACTTCGGCGAAAAAACCGCATCGCCCGAGTGCACGCGGGAAACGGCGGAGACCAACTCACGGGATTCGATAGTTTTCGTCACGTACCCGCGAGCGCCAGCGCGAATGAGTGCGATGACGTCCTCTGCGGCATCGGAAACGGAAAGACACAGAAAACGCGTTCGCTGACCAGCTGCCATGCACTGCTGGACGATCGCTAAGCCACCTCCATCGGGCATGTGCACATCGAGCAAAACCACATCGGGCTCCAACTGGGCGATTTTCTCGATTGCGTCTCGCACGCCATCCGATTCCCCGACAATGTCTAGTTGGCCCACACCTGCCGATCCCAGCTCTGCTCGCAACCCGGCGCGGAAGATGGAATGATCGTCCACGAGGAACACTCGGATTGGAGTAGTCGGGGATTGTGGCTCGGCTAAGGGGTGCGGGTTAGTCATCGATTGCTTCTTCACCTTGCAAATAGCGGGGGCTGGGCTGCTCAGGGAACTCTGAGGCCATGTGGGTCTCTTCTCTGGCAGGGTGGCTTAGGGGGAGACGGAAACTCAACTCAGTTCCAAAACTACCTGAGTCGATATCTACCTCTCCCCCGACGCGCTGCATGCGGGCGACGATGGAATCGCGTATCCCGTGCCGATCGATTGGAATACTGGCGGGATCGAATCCCTTGCCACGGTCCCGCACAAAGATTTCAAGTAGGTCGCTGGTACTTTCTACAAACGCGTTGACCTCAGTGCAGCCGGAGTGTTTGGCGGCGTTCACCATAGCTTCCCGGGCCGCGAATACTACCTCTTGAGTAGCGTTCGTAGCTGGACGATCAGCCCCCACGAACACAGGTTGAATCCGCACGCCATACATGTCTTCGACTTCCCCGCTGGCCACGCGCATGGCGCCGAAGACTGTTTGAGTTTTCACGGATTCTTCGGTTCCGAACAGCCACTGGCGGAGCTGGCGCTCCTGGGATCGCGCCAATGAGGTGATCTTTTGGTCTGCAGATTGCTTTTGTATCAGCGCAAGAGTTTGCAGAACACTGTCGTGAATGCGGGATGCGATAATCGCACGCTCACGTTCGCGGGCACGCTCCTCCGCCGCGGCTGCAGCAGTGTTCCACAAGCGTAACCACAAGGGGATGCATACAACTAGCAAACCAATCAGAACGGCTCCGCCTGCCACCATGGACCATCCAAGAGCACCGATGGTCAGGTGCGCGCTTTTACCATCTTCTGTGATCTGCCCCGCAGCGGAACCGTCCGCCACGTTGCTATTGAGAAGATAGACGGCCACTCCGGCTCCGATGGCCAGAAGCACCACTCCCCCCACCGCGCTGGCCCAGCGCACCACCATCCCACGTGTCTGGTGCCTGGCGGCTGGGGTACCACCCGGTTTTCCTTCACTGACTGGGTGCTGTGAACGCAGATTGGTGGGCGCCTTGGAGTTACGCCACACCAACAGCGCACCCATCACCGCGATCGAGATACCAATGGTGGCGGGAACAAATTTCGAGCTGGCGATATTTGCAGCCAGGGTTAACCCCACTGCGATCAGGAGAAGAACCCAATCCACGAGGTCAGGATCTTCAGATAGCCCTTCAAACCCCTTCCGAGCTGCTTGGTCACGACTAGAGAAGCGCTTCGCGCTCACCGGATTGAGGGCTTGCGCTGGGTTATCGACGGCGTCGGTCAGAGTAGCCAAAGCACCGTAAGCCAGCAAACCCACTAGCGGGATTGCTGCTAGGACCGCAAAGATACAGCGCACCCAACGCACATCAATTCCGAGGTGCGCAGCCAATCCGGTGCACACCCCAGCGAGCACACGCCCTTGGCGCACGCGAACATAACGGGGATACATAGTTAAGAGAATGCCAGTGCCGCACCATCAGGGACATCAGGGACTACCCTGAATTCTAGGAATCAGGGGGCGTCCCTGATGTATAACCACTGGTCACCGAACCAAAATGAAATCATGACGAATTCAATGAACTCCCCACATGACCCCTATAAGGTACGATCTACCGAGTCCAACCCGTATGGAGCACCACAAACGGGTTCCCACCAGTGGCAGGATTCCAGAACCTCTGCCGGTTCCGCGCATGACCCCAGCGCCCTCATCCGCACTATCTGGTCAACTCGCCCGGTTCGCCTCCCCAGTGAGCAAAACTCTGATGCTTGGGTATTCGGAGTGGCCGAGGGCATCGGTGTGCGCTACAACATCGATGCCAACTTAGTCCGCCTGTTTTTCGCAATTCTCGCCATCACCGGTGGTGGCGGGTTCCTGCTGTACGGACTCTGCATCCTGCTCATGCCTAAGTACTCCGTACCGCTTTCTCCCTTGGAAGCTGTGCTTAACAACACCAAGGACCCGCGCTATTCGGAAGAAAAGGATTGGGCTTATGCTCTCATTGTGATCATCGCCATCACCACGTTCGGTGCCGGGTGGCTCACGGACGGCTGGGGGTTGGTTGGCCTTTCAGTTGGGGCTTTGCTGCTGTGGTTGTTACACCTGCGCCAGCCCGAGGTTCCACCTGCGCTACATTGGCACCCCTACCCTAGTTCACCGGTTGATGGGAATAAAGACGCCCCCAAGGCTTCCGAGTCCAACCTTCCCATGGGTGAAGCACAAAGTGACCAAGCAGATCCGGTGTTTACCCCGGTCGAAGGGTTCGAGCCCAAGCGACAGACTCCCCCATCGTGGGATCCCCTGGGAGCCGCGCCGTTCGCATGGGATTTACCTGATCCAGACCAGGTATTGGGTGCTCAAACCGTAGATTCTTCCTCTACTGCGACAGGTACCACCAAGAAGAAACGTTCGGGGTTGCGGAAATTTGTAATGGGCGTTCTCGGTGTGGCTCTGGGCATCGCGCTGGTCATGTCCGCGTTCGTTGCCGCGGGCCTAGTTTTCGGAGAACGCGATTCCAGCAGCTCCACCATTGGGAGTACCGGTGCGGTCTATCTGGTCGATAGCGAAGCAGGAAAAACGGATATCTCCATTTCTAGCACCACCGTTTCGCTAGATGACTTGACCATAAACAGCGACAGCAAACACGACATCAATACGTACTCATCTGCTGTGACGATCGAGCTGCCCTCTCAAACCACCGGGCCCAGTTACCGGATCAGGACGGAATGCGAAGCGATCTTCGGCGCAGTAAGCAACTGCGCGGACGCCCGAGACCACGTGGTCAAAGGCAACGACTGGACCCCCGAGCTAGCATCGGACACTGGTCGGCTGCCCATGCTGCGACTGCATATCAAATCGGTGTTTTCCAGCGTGGACGTGCAGACTGGGAAGTAAGGCCAAAGCAAAACTCCGCATGGTCTCTACGGAGAGATATCATGCGGAGTTTTGGGGTCTAGCACGACCGTGTGGCTTAGTACCGACGTACGGTTTGCTGGAGCCCTGGCATAGCTAGTTGCTGGAGCCTTAGCGCGGATTTTTGCTGCAGTCCGAGCGCGGCGTTGTTGCTGCAGCCCTGGCATAGCTTCTTTGCTGCAGCCCTAGCGCGATACAGCCCTAGCGCGGTTTAGGAGAAAGAATCTCCACATGCGCAGGAGCCGGATGCGTTGGGGTTATCGATCGTGAAGCCCTGGGACTCGATGGTGTCCGCAAAATCAATCTTGGCACCCATCAGGTAAGGAGCAGACATACGGTCAACAACCAAGTTCACACCATCGTATTCATCGATTAGATCGCCGTCGAGCTCGCGGTCGTCGAAGAACAGCTGGTATCGCAGGCCAGCGCAGCCACCTGGCTGAACTGCAATGCGCAGGGAAAGATCGGTGCGACCTTCCTGAGCCAGCAGGGTCGATGCTTTTTCCACAGCGGCGGATGTGAGCTCAACGCCGGTGGTCTTTTCTGGAGCTGTCATGTTTCCTCCTTGAATAGGCAGCCTAGGAGTCGTAGGGGCTGTGGACAGAGTCCTGAAGACACAATCCTGAAGACAGAGCCCTAAGGACGATGGACACTTTTATCCACTTACTCATTCACAAACTACTAGGGACAGGTACTTTATTCCACAAGCGGGGCGTAACCTAAATCACTTTTGCTCAAATCACTACCCCTCCATTAGCCTTATTGTCGTGAAAACGCCGTGGAAGAAGACTCAAAGCACCTCGTCCGAGACACAGCCGGGTACTGCCCGCCGCGTCTCTGAATCCGATGTGGCGTCGGATAAAAAAGAGACCACCGCCGAGCCCAAGGCCCCCGTGGTGACCAACGAGCACGACCAGGGCCAGAAAGCATCCACGGATGATGTGCATTCGACCAAGGGCAGCGCGTTCACGCCAAAGAAGGGCCGCCCGACCCCCAAGCGCAACGAGGTCGAGCGCGAGCAGGGCATTCGCCGCGAGGCGTTCGAAGCCCCGACCACCCCTGCGGAGGCGCGCAAACGACGCAAGGAACTCAAGGCTTCCATGTCCAAGGAAGAATACAAGGCCATGAAGCAACGGGAACGCGATCAGGCTGCACGCGAGCGCCGGCGCGTCAACGAACGCATGATGGCGGGCGATGAGAAGTACCTCATGGCACGCGACCAAGGGCCCGAACGCAAGTTCGTCCGCGACTGGGTGGATTCCCACCGCTACCTGATGAACTTGTTCTTACCCATGACGTTGATCGTGATTCTATTGATGATCATCGGCGTGAGGAATCCGCAGGTCGCAAACTTGGCTTCGATCGTGATGATGGTTATCTTCCTCATCATGATCGGCGAGGGCGTGTGGCTAGGCCGCAAAATCAACCGCATGGTGCGCGAGCGCTTCACCCACACCACGCAAGGTGGCTTTGGCTTGGGCTTGTACGCCTTCACACGCGCGACCATGATTCGCCGCCTGCGCACGCCAGCTCCGCAAAAACAGCCGGGAGACAAGGTTTAGGTCTCGATGGGCGTGGTGGGCGCGGTCGATGTGGCGGGCGTAACGGGCGCGGTCGGCGCGGTGGGCGTGATGGGCGCCCGCTCCGTTTAACTCTTCTGCGGACGCCACCCGGCACCCGTCTAAGCTATAGGCATGGCTGAGACTGTCACGTTCCCCGAGATTCCCACGCCCGACGAAGCCGTAGCCCTGCGCGCAACTCAATTGCGGGCCGCGCTGCCCAGTGCTGCAGGCCTGCCCACGGGGAGTTTGGGGGAGCTCGAAAACGCGGTGACGTGGTTGGCTTCGTGCCAAGGTCACGCGCCCGCACAGCAGCCGCAGAATGTGACATTGGTTATCGTCCCCGGCACCCACGGCATTTCCGAAACCGCCCCGGAAATCTCCGCACTACCAGCGAATTTCACGCAGTCCGCCGTGGGCCTCTTGCTCTCGGGGGACTCGCCGATTGCCGTGGCTTGTCGACAGGCTGGTATTGCTCTAGATCTTATCGACGCCCCACTGGGCTCCCCGGCCGCCGCTATCGATGCGGAGGATGCACTGCCAGCCGACATTATGAATGATTTCCTTGCTGCGGGAGCAGCGAAAGCCGACGCACTGGCCGATGCGGGCGCGGGCTTGGTGCTTATCGGAGATCTAGGACGCGGAGTGACAACCGTTGCAAGTGCCATGATCGGTTCAATTTGCGGCGTAGAGCCCGTTAAGATCATCGGACGCGGATCGGGCATTGGCGATGAAGCGTGGCGGGTGAAGGTTCGCGTCATCCGTGATGCGATGTTCCGCGTCCGCGATGATCGCGCTGTCGCAGAAAGGATACTGTACCGCCTGGGCGGAGCGGATATGGCGTACACCGCCGGGTTGCTTGCGCAATGCGCGGCGCGACGAACGCCGGTAATTTTCGACGGGCTTGGGGTGGCTGCGGCTGCGTTGTGCGCGGAGATGTTGGCTCCGGGGGCTTCCCAGTGGTGGCGAGCAGCTAGCCAGTCGGCGGAACCTGCCAGTGAGGTCGCCTTGCGTGGGCTCATGCTCGAGCCCCTCACGAATTGGGGCATTGGAACCGGCCTGGGGCTCGGCGCTGTCATGGCTTATGCGACCGTCGCACAAGCAGTCGCTTTGGTCGATGACCGCGAGCCGGGGGCCTAGGCCGGGCCCCGGCTCGCGATCCCTGCCTCTGCCGGTAGGACTGTCTAATGGTTTGCGTGTGGAGTTCCTGCCACCGTCTCTGCCCCGCCTCTGCCCTGCCCCGCCTCTGTTCCGCCCCGCCTCTGTCCTACCCCGTTTCTGCCCCGTCTCTGTCCTACCCCGTTTCTGCCCCGCCTCTGTCCTACCCCGCCGCCCCACGCACTAATTCACACAATGTGCAGCAGAACTCGAACAAAATAGCGGGTGGGGTCTAGTGGTGAATGC
>NZ_KV786174.1:0-503 GCF_001806865.1 Corynebacterium sp. HMSC28B08
CACAAGTGGAAACACCGCCGCGGCGACGGCACCCCGGCTTCGTCACCGTCATCGTCGATCTGACCCCCAACGTGGATGGCACCGGGCCTGCCCGGCTGCTGGACATGGTGCCGGGCCGGTCCGCTGAGGTGTTGCGTCGCTGGCTCGCCGCCCGGGAGAAGTCCTTCCGTGACCGGGTGAAAGTCGTGGCGATGGATGGGTTCGCCGGTTACCACACCGCCACCACCGAGCAGCTGCCCACAGCGAGGAAGGTGATGGATCCGTTCCATGTGGTGCATCTGGCCGCTGACAAGCTCACTGTGACCCGGCAACGGATCCAGCAGGACACGTGCGGGCATCGCGGCAGGTCAGGGGATCTTCTGTACGGGGTGCGTCGGATCTTGTTGACCCGGATGGGACTGTTGACCGACAAGCAGAAAGCGAAGCTGGACGCGGTGTTCGCTGACGAGCGGCACACCGCGGTCGACGTCACCCACTGGGTGTATCAGGACATCATCGCAGCG
>NZ_KV786175.1:0-6198 GCF_001806865.1 Corynebacterium sp. HMSC28B08
ATCAGCTTGACACAACATAGGAGCATCACGCCCCCCACACCCGCGCCCGTGCCCCGCCAGCACCACCGCCAGCACCATCACGATCGCCAGCACCACCACCATCACGATCGCCAGCACCACCACCAGCACTAGCACTAGCATCATCAACACGATCACCATCACGATCACCAGCACCTGGCCGCATTAGCAGAACGAAAAGACCACAACACACACTCACACGCGCATCTCATTCTGCTTTGCGCACATTGAGGAGCCCCCGCCGCGCCCATACCCGTGCCCGTGCCCCGCCAGCACCACCACCAGCACCAGCACCATCACGATCACCAGCACTAGCACTAACATCACGATCAGTATCACGATCACCAGCACCTGGCCGCATTAGCAGAACGAAAAGACCACAACACACACTCACACGCGCATCTCATTCTGCTTTGCGCACATTGAGGAGCCCCCGCTGCGTCTCACCCGCGCCCGTGCCCTTTCCACGCCCCCTCACAGCACGTCCGCAGTCAAGTTTTTCCACGCCCCCTCACAGCACGTCCCCAGTCAAGCTTTTCTCCGCCCCCATGTGGAAAACCCGCTGTAGTGCAGGAGTTATCCACATGTCACATCTTTGGCCCTCCCTTGCCCAGATTCCACATGGTTAATTCAATAGCGGGGGTCGGGGCGCTCCGGTGGGGGTTACAGGAGCGCCCCACGACCACCCGGGGAGGGATTCGTGAGGGGAGAAAGGGGGCATCGATGAGAAAAGAACCGTGGCCCGAGGCATGGCCGAGGGGACGGCGGCAATCAAGAATGGTGCGCGTGACTAGGAGTTTTGGGGTGGAGCGCCTACCGGAGGCGCACCGCGACGGGTCGATTCTGCCGATGACGATCCGGTTGCGTGCGCATGCGATGGAGCATCCCACGTTGGTGCTGACCGGCTGGGCCGCGCTGCATGTGCTGGGGTTGCCTGCGTTTTGCAATGACATGCCCGTGGAGGTGGTGAGCCGCACGAACAAGCGGGCGAGTTCCGTGCGCGCGGTGCAGCATGTGAAATACGACGGGGCCGTGCCGCTGGCGGACCAAACGCTGTTCGATTCAGCACGTTTCGAATTACCCGGCGATGTGCAGGCCGTCTGCGCGGAGGAGGCGCTCGTGCGCTGTCTAATTTCCGTGCTGAAGGGACGGAACGCGTGGAAGCTGCCGGGGATGCCCGATTTGTGCGGGGCGTGCCGCCTCAGCGCCCACGAAATCCGCGCGGTCCAGCTCATCGACGCCGTTCGCCGGCACATTCCGCTCGATTCTGGCGTGATAGCCGAGCGCGCGCGTGGGCGCGTGAGCAGGCGCAGGTTAAACCGACTGTGGGCGCTGTCGGTGCAGAACGCGGATTCGCCGCCCGAGACCGTTCTCCGCCTGCTGGTGCGGGACCTGCTGCCCGATGTGGCACCACAGGTGCCAGTGTACGAGACGGTGGCGGGGCGCGCGGAACCCTTCGCGCCGGCGTCTGCGCTTCCTTTCTCTTCGGCTGATTGCTCGGCGGGTATTCTGGACGACTTTTCTTTGGACGACGCCACATTCTCCCAACTCGCAGAGTCGGAGGAATTACCGATGTCCTCGGGCGGGCAAGCGCGTCCATGGCGGAGCAAGATTCTGACACGAATCGATTTGGCATCGAGAAAGTACTGGCTGGCGTTGTTTTACGACGGTTCTCACCATAACGATCCCGCGCAGCGCGAGCACGATGCGATGGTGGACCGTGTGCTGCAAGCGCGCGGGGCGACAGTGCTGCGGTTCACGGCTTCGAGCATGCGCGATCCGTTTATGGTTAGGCGGCATGTGCAGCAAGTAATTGCACGGGCTCGGTAGGGTGTGCGCCGCAGGGATTGCGGCGCACACCTCGCGGCCGTTGGTTTCTATATTTCCGCTCATTAATTCTCAACCGCTGATATCCCCAACTCGCACCGCACCATCCCCGAAAAGCAGAACGAAACAACACCCCCACGCAACACCCGCAACATCTCACTCTGCAAACCCAACAAGCCACTCGCTCCACCCAGAGCAGTGCCCCACCACGCACCGCACCATCCACAAAAAGCAGAACGAAACAACACCCCCACGCAACACCCGCAACATCTCACTCTGCAAACTCAACAGGACGGGAACAGGGCGCGAGGTTTTTCATCACGTCTGGAACGCGGTAAGCATCGAGTACCCGTGGAGAGCTGGAAACGGGAGTAGATGAGCACCGCGAGCAGTAGAGTCATCCAAAAGCAACAAATTCACTGATTGGGACGGCAGGAAGGGCGGAAGTTGTCAGATCCGCGGGAAGCTCAGGAAAAGCACGCCATGGAAAAACCGCAGAAGCCGTGGAACGAGTACGAATCAACAGAGAATCGCGCGGGGCATACAGAGCTGGGACAGCACGGACTGCGGGATGAGGGCGAGCGGCGAGATCGCTCGGACCGGAAAGTGGCCGTCATTACCGGCGCTGGGTCTGGACTGGGACGGCTGTTCGCGCAAGAACTGGCTAGGAAAGGATGGTCGATCGTTGCGGTAGGGCGCACACGCTCTTCGTTGGAGGAAACCATTGCGTCACTGGAAAACTCGCTGAGTGACGGGTTCAACGAGGAAAACTCGACCGGACAAAACGAAACGAACACGCAAACCCAACAGCCCACCACCGGAGCACACCCCACCGAACAAAACGACGTGAACGCACAAGCCGAACTGGGCACACCCGCCCCGCCCCACGAGGCTCGCGCGCATCGGCATCTTGCCGTGACGTGCGATGTTGGGGATGAGGTTGGCGTCGAGAAAATGTTTGAAGAAGCAACCGCAACCTTCGGACGCCTAGATCTCCTGGTCAACAACGCCGGCGCCCCCGGCCCCACCGGCGAAATCGACACGATCAACATCGAGGACTTCGACCGGACCGTGCGCACCAACCTGCGCGGGGCGTTTCTGTGCACGCAGGGGGCGTTCGCGTGGATGAAGGCACACGGCGGCGGGCGAATCATCAACAACGGTTCGATCGCCGCGACTCGCCCGCGCCCGGCAGCCGCCACGTACGCGGCGACGAAAGCCGCGATCGCGAGCCTCACGGTCAGCACCAATCTCGACGGCCGCCCGTACGCGATTCGCGCCACGGAGCTGGACATCGGCAACGCTCGCACGGACCTTTTGGGAAGTTTTACGTCCTCTGAACCCATGTTCGACGCCACCCGCGCCGCCCAACTTCTCGCCTCCGTAGCGGACTTGCCGCTGGATGTGTGCGTGGATCAGGTGACGGTGACCGCGGCGGGGATGCCTTACCTAGGGCGGGGGTGAGTGGGCGGAGGTGACGGTGACCGCGGCGGAGATGCCTTACTTGGGGCGGGGGTGAGTGGGCGGAGGTGACGGTGACCGCGGCGGAGATGCCTTACCTGGGGCGGGACCTGGGTCAGGGGTGAGTGGGCGGGAATGCACACCGAAGAGACTCCGGCGTAAGCGCGGCCGGGGAGCGCCGAAAATGCGCCCGGCGAGGCATGCCTATGTAAGTCACGGTGAATGCTGCGGGGCGTAAAGGGGTTAACGCGTGTGGGCGGCCCCGCCCTCGAATCGGTTTTGTCCGACGCGCTTAGTAGACTTAAGCGCATGACTGCAGAGCACCAGAGACCGGCCACCGCCCCGGATTTTTTGCTCTCGCGTCCCCATAGCAGCATCCGGACGCAGGGTCGAAAAGCCTCGTACCCGGATCCTTTCGAAGCTGCCCAAGCGCTGCACGACGGGCACGTGGATCTGCTCGTGGGCGCTATTCCATTCAAGACGAGTTTCCGCGCCGCGCTAGTACAACCCGAATCGGTTGTGGTCAGCGAAGGGCCGCTAGAGCCACCCGCGTTTTTCCGGGGACAGAACGCGGCGGAATCGTTGCGGGTTTCATCCATCATCCCGGTGACCAGTCTGAATGAGCACAAGGCCGCGGTTGCCGCCGCCATTGCTACGATCCAGCAGACACGTTTGGAAAAGGTGGTGCTGGCGCGCGCCGTCGATGTCACGTTCGAAAACGAGCCGGACCCGCTATTGGTGGCTGCGCGCCTCATTGACCTTTCCGCAAACCGCGACGGGTTTGCCGTGGACTTGTCTGCGACTGGCCGCGATGAAGACGAGGGAGCTACTTTCGTAGGCTCTTCGCCAGAGATGCTGGTGCGCCGGGAAAACCGTATTGTGACGGCCTTCCCTTTGGCGGGTTCCGCGCCACGCACGGGTGTGGCCAGCATCGATGATCAGGCGGCGCGTGACCTGTTGATGTCGGATAAAAACCAAAGCGAGCACAAGCTGGTTGTGGATCACTACCGCAATGTCCTCGAGCCGCTATGCCAGAACCTTGACATTCCGACCGAGCCGGACATTCACGAGACCACCGAGGTCATTCACCTAGGCACGGCCATCCGCGGCGAGCTGAAAGAAGAATACGCACATTATTCGGCCCTCGATCTTGCGCTAATGCTTCACCCCACGCCTGCCATCGGGGGTACTCCTATCGATGACGCCATCGGCATCATCGAAGAGGTTGAACAACCGCGGGAATTCTATGCCGGTGCGGTTGGGTGGTGCGATGCCACTGGTGATGGTGAGTATATGGTTGCGATCCGCTGCTGTGTCATGGAGGGGGTGATGGCCCGTGCTTGGGCCGGCGGTGGAATTGTGGCTGATTCGGATCCTGAGGAAGAGGCCACAGAGACTACGGCCAAGCTGCAGACGGCGCTGCGGGCACTGAACGTGCCCGCAGCGATGCGCCAGGTGTAGCGGGCCGGAGCCGCCACACCTGCCCGGGCAGTGCGCACATTGCGTTATGAGGTGGGCCTGCCCGGCCTTCGCTCCCCTACCTGCGCACATTTCGTGCTCGCCCATCCCCCCAACTGCAAGAAGTGCTAGTTGCCCTCGTAGGTGCATTCAAGGTTCCGCATCTCGTGCTCACCCATCCCCCAACTGCGAAAAGTGGGGCACCACCGGTGGTGCCCCACTTTCGTGTCAGCTACTGCTCGTAAGCCTGAACCGGGTTGGACAGTCGGCCCAGCCCCGGGATTTCGATCTCGATGGTATCCCCCGGCACCATTTCTGCCGTACCCGCCGGTGAGCCCGTACAAATCACATCGCCTGGCATCAGCGTGAACGCGCTGGAAACCCATTCGACGATCTCAGGGATGGACTTGATCATCTGGTTAGAATTCGAGTCCTGCTTCGTCTGTGTTTCCCCCTCGTGGGTGAGGTGCGCTTTAATCGGAAGATTGTCGATTTCAATGCTGTCAACGTTGGTTTCGATGAACGGCCCCAGGGGGCAGAAGCTATCCAGCCCCTTCGCACGTGCCCACTGGCCATCCGCGAACTGAAGATCACGCGAAGACACATCGTTGACAATTGTGAAGCCCATGACAACCGACTTCCAATCCTCGCGTTTCACGTCCTTACAAGGACGACCGATAACGATAGCCAACTCGCCCTCGAACTCGACATTCGTCGCCCATTCGGGGATGCGAATTGGAGCCTCAGGTCCCACAACTGCTGTTGGTGGCTTCAGGAAGATCGTGGGTGGCAAGTGCTCCGCACCCTTTTTGAAAACTTCCTTGACGTGGTCGGCGTAGTTGCGCCCGACAGCTACGATCTTGGAAGGCAGAATAGGCGCTAGGAGGCGCACGTCCTCAATCGGCCAGCTTTTATTGGTGAGTTCGACTTTTCCGAATGGCACTCCGCTGATCTCGCGGCAAGTGGCACCAGTCCCGTCGGGCTGGCCACCTTCCAACGCAGCGAAGGCGAGACCTTCATTGTGGGCAATTCGAGCAATACGCATGTTTCCATACTGTACCGGAGAGCGGTTGACCTCACAGAAGAGCATCGGCATTCAGCGCAGATGTCGTCACGTCAACCTTTCACCTAGTCCACTATCCCGGCAATTAACCCCGCCCCGCAACAACACCGCACAACAACCCAGCAACAACACCGCCCGCACCAACACCGCCCGGCACCACCGCAACAACCCCGCACAATGTGCAGCAGAACTCCGACAGAATAACGCGTTTTTGTTCGACTTCTGCTGCACATTCGTCTTACTGCGCGCAAATAACGGCGCGGAGTGCTCAGCCGCACATATTTCTACCCTCGCGGAGTGCTCAGCCGCACATCTCTGCCCTAAGGAGCTGTGCGGGTCGCCCGCGCCCTAGTTATTCCTCGCTGACACAG
>NZ_KV786175.1:6218-9341 GCF_001806865.1 Corynebacterium sp. HMSC28B08
ACAATGTGCAGCAGAACTCCGACAGAATAACGCGATTTTGTTGGAGTTCTGCTGCACATTCATCCTACTGCGCGGGAAACCGGCGCCGGAGCGTTCACCAGAGCCACCAGAGCCACCACCCCTTACAGCAGCGCACCCAACGTCTTGCCGCGGTTCCGCGCCACCAGCGCCACCACCCCTTACAGAAGCGCACCCAACGTCTTGCCACGGTTCCGCGCCACCAGCGCCAAATACACCTCCGCACACGCTAACGCATCCGTCAGCGCATTGTGATTGTGATAATTCGGTAAATTCAACCGCTCTCGCACACGGGCCAGCCTCAGGTCGTCGCCTTTGGGGTGCCCACCACCGTCCTCAATGAAACGCCTCGCCAGCTCGAAAGTATCCACATAATGAGTCTTCAGGCCGGTCCCGAAATAGTCCTGGCAGGCGTCGGAAATAAAAGAAGATTCCACCTTCTTGAAGTGAACCAACATCGCCCGACCCCGCAGTGCCTCAAGCAAGCGGGCGAGAACCGCGGGGGCCGCCTCGCCTTCCCGATCCACGTGATCGTCCGTGAGGCCGTGAATGGTTGCGGACTCGCCAACAGTTTCGTGCGATTCTTGCTCAATCACGCCATAGCCAGCGCCTGAGAGATCAATTTCATGCCCATTAACCGGCACCCAGCCAATAGAAAGCAGGCGGTCCTTCCGATAGTCCAGACCCGTTGTCTCCACATCCACGGCCAACAGCGGCAACTTCGCCACCGGCGTGCGACGGCTGGGCGCGGGGGTTCGATAATACTCAGCCAAAGCACCGGTGGCCGCCCGCTCATCCACGGAATCGCCGCCAAAAAACCTGTTCAGTGAGTTAAGCATGCTCAACTCCGCCCACTAGACATTGCGAATCGGGTAGCGCACAGCCAACCCGCTTTGAACAGTTTTCAGGATCTGGAACGCATCGCGTAGATTCTCGCGCTCCATCTTCGCCAAGCGGGACGGCTTGATCTGGTAACTCAACTCCTCACCGTTGCGGAACTGTTGCGCCTGATTGCGCAACGAAACCGCATTGAGGAAATCGAACGCATCCCGCAGATCGCGTGCATTCTTGCGAGGAAAGCTAACCCCCGCCGCCTGGTCCAGGCGCGTACGCGTGGGAAGCACAGCTTTGTTCGCCTCGATCGCCACCAGCCGCGCGATCTGCACACATGCCGCCACGCCTCCCTTCTTCACGTTCAGGGTGTGTGCATACTTGCCCTTGCGGTCTACCGCCAGGCCGCGGAAAATTCCCAGCGGCGGTTCCCAGCGCGAGGCTAAGGCCGCTAGGTGCGCATGCAGTCTCGTAGCACCGTGTGCCGATTCCACCGCCTGGGCGTGCACAGCATCGGCTAAGTCCGTTTCGCCGTACACCCCGCGCATGTCGAAAAAGGTCATCGCCCACAGCAACGCATCGGGTTCCGGCGCAGTGATCCAGTAGTGGAACGATGACTGCCATTGCGAAACCGTCATTCGCCACTTCGGGTTGCTGGCCATCATGTCCCCGGGGCACAGTGGCTGGCCCGCGGTCGCCAAACCGTTGCACACATAGTCCGCGAGCTGCGCAAAGTATTCCTCATGCAATGCTTCGTTGTAGGTGTCATCCAGGATCAGCGCATTATCTTGGTCGGAAGCGAACCCCATTTCTCGTCGCCCCTGCGATCCCAGCACCACAAATGCATACGGTACGGGCGGTGGTCCCAGTTTTTCTTCTGCCAGATGCAGCAACCGGCGGGCCAGAGCATCGGCAGATACTGTAAGCAGGGCTTGTACTTCCTGTGCAGCGACGCCACGCTCTACATACTTCACCGCCATTTCCTGGGCGGCAGTGTAAATCGGGGCCATGCCCTCCGGGGTTGCCGCGCTGGAGAGTTCACCGGTGACATAGATAGGGTCCTGCTTCAGCAGCCGCATGATGTCCGCTGCAGTGACGATCCCTGTCACTCTGCCGTCATCGACAACGGGAAGGTGGTGAATATCGCGTTCCGCCATCAGCACCATAGCCTCAATGACAACGGTATCCGAGCCTCGCGTGACCAATTTTGTGGGCATCACTTCGCCCACTGTGGTGGACACCGGGGTGTTGTGAGCGACGACCTTACGCATGTCACGGTCGGTGATGATCCCCACGAGGTTGTCGTTATCGATGATGAGCAGCGAGCTCACGCGCAGCTCGTTCATGATTCTCGCGGCGTCTTGCAAGGTGGTGGTGGAGACTGTGTTGGCGGGATTCTCAATCGCGAATTGCCCCAGTTTGGTCCGCAAAACGGCAGAATCTGGGGAGCTGTTTTCCTGCTCCACGTTGGCGCGGCGCACGCGGTCGGAAACGCCAGCGTAGTAGCGCTTGACTTCGGGGTAATCCTCAACGAGTTTTTGGAAGAATTCCCGATCCAGTGTGAGAATTAAGCAGTCCTCCACGGCGATGACGGTGAACTGCGATACACGGTCGCCGATGAGCGTGGAATGGCCAAAGCTCTGCCCTACATCGCGGCGGTCTAGCAGGAGCCCGTTGGCATCGATGACATCGATAGCGCCGCTGCGAAGAACATGCAGGTTATCGTTGGGTTCCCCTATGTCGAGCAGGTGTTCGCCTCGGCGTACGTACCTGATTTTCCAGCAAAAGCTGAGGCGGTCGAGTTCGTCAGGGGCGAGGTGGCGGAAGGGCTCATATTTCCCAAGGAAGTCACGGATTTCTTCGATCTCAACGCTCATACTTTCCACAGTATTTTCCTTAGCAAACAATTGCCAATGATTCGCGGAACCGCCGGCGCGGTCTGGGGGCGTGCCGGGGAGCGAGGACAGACATGGCGTGGCCCAGGGGCGCTCTTGCCCGCTTGGCCTCGCGCGCCACCTTCAGTCCCATACACATCAGTTTCTCTACCAGACCCGCACACACCATCCTCCACAACAGTGCACACCACCCCCACACGCGAAGCCACGCAGCAATCCATACACGAATCCACACACGCAAAGCAGAACGAAACAACCACAACACGCACCCACGCGGTCATCTCATTCTGCAAACCCAGCAAAGAAGGCCAGTAAGCGTGAGGAGGCGCCCTGTTGGGGGTTTGTTTGAAGTGCCCCAGGTTTTGTTCCGTTTGAGTAG
>NZ_KV786176.1:0-611 GCF_001806865.1 Corynebacterium sp. HMSC28B08
GTCAAGTTTTTTGTGTGTGGTGGTTTGTTTTCTAGATGTATGGGGCGAATCGGTCGGGGTAGGCGACGATCATTTGGTTGAGTGCTTCCATCCAGCCGACGGTTGTTCTCCCTTCGATTATGCGTCCTGATTTATCTGGTTTCGGTGCCCCTTTCGCTTTCTTTGCACGCTTGAGTGCTCGCTTGTCTTCGATCGTGCAGATCGTCAACCACAGTGCTTTTACTGCAGCGATATCGTTGGGGAACTGGATGCGATTGCGGGTGGCTTTACGCAGTTCACTATTGAGTGATTCGATCGCGTTGGTCGTGTAGACCATTTTCCGCACCTGCGGGGTGAACTGCAGAAACGGTACAAACCTCTCCCAGGCGCGTTCCCATACCAAGACAGATTGTGGGTATTTCTTACCGAGTTCACTGTCAGCAAACCGGTTAAGCGCGCTGCGTGCTTCGGTCTCATTGACTGCCGTGTAGACCTCTTTTAGCGCGGCGGAGACGGCTTTGCGGTCACCGTAAGCGACGTATTTGTTGGCGTTACGGATCAGATGCACCACACAGGTCTGCACGAGTGAATGCGGCCAGGTTGCTTCAATGGCTTCCGGCAGACCTTTAAGT
>NZ_KV786177.1:0-579 GCF_001806865.1 Corynebacterium sp. HMSC28B08
AGCAGTCGAATGACGATACGTCGTAACGTGGTATTAGCATCCAGTTTCCGCGGTTTCGGGCGTTTGGCCGCATCGATGCTGCGTTGCTGGGCTATCAGTGGGTGATACACCCCGTCGATACTGTTGCGGGTTACCTCGCGGCTGATCACGCTGGGATGCCTGCCGAGTTGTCGGGCGGTGCGACGGATGGAATAGGACTGATCCAGGCAAAACTTGATGTACACCGGGCCTGACCCCCGGAAAGTGGACACGTCGGGGGTTAGCTATACTGCTTTGGTCAGTGTCGCTGACGTCTCGGCTTCAAAGACATCAGGGGCTACAAGATTGCACCATTGAAAGACTTCCTGCCGGCAGGCGATCGGATTGTCAAAGACTTTCCTATCACGCAAGACTTCCCGCTTGAGCGTGGGGTTAAATGATTCTGCTAGGGCGTTATCCGCACTCGTTCCTACCGCTCCCATGGACTGGCGCGCACCCAACGACGAGCAATAGCTCCTAAAGGCTTGTGAGGTGTACACACTGCCGTGATCGGAATGGAATACAGCCCTGAAGTGTCCCAGGTTTTGTTCCGTTTGAGTA
>NZ_KV786178.1:0-26328 GCF_001806865.1 Corynebacterium sp. HMSC28B08
GCCACGAGGCTGCACAGTAGGGTCCTGGTTCGGTCAGATGGACGGTTTCGGAGCTCTCATCTTGTACCGGCTAGGACCCCTACATGTTGTGCTACCCCGAACCAGGCTCTGCGGTCAGCTACGCACTCCAAAACGCGAAGAGCCCGTTTTAGTTGATCTCACCCCGACGGCTACACGATCTGGGCCGGCCAGATTACTGGACATGGTGCCAGGCAAAAGCGCTGACGTGCTGCGCCGCTGGCTTCACGCTCGCGATCCGGGATGTCGTGCACAACGTGAAGTGGTGACGATGGATGGGTTTACCGGCTACGCCACCGCCGTCGACCAGGTACTGCCCCAGGCACGTAAGGTGATGGATCCGTGTCATGTTGTGCACCTAGCCGCGGAGAAACTCACTGCGTGTAGGCAGCGCTTGCAGCGTGGGCTTACCGGTGAGCGGGGGAAGAAAACCGACCCGTTGTATAACAATCGTAAGACTGTGTTGACAAGGATTACGTTTCTTACTGCCCGGCAACGGCAGCGTCGTGAAGTGTTGTGGCAGGTCGATGAGCTGATGGTGATCTTGCAGGTGACATGGCAGATCTACCAGGACATTATTGCTGCATATGCACACCCGAAGAAAAGTCAGGGTAAGAAGTTAATGCTGAAAGTAATGAACTCGATCCGTGCAGGGCTGGCAGCAGGGCTGGAGGAGCTAGCCCAATTGGGGCGAACCGTGTGGCGTCGGCGTCGGGATGTTGTGGCATAGTTCGATATCGGTGCATCCAACGGTCCGGTCGAGGCGATCAACGGGAGGTTGGAGCACCTCCGCGGCATCGCCCTTGGCTTGAGAAACTTGGACCGCTATATCTTGCGGTCTCTTATCCACTCCGGAGGCCTACAGGGAAAGATCAACGCACTCCAAAACACGAAGAGCCGGTTAAACGCATTAGCCTTCCATATTGCCTAGCGAGCTTATTGGAAATAATTCCAGTACAGACTGATGTAAGTAGATGACGTCTATGTTGGACACCATCTACCTACAAAGAGGTGTCCTACCTGGCTCTTTAGGGAGTGCATTAGTAGTAACCATAAAAGAGTCACCGAGACGTTCGAATTTAGACTTTTGAGAAGTCTCATCGTAACCGATAAGAGGAACTATTTTCCCAGTGCAGTGCGGTTTCTCTAAATCCACCGGAAGAACAGCTTGCTTGTTTTCGAATTCATCAGGACGGACGACAACGTATGCCCGATCGT
Source organism: Corynebacterium sp. HMSC28B08 (assembly GCF_001806865.1). Taxonomy (NCBI): domain Bacteria; kingdom Bacillati; phylum Actinomycetota; class Actinomycetes; order Mycobacteriales; family Corynebacteriaceae; genus Corynebacterium; species Corynebacterium sp. HMSC28B08. The sequence goes on from NZ_KV786178.1 coordinate 1,237, forward strand.
GTTCGAAGGTTACGGACACCGGCGAGGGTCCCGTCACATCCAGTGGCTCGCGGTATTGAAGGGTCCCCTCCTTAAGATCAACCGCAGTGAGAACGTCCTCTTTATCCAAGGAGTACAAAGTGTTGTCAAAAACCGTGGCAAACCGTGCCATCGCCGGAGGGGGAATATCGGGGAGCTCGGTCTCATCTTTGACTACCGTCTCTTTGCCACGGCTTTCCAAGCGCAGCGACACAGGATTTCCATTATCGTCTTCGCTCACAATCGTGTGTGAGGAAGAATCGCACGATAGCTGGTTCTCGTTCGGTGGTGCGTACAGAAATTCCCGAGGGATATGAGAAGTTTCAATATCTCCGTCAGGACTCCACGTGACTATCTGGGCCGTGCCTCTACTTTCTACTTCTTTATTGTCATAAGGAAGGAATTCGATCCACTTGATGACGCCGTTATTGCAGGCAGTAAGCGCACTGACGTAATGCTCTCGGTCTGTACTCCGGGCTTCGTTGGCGGTTACTGCAACCACTTTCTTGGCATCAGGAAAATCGGCATCTCCCTTGCTGAAGGTGAACGCTCCGTGGCTATAGTCCAGCGACGTTGACATGGTGCTTTGCATGCCGATGTCTAGTCCGGGCACCGGAAAGCTTTTCTTGTTCTGCAGATCCTGATCAACCCAGATAATCGCGTCTCTATCGGGAGCAGCAAAACCCTGTCCGATTCTCAGCAGCGAGGGGAAGTACACGGGTGCGGTCGAAAAAGCGACGCCGCCTTCGCCAGAATCAGACGTCCAGAAAATATTATTCCTGTCAGTTTCGGTCAGTTTGCCGATAGTTTCGGTTGATATGCCTACGTACTGTGCCTCTACTGAACCAGGTCCGGCAGTTTTCGGCTCGGAAGGTAGAAACTCCCGTAACAGAAACACGCCAGCTACCAGGACGAGCACCAGCACAATTGGAATGGCGACTCGTTTGCTCATTAATTGAATGCTCTTGTGTTGTGGGAGAGAAGAATGTCCATGGGGTATACTCCTGCACGATATGGCTGGTAGGGGGACCTTTCGCCGATATCCAGGCCGCCACCAGAAGCATGCTTATAGGCGGCCCAGATGAGTTGAGAGCAATTGTAATAGTCTCTATCCAGATTACCTATTCTTGTAGTTGCAAAGTTGGAGTTATAGCCCTTTCCTACTTTGCTTTCAGCCCAGCTAGCAGCCCTATCTCGAGTTGCGTTATCCGTATTGACGGAAAGATAGGTGGGCTGGCAAACACCTACGCGGTCACGCCCCTGCAATCGCTGAACTCCCTCACCAGCTCCTACTGCCTCAACAGTCCATATGTTTCTTGGATCGGCGTTTCCTTGACTTAGGAAGATGCCGTTGTGTCCGTGATTAATAATTCTCGCTCGGACAGCTTTTGAATAGAAAACGTCACCCCGATTAGTTCGTGCATTTCCTGGTGGTACAAACTCGGATATGTCGCAGCCTGTTGCGGGAACTGATGCAGTATCTGCTGCACGAGTATTCATCTGAGGCTGAACTGGGCTATATCTGGAAGCTGTGAACTCTAGGGATTCTTTGGCGTGCTGGTAGGCATCTTCAAATCCCTCCCGAAGAGGAATCTGATGGTGGTGAAAATCATCGCTGAGCTGTGTGTATAGATCGTCTATCTCATTATCATTCAGACCTAGGGCTTCGGCAAGCTCGGGTACGGGTGATTCGTAGCCTGAAATGTTTCCCCGTTGGAACTTCTGGGTGATTTTGAACGCTCCGTCGTCCTTCGGATCTTCGACAGGGTATCCGCTTGCCCCTCTCTCGTACCCTTGGCTAGCCCATTTATTCAGGATTGATCCCCTGACGCTATGTGCTCCGTGTTGTGGGTGCCAGTACATCATTCCGCCGGTAAAGCGGTTAAAACGGCCAACTCCATCAGGTGTGGTGATTTCATCAGTTACTGGATAACCCAGTACTCCCTTTTCAGCACCCATGGATACCCACTTGTCGTAGATCGCACCTTTTATCGTTCCTAGACCCGCCACTGATCCGTAGATATGCCCCTTGGAAAAGGACTGCTTTCGGCCGATACCGTCTGACAAAGCAAATTCATCGGTTGTGGGGTAGCCCAGCGCTCCGCGTTCCCAACCTGTACGATCCCACGCGATCGAAAAGTGTGTCGTCACTGGGTGTGCACCGTAGTTGGGATGCCAGTAGATAAACCCATTAACGAATTCATTGCGACGCCCTACGCCATCTGGCAGTCCGAGTTCATTGGATTTCGGCCACGTGAGAAAACTGTTTGGGCCTCCCATGGCATCGTACTTTTTACGGATGTCACCACAGACCTTAAAAGTAGACGGCCAGTAGGTGCGGCAATTCGTCGGTACGGCCGCTGCGAAGGCCTGTACACCCGTTCGGCGCGAAGCGGCTTGTTCTTGAGCTTCCTGAACCTCGGCTCGGTCGGCTTCTTCCTTGGTGAAACCGGCAGGCACGCCCTCCCTATCTGAGCGCATGTGACCTGGGATGATCGTGTTCTTCGGGTTTTCTGTCGGCTCCCAGTCGGCACCAGCATCATTATCAACGTTGTTGTCGTTGAAGCCTGGTTCAGCCGGTTCGAGGTTCTCTCGACCAGGGGCTGCTTGAGTTGTGTTGTAACCATCGGCATCGGTAGGCATGTCAGTCAATTGTTGAGATGCTGCGTGTGGAGCCATGGTGATCACTAGCACCATGCTGGCCACTAACGTCATGATCGATTGAACCAAGGGCTTGCCCTCATCGCTAGCACTTCTTTTTGTCTTCAGTCTTTGTGGCTGGCTGTGTTTATCCTCGTGCGTCATACTTCTATCTTACAAAATATTTCGGGAAGAAAACCATCCCTTCCGCCCAGCTGTAGACGAAGGTCTACTACTTCGTAGACGAAAGGCTACATTCTGCCCGTGTGTCTTGAAATGGCCCTACGATCGACCTAGACAAGCAAGCATGTCCGCAGTAGTTCCCGCAGGCACTGTCATCACCACTTAAGGATGAGCCCTCATGCCGTTCGGTCAGTCACCAACCCGACTCGGCGGACTGCGCACCACAACCATCATCCTTATCGCGCTGCCGATCATCCTCATCGGCCTCCAGCTCGTACTTCCCAATTACCAGCCATCCACCATCGAGCTGGTTCTGCTCATCCTTCAAGCACCTTGCTTGCTTCTTGCTCCACGCCTGCCACAGATAGCGGCGCTGTCGTACGTACTGATCCCCATCACCATCACCCCGTTTGGTGGGGCTTTGGGGTCGACATCTTTTCTTGCGTTAGTGTTGATCGCCCTATTGGTGCGCATCAATATGGTGATCTGGATACTGGCTGTGGTGTGTGTCAGTGGCTTCTCGGGCTTTTATGACTCTGTGTCTGGCACCTTCGAGTTTGATCACATCGCTGTGCTGGTGTGGTCATTGCTTCTGTGCACGTCCTTCGCTATCGGGTTATGGCTGCGCCGTAGTGATTACCGCGTCACAGCTGCCCGGCAACGGCCGCAAGATCATCAGGAAGAGATGGCGGTGGTCTTGCATGATTCCATCGCCGCCAACCTCAGTGCGATCACCACCAAACTCGAAGCGCTAGCCTTCCAACCAGAAGACAATGTTCCTCTCCTTGCTGAGGATCTGTCGAGGGTGGCTGACACTGCACGTGTCACCATTGGGCACACTCGACAACTTCACAATTCGCTGACAATGGCCACCTCGTCAACGATGAGCAGGCTGCCTGTGCGACATCGCTTGGACAACTCATTGATAACGCAATCGACTCTTTAACAGCTCAAGGTTTTCGCGTCGACTCTTTTTCTCTCCAAGCGTGTCCCCATCCGTTATCGACGATGCGCATCCTTGCGCATGCTGTGGCTGAAGCTGTCACCAGCATCACTAAACATGCCACACCCCACAGCACGATCACCCTCACTGTGATTGAGAGCTCCTCTGAGACCTCGATCAGCTTTGAAAATCTTTACCGCAGACAAGCATCGACCCCCCGACTCGTCCTATATGGGACTGCGTCTTTTGCGACAGGATCTTGATTCCCTTGCGGGGCAGCTGTCCTTGTCATCGACCAGTGAGACATGGACGGTGACAATGACGTTTCCCCACCCGACTGTCTAGAACACTAGTGAAAGGACCCTAGACCATGACAACAACACTTCTGGCCACCATGCTGGCAGCCTCGGCGATATTGCCGACTGCGGTGGATACTGCTCCGGCTGATCAATTACTCACGATTGTTTTTGACGAAGGTTCAGCTGTGCCACTATGGCGAGACATTCTTAGTTGTGAGAAGCACCCGACGTTGCCGTTGTGTTCGTAGATGACGCGTCTGATCATCGTCGATGACGATAGGCGCATCCTTGATTCCCTTCCGATCTATTTTTCGCGCAGTGATTCCATCACCGTGGCAGCCACGTTCCATCGGGCACATGATGTTCTTGAGTACATCACGGCTCATGGTTGTGATGTGGTGTTGTCTGATATACACATGCCGCGCATGAATGGTGTCGAGCTGCTCCAGCGTCTCCAAGGGTTGGAGGATCCACCGATCTTCATCGTGATGACGGCTTTTGACACGAATGAGTCGATGCTTCAGATTCTTGCGCAAGGCGGCGAGCTAATGTGGTGGATTGATCACAATGCGGGAGGAGAGTGCCCCCGCCTAGGCAATACTCATTAGCCGTGGCTGTGGTTCGCCCGTGCCAAATCCGGACGTGACGTCCACGCAGCGATGAATGTAGTCAACGGAACTGCAAGGACCAAAGCCATTGCACCCGTTGCGGAGCGGAGAATCTCTGTGGCCATGATGTCCGAGGTCAAAATTTGTTCCAGTGGGCGATTGGAAATGCTCAGCAGCAGGATCGTCGGTAGGGCCACACCGGTGTAGCTCAGAACTAGGGTGTAGACCATCGAAGCAATATGGTCACGCCCCACTTTCATCCCTGAGCGGAATAGATGCCACGGAGAAGCTTGTGGATCTAATTCATGAAGCTCATTAACCGTGGAAGCTTGGGCGATTGTCACGTCATTGAGTACGCCCAATGCACCGACGATCATTCCAGCTAACAACAAACCAGTGATGCTGATGCCCGGTAGATAGACCAAGATGCTGAGGTTGTTCTCGTCACCCAAGCCACGCAGGCCTGCGCTCGCGACGGCTACCTTAGACAGAATTGTGGATAGTCCCAAGGCCAGCAGCGTACCGCCCATAGCTGCAGCGGTCTTCCAACTGAAGCCATGCACTAGGAAAAGCACCAAAAAAAGGACGGCTGCACCACACGTCACTGCCAGCGCTACCGGATCACCACCGCGTACGAGACCTGGAACCAAGAATGTGACAATCAAGCCCAAGGTCAGTACCAGTCCGATAATGGAACGTGCTCCGCGCCACGCACCAACCACGATGATCAGAACCAGCGTGGCCACCAGCCATAATGCGAGGTTCGTTGTGCGCTGGAAATCCTGAAAACCGTACTGGATTCCAGAGCTGGGATCTGTATGGCCCGAAAGCTGGATCTTGTCACCCGTGCGTAGATCCGGGTTACCAGGGATTTCAGGGTGCACTTCCAAAAGGGTGCGTTTGCCCGCATCCGGACCAGAATTAATACTGATGATCGCGTGCGTACAGTCCTGGGGTGCATTCGGATCAGTCTGTGGGGCAGTATCAAAAACGCGACCCACACTGGGCGAATTGCATGCGCCGGGCTGCACAATCTGCACTTCGCCCTGGCGCAATTCGCCTGTCATGCCGGAGTGGGCTTTAAACTGCTCGGATACACGCGGTGGCTCGTCACTCGGCCATTGCGTAATCAACCCGATTACGGTAGCAAAGGCGAAAAACACCAAACTGATAGCAAGAAGTCTCTGTGGCCAGTTCATGGCGCTGAGGCTGAAACCTCGTGCGCCACGGTTGTGGGATTCTGCCGTGCTACGTCCCTGAGGCGTTTCGAGGGCGTCCGACTGATGGTCGTTAGCGCCGTCAACCTGGGGTACTTGCCGATTCCGTACCGGTGGAATCTCTGCGCGATCCTCCCGGGAATCATGCGAGCTGTGGACGGGAAGAGTTCTTGGGCCGTCAACCTGGGGTTGTTGTAGTTCACGAGCTTGGGGAAGCTCGTGGTCGTTGGCGGCAAGGTGTTGGTCGCGTTGATTGAGTCCGTCGACGGGTTCACGATCGTGGGGCAGTTCGTGGTCGTTGGCGGGGGGAGAGGGTAGAAAATCTTGAGGCGTGGATAAAGAGGTAGGGGAACCTTCGGGTGTGGAATCAGGAGGCGAAGCCGGTGACGAAGAGTCAGCCGGCGAGAATGAAGAAGAGGAAGAGGCGTCGTGTGCAGAATGTCGTCCCATGGGAACTAATCAAACCACGCACTGCACCCAGATGAAAACGTTTCCCATCGTGTAGTGGCGACATCACGGGGGTTAGCGACGGTAGGTGCCGCAGGAATCGGTCATTGTGCGATTCCCCGGTTCGGTAAGGGGACAGAGATCCGCAATTGGATTTCTTAACATTGCGACGGGGCTAGTTTGTCGTCGTTTGGTTCTGCTAATTCCGCATCGGACCCGTATTGGGCCCGCAGTGGGCGCGGTTTGGGTCTTGTGTGGGAAGTGATGCGCGGTGTTGTTGTTCGGGAAGCAGAATGAGATGCGCGAATGCGGCGCTCTGGTGGTTGTTTCGTTCTGCTTTTCCGAAATTGTTCCCGCAGAAGGAGAGAAGTATGCGGGCGGGGGAGAATCACCCCGCCGCGGCCAGGCGCCACCCCGCCCCTAACCGCCGCGACTGGGCATCAACCCCATTCCAGCCTCGACCGGGCATCAACCTCATTCCAGTCGCGACCTGGCATCACCCCGCCCCCTACCCGCCGCGACCGGGCATCGACCCCCTACCCGTTGCGGCCAGGCACCACGCACGTGGCAGCTTATGCCTGAACCGTCTCGCGCGCCTTTTTAGCGGCCTCGACCAGCACCTTCAGGCTGGCGGTGGTCTCTTCCCAACCACGGGTCTTCAGACCGCAGTCGGGGTTCACCCACAGCAGGGTCGGATCCACGGAATCGAGCGCAGCGTTCACCAGCGCATCTACCTCGTCCTGCTTTGGCACGCGAGGGGAGTGGATATCCCACACGCCTGGGCCCACGCCCAGCTCGTATCCCTCATCCTTGAGCGCTTCCAGTACCTGCATGCCGTTACGGGCGGCTTCGATGCTGGTGACGTCGGCATCCAAGTTGCTGACCGTATCAATCAGCTCGTTGAACTCGGAGTAGCACATGTGGGTGTGTACCTGCACCTCGTTCGGTGCACCGGAGGTCGCCAGGCGGAAGGAGCCCACGGCCCATTCCAAGTAGGCGGGCTGATCTTCCTTGCGCAGTGGCAAGAGCTCACGGATTGCGGGCTCATCAACCTGAACCACGCGCGCACCGGCCTCCACCAGGTCGGAGATTTCGTCGCGCAGCGCCAGCGCCACCTGATCAGCGGTCTCGCCCAGTGGCTGGTCATCGCGCACGAAGCTCCACGCAAGCATCGTCACGGGGCCGGTCAGCATGCCCTTGACCGGCTTGTCGGTCAGGTCGGCAGCGGCCTTGTACCACTCCACGGTCATGGCCTTCGGACGAGAAACATCGCCGAAGATGATTGGTGGGCGCACGCAACGGGAGCCGTAGCTTTGTACCCACGCGTGCTCGGTGGACAGGTATCCCTCCAACTGCTCGCTGAAGTACTGCACCATGTCGTTGCGCTCTGGCTCGCCGTGAACCAGCACGTCCAGGCCCAGTTCCTCCTGCCGGCGGATCACGTCGGCAACTTCGTCGCGCATCGCTTGGGTGTACTGTGCATCGTCGATTTCGTTTCGACGCCATGCAGCGCGCGCCACACGAATCTCCTTCGTCTGAGGGAAGGAACCGATCGTGGTGGTGGGCAGTGGTGGCAGGTTGAGCTCTGCCTTCTGAGCCTCGCGGCGTGCGGTGATGTCATCACGGCGGCGATCAGCCTCGGTGACCTTTTCCTGACGTGCGCGAACTTCCGCGTTGTGGGTCAAGCTGGACTGTGCGCGTTGCTCGGCGGCCTTGGTGGACTCCGCGACTGCAGCGCGGTCCGCATCCGTGGCCTCATCGCGAAGCAGGCGGGAGAGGGTAGCGACTTCGTTGATCTTCTCCGCGCCGAATGCCAGCCAGTTCTGGACCTCTGGGTTGAGGTTTTCCTCGCGTTTCAGGGAGTAAGGAACGTGCAGCAGGGAGCAGCTAGTGGACACAGCAACGGGGCCACGCTTTTGCAGTTCCTGCAGGGTCTGGAGCGCGCGTGCCAAATCGGTACGCCAAACGTTGCGGCCATCGACCACGCCGGCAACGAGCAGTTCGGATCCGTTCCAGCCAGGCAGCTCGGTGCCGCCGTAAACCAAGTCCACACCGAATGCTGCTACGCCGGAACCGGTGAGTAGCTCGATGGCCTGGTTACCGTCGCCGAAGTAGGTCTGGACCAGCAGGTTGAGGTTCTTGTCCTGGGCGATCTTGGCCAGCTTCTCGTAGCCGGCGCGGGTGCGCTCCAGGTCGCGCTGCGCGACCTCGGTCACCAGCGTGGGCTCGTCGAACTGCACCCAGGTCGCGCCGCGGTCTGCGATGCGAGGTAGTAGGCGGGCGTAAAGGTCGAACACCTCTTCAAGGTGGTCAACTGGGTTGGAGCCATCGGTCGTGCGGGACAGCGTGAGGTAGGTCAGTGGGCCAACCAGCACGGGGCGTACGTGCGCAGCAGCATCCTTACCCAGGCGCGTAACCTGGTCGCGCAGATCTTCCAACCATGCGTGGTCGTCCAGCTGGAACTCGGTATCTGAGCTGAGCTCGGGAACGATGTAGTGGTAGTTGGTATCGAACCATTTGGTCATCGCGCTGGCGGGCAGTTCGCTGGTACCGCGAGCCGCTGCGAAATAGCGGTCGATGAATGGCGGCAGGCCATCGTTATCGTGGTCCGCGATGTCCGCCACGCGCTGGGGTAACACGCCCAGAAGCGCAGACGTGTCCAGCGTGGCGTCGTAGTAAGAACGGCCGGAAAACGCCACGGCGTCCACACCGGCGGCGACCACAGCATCGGTGTAATCGTTAACCAGGCGGGTTGCGGTGGTAGACAGTGCGCGTCCGGTGGAGGGATCGCGCCAGTAGGTTTCCAGTGCCTTCTTGAGCTCACGGCCCGGTCCAATTCGTGGGACCCCGGCGATGGTGGAATGGAAAGCTTGAGGGTCTGCGGCTGCAGTCATGATGCGTGGCAATCCTTTGCATGTTGGAAAAACGATTTATGCTTTCACCAACCGGCACCACACCCTGGTGGTTTCGTCCTATGCGTGAGGATGCCCCGGGTGCGCTGGACAGACCTCGAGTGTGTCGAGGCGGGCCGTCCGCGCGCCACAGTCCGTCCACGCGGCAGGAGGAAAACCGCGGGGTGTTCGCGACGCTTTGAATCCTTGTCCGGGGCTCCAGAAGGACCAGCGGTTTCGCGAACCGGTTGTGTGTGAATAACCCAACACTAGACAGCTTGGTCTGTCAAGTGGTTGGCGTGTCTCGCGGGCGCGGCGGGGGTAATTCTGCAGCTACGCAAAACAGGAGAAGGGAAACGGTGGTTCGTGGGGGCAAACTTGACCTCAAGCCAATGTTCGCGCACGATAAGAGTGAAATTTTTCAATTCTTCCACTGGGCCGTCGAGGTGACATAGACGGTCGAGTCAATCACCCCTGCATTTTTCTCACGCAAGGAAAACCACGCAAGGAAAACCTATGTCTACACAATCCGATCCCCACCGCGGGACCCAATCCGATCCCCACAGTGCGACGCAGCCCGATCCCCACCGCGTGAAGAACAGCTTCACGTCCGATACAAAAACCTCCGGCCCAGCTCGACAATTCTCTCCTATGGCTCGCGCAGTTCTCGCTATCGCGGGTGCAACCATCGTCGTCACCTGGCTTTACCTTGTGCTCATGCAGCCCACGGATTCACCGTGGGAATCCCTCGCGGATTCGCGCAGCTCCACCATTGCACTCGTCGGATTCCTTATCCCCGCCATCTTGTTGCTCGCGGTTATTGTTCCCCGCCTGCCCGTTCGCACACTGACCTTGTTGCCCGTGGCCTTAGCCATCAACGTGGTGCTCGGCCAGGTCATCGGCACCATGGGACTGCCTCTCCCGTTGTACTTGGATTCGATTGGAACCGTGCTAGTCGGTGCGCTGGCCGGGCCGATTGCAGGCATGGGAACGGGTGTGCTCACAAGCATGGTGTGGGGCACGTTTAATCCGACGGCTGTGCCCTTTGCCGCAGCTTATGCCTTTGTCGGTCTCGCAGCTGGCCTGCTGCGCCCGTGGTTTCAGCGCGCGTGGTGGCGCATCGGCGTGGCCGGACTCGTCGTCGGTTTCATCACGGCATTGCTGTCCGCCCCGATCGCCTCTTTCATCTTCGGCGGTACCGCTGGGACCGGCACGGGCTTGTTGGTCACTTTCTACCGTTCCTTGGGCGCAGAGCCCATGACCGCGGTCTTTTTGCAATCATGGACCTCCGATCCTTTGGATAAGCTCATCGTCTTCACGATCGTTTGGATCGTTATCCGTGCACTCCCACAGCGCACTCGGCGGACGTTCGCAGAAAAGGATGTTTAGGCAGTGCGGTTGAACCCGCTTACGATACTCACGTTGGCAGCTGGCGCAGTCGTTAGCGTTCTCATCGCTAACGACTGGCGCTTCTCGCTCGCAGCATGGGGCATCGCGGCCGTCATCGCGCTGGTTACAGGCAAACCGAGGAAAACCTTCCTCGGGGCAACCGCGATCTCCTTGCCAGCATTCTTGGGGTTCACCCTCATGTATGGACCGTTCGGACGGGAACCGTGGTGGGGCATCATCACGCGCGATGGCATGCAGATCGCTTTGTCGTTAGGCCTGCGTTTCCTGGCTGCCACCACCATCGGCCTGACTATCGGGTGCTTCGTTGACCTAGACCGCCTGATGCGTAGCTTGCAAACGCGCGCCCCTGCCAAGCTGGTGTACGTGCTGGGATCCACCTTCCGGCTGTACCCGATGGCCAAAGCGCGAGTGGATACTATCCGACAAATCCAAGCCACCCGCGGAATCGACGTGCACAGTTGGTCCGCACGGTGGGGTGTGATCTTGCCGCTCATTGTTGGCTTGGTTGACGATGCCGCCCAGCGTGCCCGCCCACTGGGGCGCACTGGAATTGGAAACGCGGGGCGTCGAACAATCTTGCGCCCAGTGCCGGACCGGCTAATCGACCACCTGATTCGTATTGTGGTGGTGGCCGCGGTCGTGGCCGTCGCCATTGTTACTGTCTAATCGTCGCCCCCGCAGGCGGACCGGCGCCCCCTTCACTTTGTACACTTCATTTCCTATTCCTCCCCCTTCCCGCTTCTCCCTCTTCCCGCTCCTCACTCCCTACCCTTTACCCCCATATCGATACCGCTCCTCACTCTTCCCGCTTCTCCCCCTTCCCGCTCCTCACTCCCTACCCCTTACCCTCATATCGATACCGCTCCTCACTCTTTGCCCCCTTGTCAATACCATCCCACCGAAAGGACAACCCCCGTGCCAATCACGGATTTTATCTGGGCCGAAAGCGGCACCGGGTTAAGCGAGCATGCCTGGAATCGCGCCGAAGCGGCCGGTGCAGCATGGGTGGGCAACGAGGCCAGCGCGCATATTTCGCTGTTGCGTTCCACCGTCATCGAAGAGCTCGCCGTTGGCATGGAACAACGTGGAGTGCCACGCGACGTGATGCAATCCCGCATCGCGGAGGCCCTGCACACGTGGGGTTTACAAGACCACGCTGAGCACCATCCTTCGCGCCTCTCAACGGGCCAAACACGCCGTTTGGCAATCGCCGCCGCATTGCTGTCCGGCGCGGATTCGCTGGTCTTGGATTGCCCGCTCGATGGCTTCGATACCGCCGCCGTGGAAACCCTCCGTCGCACTCTTGCGACCTTTCCTGGTGAGGTAACGGTCTACGACCGTGGGCGGTCTATTTTGTCCGACGCCGCCACGCGCCAACTACACCTCACCTCCACTGGGGACTTAGATGAGCTGGCCGCGCCGGGCCCTGTGCTGCCCGATGCCGGCCGTGGGCGGTTGGGATACCAAGCCCAGGAGGGGGCGCGTGAGATCCGTGGCGGGGAGCATTCCGGCACGCCCAAGCACACAACCACGCCCAAGCACACAGTCACGCCCAAGCACACAACCACGCCCAAGCACACAACCACGCCCGAACGAACAGCCACGCCCGAACGTGCTACGGAGTTCGGTCAAGATGTTCAACAGGGGTCATCCGCCGAGCTTGGGTACGCAGCCACGCCCGAACGCACTGCCGTCCTCAACGCGCGCGGTGTGCGAATCCCGCGGGGTGTGGGGGAAGTGGGACCGATCGATGTCACCGCCTTCGCAGGAGATGTCACCCACTTGGAAGGGCCCAACGGGTGCGGTAAGACCTCCCTCTTCCTGGCGGTGTTGGGGCTGGTGCCGTTCACCGGGCAGATCGACCGTCCTGAGGGCATGCCCGGGTGGGCGCCCACTGCCATGGACACAGCCCTAGCGCGCCGGACCGTCTTGGATGAACTGGCCTACGGGGTGGACCGGGAATCCGCTGAAGCCGTACTGGAATTCGCAGGGTTGCAGCAATGGGCGGATACGCACCCGCTGGATGTGCCCAGTTCGTGGCGCCGTATTGTCCTAGTAGCAGCCGCCATGGTGCGTGCCCCCAAGCTGGTCCTTCTGGACGAGCCCACGGTGGGCCTAGACTGGCAGGGATACGGTCACCTCGCGGAGCTCATGCACCGCTATGCCGATGGGGAGTATCACCGTCTGCGTGGTGTGGAATGTGCACCGGACACTCCTCAACCCGCGGTTATGTGGACGTGCCACGATCGCGATTTTGCCTTGGCGGTGAGCGATGCCCGGATAAGGTGGCGGGTATGACCCGCGCTGACACTTTCATTCTCGCTCACCAGTTCCACCCGGATATCTTCGCGCAGTCGTGGCTGACGCTCGTAGGTGTTCCGCTCATCGTCGGCGCACTAATTGTCGGGGGCCTGGCCAGGTCCGCCGAGGATGACACAGGGCGCGGACCAGGGTTATGGGCCACGGGAATCTACGGGGCACTCACCGGTTTGCTTGTACCGGCTGTGTGGTTGACGTGGAATGGATATCACCAAACTCCGCTGGACGCTAATTTGCCTGGTCCTCGGCAGTTCCCAGCATGGCAAATTGTTGCACTCACGATCACGTTCCTCATTGCCACTGGCGTCATTGCTTTGAAAATGCGCCGTCCGTTCGTTGGGGCTGTTGCATTGGCAGTCGGCACGGGAGTAGGCGCTGCCACCGCAATGATCATCGAGGTTTCGTTTTTCGACACCACATCCCAAGAGGGAATTGGGATCTTCCTCGCGCTGATAGGGGGCGGCCTCCTTGGCTGGTCCGTAGGCGGGATTATCGGGATCCCACGCGGTATCCGCGCAGGTCTAAGTCGCAAAAATCGTAACCGCGACTAGGTTGAGCCAACAGACCCAGCCCCCTAGCCACCACTAGACCGAGCCAACAGACCTAGCCAACAGATCTAGCCACTAGACAGGACCAGACCTAGCCAACAGACCCAGCCCCCTAGTCACCACTAGACCGAGCCAACAGGCCTAGCCCCTCGACGTCACTGGGCCCAAATGTCTTCGCTACAGCAATCGGCCGCGTACGAGCTGATAATCAACTAGCTGATCGTCACCTGACCGTCCGCGGCATCGACCTTCTTCGCGGGCTTCATGCCATCGCGACTAGGGCCGGCGACCACATCGCCGCTGGCTACATCGAACTTGGACTGATGCTTGGAGCACACCGCGACGGTGCGGGTGCCATCCTTTTCCACCTTGTCGATGATGCCCTGGGCGTGAGGACAGACATTCGAATACGCCACAAACTGACCAGCCTGAGGCTGGGCGACAACCCAGCTGCCACTGACGATGGCGCCCCCTACGGGAATATCGGCCTGGGAGACCGTGGCGGCGTCGTCCTTAGAACCACAGGCAGCCAGCACAGCACCGGCAGCAGAAGTGGCGGTGACCGCAACGGCCCCCTTCAGAAAAACGCGACGGGACAAAAGGCGGGGACAGTGGGCATCGGAAGCGCTCATGGTTCCCATTATGGCACCGCGCGAGGGCGGGGAGCCGCAACGACGGGGCGTGAGGGAGGGTAACATCGCAGAACATGACATCTTCGGACGTTATGGAAACCCCTGATGTAATCGGAACACCCCTCACACCAAACGCTACGCGCGTGTTGTTGTTGGGTGCCGGCGAGCTCGGCAAGGAAGTCGCCATCGCATTGCAACGTCTCGGCGTGGAGGTGCATGCCGCCGACCGGTACGCCGGTGCACCGGCTCACCACGTCGCTAACCGTTCGCACGTGTTGAATCTCACCGACGCCACAAGCATCCGTGAGCTGGTAGAACATGTGCGCCCCGATTTCATCGTTCCGGAAATTGAAGCCATCGCTACCGACGAGCTGGAACGTATTGAAGACGAGGGCCTGGCTACTGTGGTTCCCACAGCGCGCGCTACCCGGTTGACCATGAACCGTGAGGGCATCCGCACCTTGGCCAGCGAGGAGTTGGGTTTGCCCACCAGTGCGCACCGGTTTGCATCTACGTTCGAAGAACTCGCAGAAGGCGCCGAAGACATAGGTTATCCCTGCGTGGTGAAGCCAATCATGAGCAGTAGTGGCAAAGGGCAAACCTTTGTGGCAGGGCCTGACGACCTCGAGGAGGCGTGGAATGTTGCCATCAGTTCCGCGCGCGTAAATACGCACCGCGTGATTGTAGAGCAGTACATCCCCTTCGATTACGAAATCACGATCCTCACCGTGCGATCCGTGGATCCGCAGACAGGGGCGGAAGCCACGTGGTTCTGCGAGCCAATCGGGCACCGGCAAGACCGCGGCGACTACGTGGAATCGTGGCAGCCAGCGGAGATGAGCGCGGATGCATTGGATAATGCGCGGAGCGTGGCCGCCCGTGTGACCAACGCGCTAGGGGGGCGCGGGGTTTATGGTGTGGAGCTGTTCGTCAAGGGTGATGACGTGTACTTCTCCGAAGTCAGCCCGCGCCCGCACGATACCGGCATGGTGACGATGGCCACCCAGCGATTCAGCGAGTTCGATCTGCACGCGCGGGCGGTATTAGGATTGCCGATTGATCCTACGCTGGTGAGCCCTGGTGCTTCCGCCGTGGTCTACGGTTGCGCTAAGACCTCCGAAGATGAAGATGAAGCCGAACCACAGTACTCCGGGCTGCGCGAAGCAATGGCCGTTCCCGAAACCGATGTGCGCATCTTCGGCAAGCCCAAGAGCTATCCACGCCGTCGCATGGCCGTGGCTGTCTCCACCGCGGAGACCGTGGCAGAAGCCCGTCAGCGCGCGACGGAGGCCGCAGGCTATGTGAAAGTGGGCTACGGCAAACGGGGTTAGGTATCTGGCCAGCCCAGTCTTAATATTGATGGTATGGGCCATAGCGCAACTGATCTCACTGAAACACGAATCCTGCTGTACTACTGCTTCACTCCGATTGACGATCCAACCGCGGTGATGTTGTGGCAGCGTGCCCTGTGCGAACAGCTCGGGCTGAAGGGGCGCATCCTGATTAGCGAGCACGGCATCAACGGAACAGTTGGTGGTTCGCTGGCTAGTTGTAAGCAATACGTTCGCCGTACCCGCGAATTCCCTGGGTTTAAGGCAATGGAGTTCAAGTGGTCGCAGGGCGGGGCAGAGGACTTCCCGCGGTTGAGCGTGAAGGTGCGCGATGAAATCGTTTCCTTTGGAGCGCCGGGGGAACTGAAGGTCGATGAGAACGGAGTCGTCGGCGGCGGCCAGCATCTCAAGCCCGAAGAGGTTAACAAGCTGGTTGAAGAGCGCGGCGATGAGGTTGTGTTCTTCGATGGTCGCAACGCAATGGAAGCCCAGATCGGTAAGTTTAAGAACGCCGTTGTACCCGACGTGAACACCACCCATGACTTCATTAAAGAACTGGAGAGTGGTAAGTACGACTGGATGAAAGACAAGCCGGTCGTCAGCTACTGCACGGGCGGTATCCGCTGCGAGGTGTTGAGCTCCCTCATGAAAAACCGCGGATTCGAGGAGGTCTACCAAATCGATGGCGGTATCGTGCGCTATGGCGAGAAGTTCGGGGATTCTGGCTTGTGGGAGGGGTCACTGTACGTTTTCGATCGCCGTATGCACATGGAATTTACTCCCGACGCCAAAGTGCTGGGCCGCTGCCGAAACTGCCAGGCGGAAACGAATGATTTTCACAATTGTGTGAATGATCAGTGCCGCGAGCAGATCCTCCTATGCGAGACATGCGCCGCGGATACGCAAAAGGCGCACTGCGGAAGGCCGGAGTGCGCTGAAATTGCTGTGAAGTTGGTGACTGCTGCGGAATAACGGTAGTCCCAGGGGCGGAGGGTCGCGGTGATGGCGATAATGACCGCCGTTGTTGGGCAATGGAAGGGGGGGGCTCCGCCTCGGGGTCGTGGCAGCGAGTGCTCCCACGACCTGTGGTAGAAGGGTTTACCTTTCCTGCTTGGCGGCCCGCATCTTGTATTCGTCCAGGTCGAGGTGCATCTCTACGTGTTCGATGCCCTCGGTGACAAACCTATCGCCGGCTTCTTTAAAGCCGTAGGTCCTGTAGAAATCGTCCAGATAGGTTTGCGCTTCGATCTTGACAATTGGCGCGTTAGTTGAAGGATCGAGAGCCGCAGCGCGGGAAATGCACACTTCCAGGGCTTCCTGAACAAGCTGGTGAGCGATGCCGTAACCGCGCATGTCCGCGCTCACGCACAAGCGACCTAGGTGTTGAGCCTCTGGCGGGCCAAAGACTCGGCAGGTGCCTACGAGGCGCAGGGGGGAACCGGGATCCGGGGTTCCGTGCGGATAGGACGGACCATTGCCTGGATGCACGTAGGCCAAGATATGGTGCGTGTTGGGGTGCGCGTCGGTGTCGTCAATCTCGGGGAATGGTGCCCGCTGCTCGTTGACAAAAACGTCAACGCGCAGCTTGTATAACGCATGAACTTGATGGCCGGGCATGGATAGTACATTGCGGCCAGTCACGTGAACTTTCGGCGCACTGATTTTTGGTTCGGCTGAATTGTCCACGACAGATTCGGTCTTGGCGAAGTCGGTCATGTCCATAACCGTACTATTCAGTTTGATCAGTATTCGAGTATTTCACCATTTCTTCGATCGATCGCACCTTTTTGCGCTCGCGGCCTTCGGATTCGCCCAGCTCACGCTCGTACTTGTCCAGTGCGTACCAGCCGTTCCATGTGGTGTAGGCGATACCCTTGTCCGCCAGCCACTGCTCAACAGCCTCTTCTTCTGGCTTGGATGGGTCGAAGCCGATGCCGTTGGCTTGGTCTTCCAGCAAATTCGCGACAGTCTCGTTGGCATCGCCCTTGGTGTTGCCGATGAGGCCAACTGGTCCGCGGCGCACCCAACCGGTGGTGTAAACGCCTGGGAGGCGCTCGCGCTTTTCCGCCTCTGGATCGGCCGTACCGGGCACACCTGCGATGCCATCGGCTGTGGGGCCTTCCGTTAGCACGCGTCCGCCGACGTTGGGAAGAACATTGGTGCGCTCATCCCACGGCAGGGAGTGGAGGGCATCCGACTTGTAACCCACTGCGCGGTAGACCGCCTGTACGGGCCATTCGTTCAGTTTTCCGGTGCCTTGAACGCGACCGTCTCCCGTGAGCTCAGTGCGCTCGGTGATAAACGCGGTGACCTGTCCGTTTTCGTCGGTCTTTACCTCGACTGGAGACTCGAAGAAATGTAGGTACAGCTTGTGAGGCGCATCGGTGGGATCGGCGATCGCGTACTGTTCCAAGATGGTGCACACCATGTCCTGAATCTTGGAATTGCGACGAGCATCTTCAGATGCCTCGTCGTACTGGATGTCCTCAGGATTGACGATGACCTCGATGGTGTCTGAGTGATTGAGCTCCTTGAGCTCCAGTGGGGTGAACTTCGCCTGGGCAGGGCCGCGGCGACCGAACACATGGACTTCCTTGGCCTTGTTGTTCTTCAGGGAGTCGTAAACGTTATCTGGGATCTCGGTGGTGAGTAGCTCATCCCCGGTCTTTGCCAAAACGCGCGCGATGTCCAGGCCTACATTGCCCACGCCGATCACGGCGACGGATTCTGCATCCAGGTTCCAGGACTCGTCGAAGTGAGGGTTTGCGTCGTAAAAGCCCACAAATTTACCTGCGCCGATGGTGTGCTCGGCACCTGGGAAGTTCAAGTCCTTGTCGTCGGTCGCACCGGTGGCGTAAATGATCGCGTCGTAGAATTCCTTGAGCTCGTCGTGGGTGACGTCCTCGCCGACGTTGACGTGGCCGAACAGGCGTACTTCGGGCTTATCCAGCACGCGGTGGAGGCTCTTGATGATGCCCTTGATTCGTGGGTGGTCGGGGGCAACGCCGTAACGGATGAGGCCGAATGGGGCGGGCATCCGTTCGTAGATATCCACGCTGACGTCAACATCGGACTTGGTGAGGGCATCCGAAGCGTAAATTCCAGCGGGGCCGGAACCAATGACGGCAATGCGCAGAGGGCGATTCGCAGGCATGTAGTACTTCCAATCGGGTTGATGGAGCGTGTTAGGCAATCTTTAGTTCCCACGTTAGCGCGGGGCGTTATCAAATCCGAACTATAGACAGACTGGTCTATAAAAAGCAACTCATTTCGGCGTCGCGTCTTGAATTTCTGAACCGGTCGGTCTAGTGTGATGACATCCTTTGTTACAGACTGATCGGTCTACGGCACGCGCTGGGCGTCGAAAACAAAGAGCAGCCACCGGGTGCTCCGGTGGGTCAATGCCCTGCGAACAACACCGACGAAACCAACAAAGAAAAAGGGAGAACATGAGTAGCGCAACCGGCACTGCAACCGACCGCCCTCGTCGCAAAAGGGCGAATAAGCCCCAGGGGCAGTGGCTCGTCGACGGGCGCGAACCGCTCAACGATGACGAGCGGATCAAGCAGGAAGATGCTGGCCTAGGGGTTATCCAGCGGATTCGCGACGTGTACTCGAAGGAAGGGTTCGACTCGATTCCGGCCGAGGATTTGGCGCCACGCTTCAAATGGGTTGGCCTCTACACGCAGCGCAAGCAAAACATGAGTGGTGACCTCACCGGTCACCTAACGAATGCGGAGCTGCAGGACAACTACTTCATGCTGCGCATCCGACTGGATGGCGGCCTACTCACCGCGGAACAGCTTCGCGTGCTGGGGGAGATTTCTAGCGATTACGCTCGCGATACCGCCGACTTCTCCGACCGTCAGAACCTGCAGCTGCACTGGATCCGAATCGAAGATATGCCTGCCATCTGGGACAAGCTGGCCACAGTGGGCCTCGATTCCAACTTCGGTTGTGGCGATGTTCCACGTGTGATTCTTGGTTCACCGGTTGCAGGTATTGCGGCTGATGAGATTATCGACGCCACCCCGGCCATCGCGGAGATCAAAAAGAATTGGCTCACACGAGAAGAGTTCTCGAACCTGCCGCGCAAATTCAAGTCCGCAATCTCCGGCAACCGCCGACAGGATATTACTCACGAGATCCAGGATCTGTCTTTTATCGGCTCTGAGCATCCCGAACACGGCCCGGGCTTTGATGTATGGGTTGGCGGAGGGCTTTCGACTAACCCCATGCTGGCCCAGCGACTGGGTGTGTGGGTGCCATTAGACGAAGTCCCGGAAGTATGGGGTGGAGTAGTGCGGATCTTCCGTGACTATGGTTACCGCCGACTGCGCAACCGGGCTCGCTTAAAGTTCCTGGTGGCGGAATGGGGTGTGGAGAAGTTTCGCCAGGTGCTGGAGGACGACTACCTGCAGCGCAAACTCATCGACGGCCCAGCACCGGAAACGGCCCCTGGCTATCGCGACCACATCGGTGTGCATGACCAAAACGATGGCAAAAAGTACTTGGGTGTGAAGCCCACCGTGGGGCACACCACCGGTGCGCAACTCCAGCGCTTGGCGGATTTGGCCGACAAGTACGGCGTGGCGCGCCTGCGCACCACGCCAGACAAGGAGTTGTTGTTCCTCGATGTGGAAGCAGCGCAGGTCGCTGGGTTGGCCGAGGAGCTGGAGGCTGAGGGCCTTTCCGCTAATCCTTCGGCTTTCCGCCGCGATATCATTTCATGCACTGGCCTAGAGTTCTGCAAGCTGGCGCACACCGTCACCAAGCAGCGTGCGATTGATCTGTGCGACGAGCTGGAGGAGCGCCTCGGCGACCTCGATGTACCGCTCAAGATCAGCCTCAATGGTTGCCCGAACAGCTGCGCGCGTGCACAGGTGGCAGACATTGGATTTTCCGGCAAGATCCTGACGACGGACGAGGGCGAGCGCGTGGAGGGCTTCCAGGTGAACCTCGGTGGAGCATTGGGCTTGAATCCCGCAGTAGGCAAGAAGGTGCGCGGCAACCAGGTATTCTCCACGGATTTGGGAGATTACGTGGTCCGCATCGTGGAGAACTTTAAGTCTGACCGCAACGAGGGCGAACAATTCCGCGATTGGGTTTTCCGCGCCGATGAGGAGTTGTTGGTCTAGTGAGCGTTCCCGATCACGACAGCCTGCCCTCTGCGAACGACGCGATTGGTGGCAAAACCGCCTTCATCAACAGCCGTCGAGCAACCGTCAACAATTGCCCCTATTGCATGTCGGAGAACCTGTGGCCCGACGCGGAAACTGATAATGCCTGGCAGTGCCGGGAATGCCTGCGGGTGTTCTCGGTGAAACTTCACGGGCAGTTCCAGCGCGGTTTCTAAATCGTTTTCTGTTGTAACTCGTGGCCTGCGCTAGGCTTTTCCGGTTGTAGCTCGTGGCCTGCGCTAGGCTTTTCCGGTTGTAACTGGTGGCCTGCGCTAGGCTTTATCGGTTGTAACTGGTGGCCTGCGCTAGGCTAAGGACAGTGATTAACCGGCTACCCGAACCCCACGACCCGCATTGGTTGGCCAAGGTCGCATTCGCACCTCGGCCGTGGAATATCATCGCGGGTCTGTGCATCATGGTGGGGTTTATTCTCAACGCTTCCGTCCCCATCGTTGTCGGCCGCGCCATCGACCAGGCCGTCGCCACGGGCCAACTAAGCCGCCTGTGGATGTGGATTGCGGTTCTTGCCACCATGTTCTTCGCCAACGCGGTGGTTTCCTTCGCTGGGCGCTACCTCTTCCAGCGCTGCATGTTGGAGCTTGCCCATCACCTGCGTACCATCACCACCGATCGCATTCAGGACCCCCGCGGACTATCAACCGCCAGACCGCCCGGCGAGCTCCTCAGCATCGCCAGCGTAGATACCCGCCGCGTGTCCGAAATCCTCTTTCTCACCGTATTCCCCTTCGGTGAGATCGGCTCCCTGCTGTACGTGGGTGTGGTGGTTTTGCTCATCCACGTACCACTCGGGCTGTTTGTTCTACTCGCAGCTCCGTGCATTGTTTTCATTTCCCTCGCTGCTGCCAAGCCCTTGCGCGCCCGATCGGGAGCACGCCAACGTGGGCTGGCCAAAGCAGCCGCGACCGCCACGGATCTAGTTCACGGACTCCGCATCGTTAAGGGGCTGGGGGCAGTGAGCACCGTCCGCGCCCGCTATTCCATTGTTTCAAACGCCGCCTATTCATCGACTATTCGCGCCAACCAGGCACAAGCGCAGCTCAACGCGACAACCGAATTCGCGGGCGCATTCTACGTTGTTCTCGTGGGATTCTTTGCCGGGTGGTTAGGTGTTCGTGGGGAAATCACCATTGGGGAACTCATTGCGGTTGTTGGAGTGGCACAGTTCGTCATTACCCCCATGACGATGTTGGGGAAAAACATTTCGTCCAAGGTGGCTTCCGGCGGGGCTTCTGCCGAGCGGATCCTCAGTATCCTCGGGGATCCGGGCCGGGGAGAGCGGGGCGTCGGGAAAGAAAAGGAGGAAGAACAGCTAGCCAGGAAGTGGGCGCAACAATTCCCGAAAGGTGTGACCACGGTGGCTACCAGCGAGGAAGTGGATGCTGACATCGATCGATTTGCGCGTGTGCCAGGATTCGTTGTGGCCCCACATGAAGCCGAGTTGTTTGACGGGACAGTGGGGGAGAACGTGCACGTGAACCCCCAGACTGCACAATGGGCCCTAGACGTGGCACAGTGCGGGGATATCCCCGGCGGGGCGAACAAACGGGTCGGTGAAGAAGGGCGGTTGCTATCCGGCGGGCAACGACAACGCCTGGCCTTAGCCCGAGCTATCGCTGCGGACCCAGAAGTGCTGATTGTGCAGAACCCAACAACGGCGGTGGACTCGGTCACCCAGCAGCGGATTGCCGAGGCCGTGGCTAAAGTCCGCGCCGACAAGCTGACCATCGTGGTCACACAAGCGCCCGCGTGGCGCGCCGTGGCCGTGGCGGATTCGGCAGAGCGCCTGGAGGCCGATAATGCGTAGCACACGGATGACCCCGAAGACCATGGAGCTGCCGGAAAATGCCCAGCGATTCCCGCTGGCGACGTGGGCACAGGTCCGACGTGAAATCGGTGCTCAGGTAAGGGCGGTACCAGGAGCACGGCGGTTAAGCCTCGTGGCCTTGCTGCTCATGGCATTGGGCGCATGGGCCACCGTCAGTGTGCCACGGTTGCTGGGGCAGACTGTGGATGTGGTCAGGCAGGTGACCACGGCAAAGAGCTCTGAATCCGTCGCCAATAGCCACCAATGGTGGCAGCTTATGATGGACACCGGTTTGGGACTCATTGGAGCCAAGATGCTGGTGGCGGCAATGCTCGGCGGGGTGGCCTCCGCCGCAGGGTACTACCTGATGTCAAAAGTCAGCGAACGCATCATCGCCAACTTGCGCGAAACGATGGTGGGCACGGCACTGGGTTTGCCCCTCCATCAGGTGGAAGATGCTGGTACGGCTGACTTGGTGAGCCGCTCCACCGACGATGTGGCCGAAGTGTCCGCAGCGATCACTGAAACCCTGCCGCTGTTGAGCAAATCCGTGTTCCTGATCGTGGCCACTGCCACCGCGCTAATCTCCATCGATCCGCGCTTGCTGCTGTGCACTCTCGTGGCATTCGTACCGTACTGGTGGGGCGCACGAAGGTATTTGCGTATTGCGCCCGAACGTTTCGCTGCCGAACGCGCCGGGATGGCCGAGCGCGCCCGGCGGGTTCTTGAAGCTATTCATGGCCGAGCTACCATTCGTGCATTTCGGATGGAAAATACCATGCACGAACGCATCGAATCGGCTAGTTGGGATGTTGTGACCAAGGGGTTGCGGGCGCGCATGGCACTACTGCGCCTGCAATTGTGGGTGACCGCCGGTGAATTCCTGCTCACCGCCAGCGTGTTGGTGGGTGGGTTCTATTTCGTTCGCGCGGGCTGGGTCAGCGTCGGTGCCGTCACGGGTGCCGGTTTGATGGTCATTCGTTTGCGGGGCCCGATCATGCACGTGATGCGCGAGTTAGACGTGATCCAATCCGCGTACGCCAGCCTGGCCCGCATCGTGGGGGTGAGTGTGGATCCACCACAGCAGGTGCCCGACTACGTTGGGGCTGGTGACGTTGGTGCCGGTGACGTTGGCGCTGCTGGCGTTGGCGCTGCTGACACCCCGGGCTCTTCATCCTCTGGCTCTTCATGTTCTGGCCCTTCATGTTCTTCCCCCGGCCAGCATTCCCTCCCTGGCGCCGACCTGCATTCCCTCCCTGCCTCCGGCCGGCAATCTCTCCCTGGCACGTCCGCCAACCAGTCGCCAGCAGTCGAACTACGTCACGTGACCTTCCGTTATGCAGGTTCGTCTGCCGGCTTTCACGTGCGGGGCAGTGTCACTGCTGACGGCCCTGTTGTCGGCCCAGCTGACGATTCCACTGAAAGCGCCACCGGTTCGCCCGTGGCCGTCGATGACGTGTCTTTCCGCGTGTACCCAGGCCAAACCGTCGCCCTAGTTGGCGCATCTGGCGCGGGCAAGACCACGGTCGCTTCTTTGCTGATGGGCCTTCGGGTCCCTGATTCCGGTGAAGTGCTGGTGGCGGGTGCTCCGGTATCTCTTTTATCCGACGCCCAGCGCTCCCAGCGCATCGCGATGGTCACGCAGGAGGTTCACACATTCGCCGGCACGCTCCGGGAAGACCTCAACCTCGCGAAACCTGACGTCACCGATGAGCAGATCCGTGAGGCCGTGGCGCGGGTGGGCGCGCTGGACTGGTTAGATTCCCTTCCTGAAGGTTTGGACACGGTAGTGGGGGAGCAGGGGATGCGCTTGAATCCGGTGGTCGCCCAACAGCTTGCGCTGGCGCGCGTGCTGCTGATGGACCCACCGGTAGTGGTAATGGATGAGGCCACCGCTGAAGCCGGGTCGGCGCAGGCGACGGCCCTTGAGGACGCGGCTGCGGAGGTCCTTCGCGATCGTTCCGCTCTGGTGGTGGCTCACCGCCTTGATCAGGCTCGCGCGGCCGATCGGGTGCTGGTGATGGAATCGGGTCGGATTGTGGAAAGCGGACCACATGATCAGCTGGTATCTCAAGGTGGGCGCTACGCCGAGATGTGGGCGGCCTGGATACGTGGCCGGGAATCCTAGACTTTTTGTCACCTTGTGGCCGGTGTGGATGTGTGGTCGGGAATCCTAAACTCTTTGTTACTTGTGGGCGGACTGGATGTGTGGTGGATGTTCCTGAACACCTTCTCTCTTGGGGGCGTTCTGGGAGGTTTTCAACCGCGCGGGCGAGGTTGTCGGTCATGTCGGTTTTTCACTCCGGGGGCGAGGTTGTTGAAGGTGTAGGAGGTTCTCCTAAGCGCTCCGGCGCCCGTATTTTCCCGTTGAACGATGAATGTGCAGCAGAAGTCCGACAAAAACGCGACTTTTTGTTAGAGTTCTGCTGCACATTGTGTGAATCAGGGTGTGGGCGGTGGGCGCTACGCCGAGATGTTGTCGCTGGCGGGTGCTGCACCCGGTTGGGGTCGCTGGTGGTGGGTGCTGCGCTGAGGTGGGGTTGCTGGTGTGGGTGCTGCGCTGAGGTGAGGTTGTTGAAGGTGTAGGAGGTTCTCCTAAGC
>NZ_KV786178.1:26348-184164 GCF_001806865.1 Corynebacterium sp. HMSC28B08
TTTTTGTTAGAGTTCTGCTGCACATTGTGTGAATTAGGGTGTGGGCGGTGGGGGTGCTGCGTCGAGGTGTGGGCGGCCCGGATGCGTGGTGGGGAATCCCAAACTCTTTTTCACTTGGGAGGGGGAGCCGGTTTAACCATGCCCGTTTTTACGAGGCCGGCACGTGGTTTTGGATGTCGTGCACAACAATATAGACCGGGTAGTCTGCAAAATGTGCGAAAACCTTGCTGAACTGAACAGATTAGTCTACTGTGGTGTGCAGCTTAAGTAGACCGGTTGGTCTAATTGTGGGCTGAGAGTTCATACCAGCGCTCACGTTGACAACCCTCCCCCTGCTGGACGCAGTGGTGGAAGGGAGCGTGGCGTCGGGAAAAAGAAGAGCCAAACCACAGGAGAAGAGGAACAATGAGCTTGGTTAACGCAGCGGTTGGCCTCGGTGGGCAAGCGGATGACTACCGCGACCCAGCGATTAGCCCCGATGGCGAGCCAACTACCACTACACCGTTGGCGGAAGTGCAGCGTAAGGCGCATGAAAAGCTGGCCGAAAAGTGGAACCCAGAGCTGGAAAAAGCCACGGCGGAAGAAATCTTCGAATGGGCGAACGAGCACGTCGCAGGTTCTATTGCCGTGACCATGAGCATGCAGGACACGGTTCTCGCGGAGCTCGCTGAAGGGCGATTGGATAATGCCGAATTGGTGTTTTTAGATACGGGCTACCACTTTGACGAAACTATCGAAACGCGCGACGAGGTTGCCGAGCGATACAGCCTGCCACTGACCAATGTCACTCCCACGCTAACGCGCCAGGAGCAGGACAGTGTTTATGGCCCACGGTTGTATCTGAAGAATCCCACTGCATGCTGTCGCATGCGCAAAGTAGAGCCGCTTGCGCGGATGCTCAACCCGTTTACTGCATGGGTTACGGGCATTCGTCGCGTGGATAACCAGCTGCGCGCCAACACCCCAGTGCTGGAAGTCGACCGCACTGGGCGGCTGAAGATCAACCCCATCGTCTCGTGGACCGATGAGCAGGTGGAGCGTTATATCGCCGACCACGACCTCATCATTAATCCACTGACCAAGCAGGGTTACCCCTCCATTGGTTGCGCGACATGCACGCTTCCGGTGGCCGAAGGCGAGGATCCGCGATCCGGTCGTTGGGCAGGATCCAACAAGACGGAGTGTGGTCTGCACACATGACAACCGCGAACGCGGAGGCTCCACTCCCAGCGACAAGCTCCAGCCCCGCGCCCCAACTAAACGCAACCAACCCAACTGCGAATACAGAGAAGACGACGAAAGAGGCCAACGACGTGCAAGAACGCACCCAGGAACCCAGTCAAGCCCCAGCGTTATCGCCTCACCTGGCGAGTCTAGAAGCCGAGGCTATCGAGATTCTGCGGGAGGTAGCCGGCCAGTTTGAACGGCCCGCCCTGCTGTTTTCCGGTGGCAAGGATTCCGTTGTGGTCCTGGAACTGGCCAAGCGCGCTTTCGCTCCATCGCCGGTGCCTTTCGAGTTGGTTCATGTTGATACCGGGCACAACTTCCCTGAGGTCATCGAGTTTCGTGACAAGGTTGCAGCGGATCCACGCGTAAACCTGCACGTGGCACTGGTGCAGGATTGGATTGATTCCGGGGCGATCCAGGAACGTCCCGATGGCACCCGCAACCCACTACAGACCGTGCCGCTGGTGGAGACGATTCAGAACCGCGGCTACGACGCGGTGTTGGGAGGCGCCCGCCGAGACGAGGAGAAAGCCCGCGCCAAAGAGCGGGTGTTCTCCGTCCGTGACAGCTTCGGCGGTTGGAACCCACGTCGCCAGCGCCCTGAGCTGTGGGGCCTGTACAACGGCCGCCACCAGGTGGGCGAGAACATCCGTGTGTTCCCCATTTCTAACTGGACGGAAGCCGACGTATGGGACTACATCCGTGACCGCGACGTGGAAGTACCCGCCATCTACTACTCCCACCAGCGTGAAGTTTTCGAGCGCAACGGCATGTGGCTCACGCCAGGTGAATGGGGTGGTCCCAAGGAGGGCGAAGAACTGGTCACCAAGACCGTTCGTTACCGCACGGTTGGCGACATGAGCTGTACCGGTGCCGTGTTATCCGAAGCCACGTCCATCGAGGACGTCATCGACGAAATTCGCACCTCTACCACCACTGAACGCGGTGCCACCCGCGCAGACGACAAGCTCAGCGAATCTTCCATGGAAGACCGCAAGAAGGAAGGGTACTTCTGATGACTGCTCCCACAACCGAACCAAACGCTGGAACTCAGCCCCCTCAGTTGCCCACCCTGCGGCTGTGCACGGCGGGCAGCGTGGATGACGGCAAATCCACCTTCGTAGGTCGCCTGTTGCACGATACGAAGTCCATTTTGGCAGACCAATACGAATCCGTTGAGCGTGCGTCCACCGCGAAGGGGTTGGAAAACCCCGATCTTTCCCTCTTAGTCGATGGCCTACGCGCGGAACGCGAGCAGGGCATCACCATCGATGTTGCTTATCGGTACTTCGCAACGGATAAGCGCAGCTTCATCCTGGCGGACACCCCGGGTCACGTGCAGTACACCCGTAACACTGTCACTGGCCTGTCCACTTCAGAGTTGGTTGTTGTTCTGGTCGATGCCCGCAACGGTGTTATCGAACAGACTCGGCGCCACCTCACCGTTGCAGCTATGTTGCAGATCTCTCACGTTGTTGTGGCGGTCAATAAAATCGACGCCGTCGACTTCAGCGAAGACGTTTTCACCTCGGTGAAAAAGGACGTGGACGCGCTCGCCGCTGATTTGGGCCTGCGCCACGTGGACGTGGTCCCAACTTCCGCGTTGCTGGGTGACAATGTGGTGGAGCGCAGCGCAAACACCCCGTGGTACACCGGTCCCAGCGTGCTGGAGATCCTCGAGCAGGCCACCCCAGGTGCGGAAAACCAGTCCATCAACCGGCAGCTGCGTTTCCCCATCCAGCTGGTGATTCGCGATCATGCCACCGACTACCGCGGTTATGCCGGCCGTATCGCGGCCGGAACTGTCTCCGTCGGCGATCAGGTCACCGCTGGTGGGCATGAAGCAATTGTCCAAGGAATCGATGGCCCCGCAGGCGAACAGAACACGGCGAACCGCGGTGAATCCGTCACGTTGCGCCTGGATCGAGAAATCGATCTTTCTCGCGGTGACGTAATCGGCGGGCTGGATCTACCGGAGCCCGTTAACACCTTCGAAGCCACCGTGTTCCATTTGTCTGAAACCCCTCTGCGCTTGCGCTCGAACGTTCTGATTCGCTACGGCTCGGCACTCGTGCGCGGACGTGTGGATCAGGTGCTGCGCCGCGCCGATGAACTGGTAGACGCCCCTCACGGTACGGACGAGGCCGCGGGCGCTGACGTTGCGGCTTCTAAGCCCACAGACCCCGCCACCATCCAACAATTAGAGCTCAATGACATCGCCGATGTGCGTATCACTGTGGCGGACCCGCTGCCGGTGGAGCAATACCGTCGTGGCGGGCGCGTGGGCTCCCTGCTCGTTGTCCACCCGCAAACCGGCGATACGCTCACCGCCGGACTGGTGAAGTAAGCCCATCACAAGGAATCCACAACCATGATTTCAGCAGCTCCGCGCAGTGCCGACGGCATTCGTACCGCCAGCACCACCCCTCAGGGGCCCGGTGTTGACGCGGGCGCGCCGATTATTTGCCTGTCACACGGCTCTCGCCATCCGCAGGCCGATGCTTGTGTTGCTGAGATCGCCCGCGTTGCCGCTGCCTTGAGCGGGCGGCCGGTCTACTTCGCGCACTTGGATTTTTCACCGTCAACCCTTACGAACGTGGCGCATATCGTCGCCGCGACGGGTGCGACCCACGCAGTTGTGGTGCCTTTGCTGTTCACTGATGCCTTTCACATGCGCCATGACGTCCCGAGCGCCATCGCGGAGGCTGCAGATTCAACCAGTTTGCGCCTCACCCTGGCTCGCGGTATCGGCACCGGTGATGATGTAGCTGATCTGCTTGCACGGCACACTCGCCGCCACCTTGCTTCTCGTCGCCGGTCTGTTCTTTCGTCCGACGCCCACGTGGTGCTCTACCACGTCGGATCTTCAGTTCCAGGGGCGAATGACTCGGTGGAGCGCCTAGCGGCTTCACTGGCGACGAGACTGCAATTGCAACCCGATCGTGTCACCGCCGTGCCCGCCACCGGTGGGCACGGCGGGCCGGGCGTCGTTCAACAATTGCAACCCGATGTGGTGGTGCCACTGTTTTTTAGCCCAGCAACTTTGCTCGACCGGCTTCATCACTACCTAGAGAATCGAATGCCCCAGGGAGCCTGTATGCAGGTGCCGCATCTTGGCACCGCCGTAGCTCCCCTCGTTATTGCACGGGCTGAACAAGCTCAGCTTTCCCAGTAGCGCACATAGCGCCTGACCTCACCGAACTCTAGGAATCCTCATGAAAATTCTTATTTTTGCCCTCGTTGGACTCGCAGCCCAACTCGTCGATGGTGCCTTGGGCATGGCTTTTGGTATCACGGCCACAACTTTGCTGGTCTTTTCTGGCCTGGGTCCTGCGCACGCCAGCGCTGCTGTACACCTTGCAGAGGTAGGGACCACGCTCTTTTCGGGTCTTTCCCACTGGCGGTTGAAAAACGTCCACTGGCCGACTGTGTTGGCTCTGGGTGTACCTGGGGCGATCGGCGCGTTCGTCGGTGCCTATGTGTTGAGCAGTTTGTCTACTAAGGCGGCTGAACCCGTAGTCTCCACGATTTTGGTTTTGTTGGGGGCGTACGTGCTGGTTCGAAGCGTGGCGATCCCATGGCAGAAGCCCAACAAGACCCAGCCGGCCACATCCACGGCAAAGTCGCGCGCGGGGCTGGCGGTTCTGGGGCTAGGCGGTGGTTTCCTGGATGCTTCCGGTGGGGGCGGATGGGGACCGGTTACTACGTCGACTCTGATGAGTGTGGGTAAGGCCGAGCCGCGCCGCATTATCGGTACGGTCAACACCGCCGAGTTCCTGGTTGCTCTGTCTGCATCGGTCGGATTCCTGTTCGGGATGGGTAATGAACTCGCGCAGTCCTGGCAGCCTGTGTTGGGCCTGCTTGTTGGTGGTGCGATCGCTGCACCTATCGCCGCGTGGGCCGTTTCCATCGTGAAGCCCGAAATCCTGGGCGGGCTAGTAGGTGCATTGCTGATGTTCCTTAACTCCACGCGGCTCATTAAGTACTTTGGCCTCGCTGGTGTGATTGGCGTGGTTCTATTCGGTCTGGCGGTGACTGTCACTTTGGTGGTGGTTCGCAAGAAATCCATCTTTGAACGATCCTTGCGTTCGGATGAACTGGACCGCGAGAAGAGCGCGCAGGACGCTTCTCGTCCCAAGGAGCGGGAGGGAAAAACTTCCACGTCAGCCAGTCAAACAGATGAAAATAGTACTGCTTCAATCCCAGATAGTGAGAATCAGCGCGTTCATGAGTATGCGGGGGCAGCTAAGGGGTATCACGATTGGAATAGGCCTGAACTGCGTTAATCCCGCCCCCACGCTATGAAAATGATCACAGCCAACCATTGACTGTGTGAAACACCGCACAACTGCGCGCTTATCCATGCACAATATGCAATAGAGAGGGTCTGCTTAATGACCCAGGTTTTACAACGCATGGAGGATGATCAACCCGTGGTATCTGTAGATATCCCGATTAAGGCGCTACTCACACCCGTTGGTGGTGCTGCTGCCCGGCGCGCAGACATTGCGCACTCCACCACAACGCCCACCGGCGCTGCAATGCCCGAAACGGACACCTCGGGCATTGAATGCATATTTCAAGTCACCAACATCTTCGGGGAGGGCCGCACAGAGTCCGCATCGAATGCGGAAGTGTTCCAAGGTGCGCTCGAGGAACTGGAGAATGTGGCGTCGGACGTATTAATCGGCACTGGGGAGGCCCACCTGGATTCCCGGCTGGCGGCCGCAAGTGGCGCGGCGCATCTGCTGGTTATTTCCACCGACGCCGACGAGAAGCTGGCCACCCTAACCCGTCGGCAACTCGAGGCCAAAGGGGCAGAGGTCCACGGCGTCATCCGCGAAGAAGAACTAGCCCAAACCCTCAGCGGCATTCGTGGCGCAGATAAGCGCGAGCCCCAGATCGGCCCCGAGCTGTTCGAACTCAATCTGTTGCGCCAAGCCAAGGCGAAGCGCACCCACATCGTCTTGCCCGAAGGTGAGGACGATCGCATTCTGGAAGCTGCCCATCAGCTGCTGGCGGACGACGTGTGCGAACTGACCATCTTGGGTAATCCAGACGACATCAGTACACGTGCCGCTAACAACGGCTGGGATATTTCGGCCGCGCATGTCGCAGATCCCACCCAAGGCGAACAGCTGGAGCAGTTTGCACAGGATTTTTACGAACTCCGCAAGCATAAGGGCATCAGCATCGAGGATGCCCGCGCGACGATGCAGGATATCAGCTACTACGCCACGATGATGGTCCACAAAGGATTGGCTGACGGCATGGTTTCCGGCGCGGCGCACACTACTGCCCACACGATTAAGCCCTCGTTCCAGATCATCAAGACTGCACCGGGTTCCAGCGTGGTCTCCTCCATCTTCCTACTAGTCATGGATGGTGTGCTGTGGGCATTCGGCGATTGCGCGGTCAACCCTAACCCAACGCCAGATCAACTGGCGGAGATTGCAGCTGTCTCTGCCCACACCGCCGCGCAGTTTGGGATCGAACCCAAGGTCGCGATGCTTAGCTACTCCACCGGTACTTCGGGGTCTGGCCCCGATGTCCAGGCGGTCGCTGAGGCCGTGGCTAAGGCCAAGGAGACCTTCGCCTCTGTGCAATTTGAAGGCCCCATTCAATTCGACGCTGCGGTGGTGGAATCCGTTGGGCAGAAAAAGATGCCGGGCTCCAACGTTGCCGGACACGCCAATGTATTCATCTTCCCTGACCTGAATAGCGGAAATATCGCATACAAAGCGGTCCAGCGGACTGCGGGCGCGCTCGCAGTGGGGCCGATCTTGCAGGGCTTGAACAAGCCTGTCAACGACCTCTCCCGTGGCGCCAC
The DNA here is from genome assembly GCF_001806865.1 of Corynebacterium sp. HMSC28B08. NCBI lineage: Bacteria > Bacillati > Actinomycetota > Actinomycetes > Mycobacteriales > Corynebacteriaceae > Corynebacterium > Corynebacterium sp. HMSC28B08. The sequence goes on from NZ_KV786178.1 coordinate 33,406, forward strand.
GGTGCCGGACATTGTCAACACCGTGGCCATTACAGCCATCCAAGCGCAGGCCTAGCCGCCATCGCCTACGCGGGGTGTGCAGTTGTCGCTAGATGCTGATGGCCACCGTGTACCCAGGCGCCGGCGGCCACCGTGTACCCAGGCGCCGGCGGCAACCGTGTATCCAGGCGCCGGCGGCAACCGTATGCCCAGGCGCCGGCGGCAACCGTGTACCTAGGCGCCGGCGGCAACCGTATGCCCAGGCGCCGGACGAACTCCCCCTACCCATCCCGAGACAGAAAAGAAGTGCAGATTATGGATATGGATCACCACGTAGAACAAGCCAAGGGCTCAGAATTCGTTCTGGTTCTCAACAGCGGCTCCTCATCAATTAAGTTCCAGGTTCTGGATCCTCAGCAGGGTGCTCTGGAAGCCCCATTTATCTCTGGCATTGTGGAGAAGATCGGTGAGCCAAGCGGTCACATTAAGATCTCCACCACAACCACCAAAATGGAGGACACCCGCCCTATCCTGTCTCACTCGGTGGGTCTGGAACGTGCCTTCGGCATGATGACGCTCCTCGGTGTGGGGCCCCAAGACCTGAACCTCATAGCGGTGGGGCACCGCGTGGTGCAAGGTGGTGCGGAGTTTACTGGGCCCGTCATTGTTGATGACACGGTTTTGTCCAAGTTAAGGGATTTGATTCCCCTGGCACCACTGCACAATCCGGCACACATCGACGGCATGGAAAACGCTATGGCGCTGCTACCGAATGTGCCTCACGTGGCGGTGTTCGATACCTCATTTTTCTCCACGCTGCCCGAGGTGGCGTATACCTACGCTTTGCCGCCTAAGCTGGCGGAAGAGCACAACATTCGTCGCTATGGTTTCCACGGAACCAGCCACGAGTATGTGTCGCAGCAATTGCCGGGACTTATGGGGCGCGACGCCAAGGATATCAACTGCATTACCTTGCACCTGGGCAACGGCGCATCCGCGTCCGCCATCAAGGGTGGGGAAGCAGTGGATACTTCCATGGGGCTAACACCACTGCCGGGCTTGGTTATGGGTACCCGCACCGGTGACATCGACCCATCTATTATTTTCCACCTCGCGCGATCGGCGAAAATGACCATTGACGAGCTGGACAACTTGTTTAACCGCCAGTCCGGTTTGAAGGGTATGGCTGGTGTGAATGACTTCCGCGAGCTCACGGAGATGATGGCAGCCGGCGATGAGGCCGCTACTTTGGCATACAACGTCTATATCAATCAGATCCGCCGCTATGTCGGTGCGTACATGATCACCCTTGGGCGTGTGGACGCGATTGTGTTTACCGCGGGCGTGGGGGAAAATGCTGTTCAACTGCGTGAAGATGCCCTCGCTGGCTTGGAAAACTTCGGTATCGAGATCTGCCCTTCGCGCAATGCCAATGAGGACGGGGTAGAAGGCGCGCGCATGATCTCTACGGAGGATTCTGCAGTGAAAGTCTTCATGGTTCCTACTAACGAAGAGCTGGCTATCGCCCGCTACTCCTTAGAGCTGGCAGAGCAAGAGTAGCTGGGCACGGGGGCGCCCGCTGAGGTGGTGGCCCCGCCTCACAGCTCCCGCACCCCGGCAGTTCTCGTCCCCGCACCCCGGCAGTTCTCGTCCCCGCACCCCAGCAGTTCCAGACCGGTCATTCCAGCGCAGCTCCGGTTTGCCCCCCTTGGAATCAGAACCAGGTTCGGGGCCGAATCTTGTTTGCCATATCCACCAAGCGGAACCGGTGCAGGGGGAACTGCGTTTGCCGCGCCATGTGCCGCAGACCGCGTTCCAGCCCTAGGCGCAATCCGCGTTCGGTGAACTCCGCATCAAAAATAGGCTCGGTGGAAACCGGCCCCAATCCGTCCTTGCCACGGCGGCGCAACCAATTGAGCGCAGCCGACATCACCGCGAGTTTGACCTGCTCCAACCGTGGTTCATTCGTTGGCATCGTGGCCAAACGGCGCGCGGCCCGACGGATGCGCGTCTCGGTGAGCAGCGAGGCGTCAGAAATAAGAATCAAGATGGTGGTGAACCGAGCCAAGCGATTGTGCCGCGAGTTCTGCGGCACCCGATCTAGGGCGGTGACCGCCGAATCAATCAAACCTTCTGCCATCAGTTGCCGCGCCAAACCGAAAGCACTGGATACCGTGGTCGGATTCGTGGCCCATACAAGGCCGTACAGGCGCATCGCGTGGAAGCGGAGCGCGACCGGATCCAGCGTCACGTGATCCCAACCGGGCACACCCGAGTAGTCATCTACCGGCACGCGTTGCGCGTAGGCCAACGCCGAAGCTGCCCGGGTGGCCTCGGTGTCCAGCAGCTTAGACGTATTCACCCCCTGTTGCTGTAGTAGCAATTCATCGGTCGCGGCGAGCGCCAACTTGGGGGCAGGTTCGCCGGGCAAGATGAACAGCACCTTGTTGAAGCACGCTTGCGCCGTCGCGAAATCGCCACTGAGCAGCCCAACCACACCCGAATGCCAGTGGAAACGCCAATCGTTACCCAACCGGGGTTCTAGGGATTCCAGCAGTTCCTTTGCCTCCACGGTTTGACCCACATCTAGGTGGGCGCGGACCATCGTCAGTGGGATCTCCACACTGTTTTCCATGTCCGGGTTACGCATGGCGGAATTCAACGTGTCCATCAGGTCGCTGGTCTCCGTGAAACTCGCCGCAGACAACAACGCCGCGCCGGGGTCGCTCGTGTCGGTCAGGGGAGTAGGCAAAGCTGCCACCACTTCCGAAGGGGAAATCTCCACACTGCGTTCCACACCGTCAAGCAACTGGTCCGTACGGAACACAATGTGCTTGGTGCCGTAGGTGGAACGTTGTGCAGTAAAACGCGTATCCAGGTGGGCGTATTGACGGCCGTCACGGATAGCCAGAATCTCCCGCAGCACACCGACTAGCTGGTTCGCCATGGCTGATGCCGATGCAAAACGCACCTTCGGATCGGGGTTCGTCGCGCGCAATAGCAGGCGATAAAGCGACATGTACTCGCGGAAGAGGGGTTCTTCATCCGGGGTGGGCAGGTCCCCAGTGTAAGCTCCGTTTTCCACTTTCAGCGCCACAATTAGCGAAGCCAGCGTGCGGCCCACCGTGTAGATATCGCTGGCGACGGTGGGGCCGGTCGTGGCGATTTCGGGCGCTTGGAACCCCTTGGTTCCGAAGATGTGCCCGAACGCGCCAATACCCGTGACCGCCCCCAGATCGATCAGCTTCACCTGGTCTTCGGTGATGATGATGTTGTCTGGCTTCAAGTCGTTATAAACCACTCCGCGCGAGTGCAGGTAATCCAGCGCCGGCAGCACTTCCAGGATGTAGCCGATGGCTACGTCTACGTCCAGCAGATTCCGGGGCATGCGGCGCCGGCGGGCGCGCAGGGATGGCCCGCCGACATACTCCATGACGATGAAGCCGCCCTCCACACGCGGGTCGTCGATAAAGTTGAAGATTTTCACGATTCCCGGATGCGTAATCTCGGCAAGGAACGCCCGTTCCGATTCGGCCACGGCCCGCTCATGCTCGTTTTCCGTGGCCATCATGCCCTTGAGAACCACGTAGCGGTCCGCCACATTGTGGTCGGTCGCGATGTAAACCCAGCCCAGGCCACCGTGCGCGATGGGGCCCAGAATCTCGTATTGACCAGCGATGATGTCACCGCGCTTCAGGGTTGGGGGCTCCACCCCCTTCTCGATCGCATCCGTAGGGTCGATCACGGCCTGTTCGGGATCAGTCGGCGGAATGAACGGTAGCCTCACCATGCCACCGGCGATCTCCGCGCCGCGCCGCCGGGTACCACGTAAGCGTCGGAACTCCGAGAGTGCCTCCCTGCGCGACCGCTCACCCGGCTCTAGGTTGGATACGGGGTTCTTTTTATTCGACGCCCCGCTTTTCCCCTTCCTCTCCGCCAGTGGGCCGGTGATCTCATCGGGATCGGCAGACGTGAAGGACGCGATGTCGTCGGTATCTTCCTCGTCGTCGTCTGCGAATGGGTCGAACGCGACGGCTTCGGTGTGAGCTTCGTCGTTTGAGTTGTCCGAGCTACTCGCGTCGCGGGTAATGCCTGGGGTGGTCGCGTGTTCGGTGACCTCTAAATCATCGTCAGTGCCGTCGTCGTCTGCGAATGGGTCGAATGCGACGGCTTCGGTGTGAGCTTCGTCGTCGTCTGCGAATGGATCGAATGCGACGGCTTCGGTGTGCACATTGCTCTCATCATCGTCGTTCTTGCGGGAATGGGACACGTCGATGCGATCGGGGGTTTCGCGAGACTCGTCAGAGCTGTTCTTGTTGGTCACTGTCACTCCTCCGTGCTACTCGTCTGTGCCGCGGTTTCCGGTGCCTTCGTGGTATCCGCTAGTGCCTCGTCCCGGAGGCGCTGTTTTTCCGCCTCATCGCGGGTCCTTGCGAGCTCTCTCGCCTCCTCATCCGTGCGATAGCTGGACGGTGGCATGGACGCCGGGCCCAGGTAATCGCGCATCCACTTATCGAATAGGCGCACCCAGGTACCATCCTGTCGAATGCGCTCCAAAGTGTCGTTAACCTGCATAGTCAGCCCAATGGAGGGTTTTCCATCAACCTGCAGCGGGATACCCACGCCGTAGTGGTTCACTTGGTCATCGCCACCCACCAATCGCATATAAGGGTCCTGGGCCTGCAATCCAGAAAGAATTGCATCGTCCGTGTACACCGCATCGGCTTGATGCCGCTGCAAAGCCATCAGACAATCCGTCCATGTACGGGTGGCCAGTACCTTGGACAGTTCGTAGTTGTGCAACGCGGAAGCCGACGTGGAATCGTTAGTCGCACACACCGTCTTGTCCTTCAGATCCTCCATGCGCTCAATAGTGGACGTTTTTGGAACCAGTAAACGTGGTTGAACCGTCAGATAGGGGGCAGAAAACTCGATGCTTTCCTGCCGCGTCTTGGTGATCGACATCGTGCGGACGATGATGTCCACTTCCCGGTCGCGCAGAGCCTTCTCGCGGTTACGGCTTTCCACATATCGGAACTCCACCTTGTCCGGATCATTGAAAATATCGCGAGCGATTTCTCGTGCCAGATCAATTTCAAAACCCACGAGCTCCCCGTTAACGGGATCGCGATAACCCAAACGGTTAAGTGATTGGGCAATACCCACAATCAAACGGCCACGCTTGTGAATCTCTTTCACGCGCTCTTTCGGCTCACGGTTATCCGGGCGAATACTCCCTATGGGCGCCTGCTCATCGGCATCGCTGGTGGGAATATCGTCCGGGGATACCAATCGAGATTCTGGTGGCAAGTCCGCACTGGGGCTATCAATCACGGTCGGCCACTCCTTGATCTCGGTGGGAGCAGAATTCGCGCAGCCGGCGACCGTAGCGCCTAGCACGATGACCGCCATCACGATGGCGCTGCGGGAACGCGTCTCGGTCGACTCAAAGGCCCTGGGAGAACGGTATGTGAGCTGAGCTGGGCGTCGGGATAAAAAAGGAAACATCACAGGAACTCCTGCAGGCGGGGACGAGTGCCGAGGAAGCAGCTCACAGCGGCCAAAATGGTGAGCGAGAGAACCAAATTTGTGATGCGACCGGCCGCTACACTGCCGTCAATAAGGCTGGTCTGCAGGCGTGAGCGATTGTCAGAGATGAGCGCTTGCAGTTGCTCGTCCAAAATTTTGAAGTTGACGGTGCTGTACTCGGAGGATCGGGCGCCGGGGGTGAGACGGTAATCGCCGAGAGCAGTTTTGATGGCATTGCCGTATTCGCCGTTGCGTAGATCCGCCACCATGAGTGCGTGGGCATTATCCCATCCGCGAAGAGATTCGCGTGCGTTGTCCACACGGCGAGGATTCGCCACATCATCGCGAATATCCAGAAGCGTGGCATCGATCGTTTTCACCGAATTCACGAACTGCTGATGTCGCTGGTCGGAATAATCGCGTTGCACCAAGCCTAGAGCCTCATTCGTGCGGGCCTGTTGTACCGCGATTCGAACCTGGGTGAGTTTGCTGAGCGAGGTCGCTGAATTATTTGACGCATCGTCGGTGCCCATCCACGTCACCGCCGCGCTGGCGCTGGCCCACAGCGTGGCAAAGACCATGAGCACAGTAGCCACCACATAACCCAAGTTAAGCCGACGGTTGGTGAGAGCCGCCAACCACAATTGCGCCAAAAGCAAAAACCCTACGGCCGCAATGAGGCCCGACAAGGGGAACCACAGGGGAGTGACAAGGGATTGCCGTTCGTCCGTGACCTTGCGGCTGGTCCGCTCGTGCAGTTGCTGCGCGGCGGGTAGCATTTGCTGCTGCATCAGCTCAGAGCCCTGGGTTAGGTAGGCCACACCAACGGGGTTGCGCAAGCGATCGTTTGTTTGGGCGGTTGATACTAGCTGCACGTAATTGGGGAGGTTTTTTTGGATCGCAAGAACCAGTTGCATGTCGTCACTGGAGATCTCGTCGATGCCGTGCCCCGCGTGAATCACCGCTTCGGAAGCCCGCTGGGTGGCACGCAAAAACTGTTCGCGGGAGGCTACGTCACTGTCGTTTTGTTTTAAGAAGCTGGTAGTGGCTATGGAATCGGCTTCGGACAAGGCGTTGAAGAGCTCCTGCGAAGCGTTGGATAGGGGCTCCGTTTGCGAAATGAGGGTATCGAGTTTTTCCCGTCGCTGTTCGGAAGAAAAAACCATAGCGCCACCGGCAGCGAGGATGGCCACGATCAAAATGAAAGAGACGATCGTTAGTCGTCCCGGAGTTGTGGACGCAAAGCGGATAAATCGGCGCGGTGCCTCCTTTGTCACACTCAAGAAACCGCGGAAACTGCGCGCCTGGGTGGGTGGGACCTCGTCATGGTCCATCCACCTATCGACATCAATCGCGGGGTGAGCGGGCATGGAGAAAATTATATACAGCCTAAAGAAACTATTTCAGCCAGATACGGGGTTAAGTGTAAGCAGTTGCCCTGAATACATCGGGGTTCGTGTGGCACACTGGCTTGCATGATTAAAGTCAGCCATCTGACCAAGTCATACGGAAACTCTGTGGCCGTAGATGACTTGGACTTCGAAGTAAAACCAGGGATTGTTACAGGATTCCTTGGACCCAACGGTGCCGGTAAATCAACGACAATGCGCATGATCGTAGGTTTGGATCGCCCTACTCGGGGTTCAACGCAGATTGATGGCAAGCACTATTCGGAGTACAAGCACCCCCTGGAAAAGGTGGGGACCTTGTTGGATGCGAAGTGGGTTCACCCCAGTCGCTCCGCCGCGAACCACCTGCGGTGGATGGCTGCGACTAACGGAATTTCCAAAAAGCGCGTGGATGAGGTGCTGGGCATCGTTGGGCTGAGCGATGTTGCTGGTCGCAAAGCGGGCGGATTCTCCCTTGGTATGGGACAGCGCCTTGGATTGGCAGGTGCTCTGCTGGGAGATCCAGAAGTGTTGATTTTGGATGAGCCCGTCAATGGTTTGGACCCAGAGGGCATCCGGTGGGTTCGACAATTCGTTCGTGCGTTGGCGGCTGAAGGTCGCACGGTGTTGGTGAGTTCCCACCTACTGTCTGAGATGGCGCAGACAGCGGATCACCTCATTGTGATCGGTAAGGGCAGGTTGATTGCGAATACCTCGACGCGTGACTTCATCAAATCAGCATCCGAGTCCTCGGTAGTGGTGCGTACGGATCACCTGAAGGAACTGGGCCAGGCGCTGGTGGAGGAGAATGTGGCATACCGGGAATCTCAAGACGCGGATGGTCGCCCCACCTTGTTGGTTCCCGATCGTGACAGCGACTGGGTGGGTGCCTTGGCATATAGCTATGGTCTGCGTTTGCGTGAACTCACCGAAGTGCGCCCGAGCCTGGAGGAGGCGTTTATGCGTATGACGGGTGATTCCGTCGAGTACCAGGCCACCACGACCCCGAATGGTCTTGGCGTACTGGGCGGTCCTCCTGCAATGCAGGGAGCAGCCAAAAAAGTCGTTACGAACAATGACGAGAAGCAGAAGGGGAACTAGATGCTGAGCGTAATCAAATCGGAGTGGATCAAACTTCGCACCACCAAGGCTTTAGCGTGGACTACTTTCTTGATTCTGTTTCTATCCATCGGCTGGGCTGTGCTCATGGGGTTCGGCAACGCCGCAATCCTCAATGACAGTGAATTGAAGAAGGAGCCGGAAACATATGCCGCCATCGTCAGTGGCATCACTGCGGATGCGGCCGTATCGGGTTTTGCGCTGATTGGCATCATGATCGTTACGATCCAAGCCGTCATGTTTGTCACTGGCGAGTACAGTTCGAACGTATCCAAATCCACCTTGCTGGCCACCCCTAAGCGAACCAGTGTGCCACTGGCGAAATTGCTGGTATACGGCGTATTGGCTACTGTGCTGGCGTTTTTCACTTCGCTTTTGAGCGTTGTGGCCATGCGGTTGGTTATTGGGTCCAAGATCGATCAACCCATCATCATGGAGCAGCTGGCCCTCAACGGGGACGCATGGACCGTCATCAGTCGCTTGTGCTTGAAGACCTTCCTTATTGTCGCACTGTCCATCGGTGTGGGATACCTACTGCGCCATACTGCTGGTTCGATTGCGCTGGTAATTTTGTGGCCGCTGCTGGTGGAAGGCCTGCTCGTAGGCATGCTGCCCAAAGTGCGCGATTGGTTGCCACCGTACATGCCGTTCGGCAACATGGATGATGCAATCGGGCTGAATGATGTTGCCGATGCTCCGTGGGGGCAGGTCGGCTCGATGATTTACTTTGCCGCTTGGGCGCTGGTGATCTTCATCGCTGGAGTAGTGGTGTTAAAGCGCCGCGACGCTTAAGTGCCTTCCGGAAAAACGGAACACTCCCCGGCCAGTACTGTTCTCAGTTCACTGGCGCCAGGGGAGTGTTTGTCGTTGCGGCTGTTTCGCGTATAGCACGGGAATGATAAGGCGCGCGATGTCGGCCAATTCCGTCAGGGGCTACTCCTGCCGACGCTGTATGTCATCAATGAGGGTCTCTGCCGCAATCGACAGGTTGCGCAGGGCCGGAACGCCGCGGCGCAGTTTCGCGATATCGCGCGCATCCATCCGGTTGGTTGCGCGAGCAATGAGTAGCGCCCATTCGTCTGTGATGGAGTTCATCATCTCGATACCGTCGTCGGTGAGGTATAGATCTTGGGCGCGCTTGTCTTGATCATTGGCCTTACGCAGCACAAAGCCGTTGTTGATGAGCCGCCGCACGGTCGCCGAGACGTTCGATGCACGCAGGAAACGCAATCGTGCGATATCGGAAACTCCACAACCTGGATGCTGAGAGATGAACTGCAGCACTTCGATTTCGGACTGTGAGATTTCCAGCTTCTGGTTCGGGCGCTCCATCAACCGCCGAATACCGGAAAGGAAATCGTAGACCGAGGTCGCGATTTCCGCGACATCGATTTCGGGCAGCACCTCTGGTGCGCGGTGACCACGAATTGCGGGGGTTTCCGGTCGGGCAGCATCGTCGATTGCCATAGTCTTCGTCTTCCTCTAATCAACAGTATGGGTTACGTATGTTTCTAATCGTTCATGAACTTTTATGGGCAAAAACGAGTGAATTAGATTGTAAACGTAGCCGTGAGTGTATCCCGAATGGCATGTCGAATACTCTGGGGCGCGCCGTCGGACGTGCAGTTATTGCAGCGCGCTGGAGAGGCGGGCCACGTTATCCACGTAGCGTTTGTACCAGGGGCGCTGATCCCATTCCTCCTTGGTCAGCGCATGGCACACCTGTTTGTACTTACGTGCCTCGGCGCGCAGTGCATCCATCAACTCGCCCTCACCGGTCATGACGGTGACCTCGTAGTTCAACCCAAATGATCGCGGGTCCATGTTCGAGCTACCCATCAGGGCAATTTCCGTATCTGCGATCATGAACTTTGTGTGGAGAACTTGGGGTGCGGGATAGAGGAACATTTTCACGCCCGCCCGCAGTAGCTCGTTGTAGTAGGAGGCCTGGGCGTGCCCCACCAGCGCCTGATCGGATTTCTCGGACACGTAGAGTTCTACATCAACACCGCGATAGCAAGCAGTGGTCACTGCTTCCATGAGGGATTCATCTGGGATGAAGTAGGGGCTGACCAGAATCAGCTTACGCTTGGCGTGGTGGCACACGGAGGTGAACAACCGGAGGTTGGGCTCTGTCGTAAAACCAGGGCCCGAGGGGATGACTTGCATGAGGTCGGTACCGGTATCTTCGTGCTCGATGGTCATTTCCCTCTTACGATTGCCCGGTTTGATCAGTCCCAGCCGCTCACCACTTTCGGTATACCAATCCACCGCAAAGACCGAGTTGATTGTGGTCACAACGGGCCCTGATACTTCGGCCATGATGTCGTGCCATTGTCGGCCGATCCGGTGGTTTTTGCGGTTTTGGTATTCGGGTTCAATCAAGTTTTGGGACCCGATGAAGGCCCGCTTGCCGTCGACAACAACCAGCTTGCGGTGGTTGCGCAGATCCGGCCGCCGGAAGCGCCAACGCCACGGTTGCAGCGGAAGCATAACGTGGTGCTCCACGCCCATTTTTTTCAGCCGCTTGCCCAGCCGCCGGTTGCCTTTGTACTTGTGGCTGCCTAGGTGGTCGTACAGAACTCTTACTTTGACGCCCCTTTGTACTGCGCGTTCAAAAGCCTCAAATAGGGGCTGGGTCGTGGAGTCCCACGCCATGATGTAGATCTCGCAGTTAACGTATTCCTTCGCCTCATCGACGAGCTCCGCCATGGCGGTGATCGTTTCCTTGTACTCGTCGTGCAGTTTATGCAGCTTGCCCTCGGTGGCGGGAAGTGCGGTGAGCTCGCGATTGAGTTTCACTAAGCTATCGACTTCATCGCACACATGAAAACCGTGGGGAACGTCAGGTTCGTTAGCGGCGATTTCACGGATCTGCTTGTTGGCCTCCTTCTGGATGGCGTGGCGCCGTCGGTTGACATACGGCGAGCCCATGAGGAAGAAGAACAGCAGACCGAAGAATGGGACTAGGAAGATCGCCAGTAGCCATGCCATTGCGCTCGTAGGGCGGCGGTCGTGGGGAACCCATCCCAAAGCGGCGATCTTCAGGCTGTAATCAGCCACGATCAACAGGACCTGCCACCACTCCAGGTTGTCGGTGAGGTTCAGGATCATGTTGATCGGGTCGAACAGTTGCAACGTCATGGGCAGCTATACCTCGTAATCGATGATCACGGGAGCGTGGTCCGAGGCGCCCTTGCCCTTGCGCTCATCGCGATCGACACGGGCGGAGGTAGCGGAGATTCCTCGCGCGTACTGCAGGTCAATGCGCATGCCTTCGCCCTTTTGGAACCGGAGGGCTTGGTAATCCCAGTAGGTGTATTCATCTTCGATGAGCTTCGTGGCTTCTTCCATACCCGCATTTTCGAGGGCCGCGAGGCAGGCGCGTTCGCGCGGGGTGACGTGCGTTTTGCCGTCGAAGTGAGATCGGTCCCACACGTCCTCATCGCGTGGGGCGATGTTGAAATCGCCAACGAGGCACAGTTTGTCCTCGGCCGGCGTGATTGTATCGCCCTGGGTATCGGCGCTACGTTTAGTGGTGACCTCCCCACGGGCGTAATCGGCTAGCGCCTGCAACCAGCGTAGTTTGTAGGTGTAGTGCGGATCCCTGATCTCGCGACCATTGGGTACGTAGAGGCTCCAGACCTCCACATCACCGCAGGTTGCGCCAATCGCGCGCGCTTCCATGTTCTGATCCTGTGGCAGATCCTTGTCGAATCCCGGTTGCCCAAAGTTGGTTTTCACGTTCTCCAGGCCTACTCGGGACAGTATTGCCACGCCGTTGAAGCTGTGCAGGCCAAAGTGTGCCTGCTCATAACCTGTGTCCGTAAAGTCGGGGAACTGCTTATCCGTGCACTTGGTTTCTTGCAGACAGAGAACGTCCACGTCGGAGCGTGTGAGAAACTCGCGGACGCGGTCTTCGCGAGTACGGACTGAATTGATGTTCCACGTGGCGATACGCATGCAGTCAACTGTAACCCGTGGGTTCATGTTGAGGCGAAGATGTCAGCGACTCAATACGTTATGCTCCCGATACTCGTGTGCCCCAGGTTCCGCTGGGGCGATGCAGTCGTGGTTAGAGAACTAGACTCCGGACCCGGTGGTGCTCGCTGAAGCCCAGTCCGTGATAGAGGCCGCGGCCCGCTTCATTCGTACGTAGCACATCGAGGTAGGCACAATCCGCACCGTGTGCTCGGCCCCACTGCAGCAACTGCTGGCACATGAGGGTGGCAAGCCCTTGGCGTCGGAAAGAAGGAATGACCTCCACTGCAGAAAAGCCGAGCATATGGCGACGGCCGCCGCGTGTGACCGTGCCGCGTGAAACCGCGACTAGTGCATCGTCGATGTGCAGGCTGGCGAATCCCAGGGAGCCGTCAATACGGGCAGTCAGTAGTTCCAGCGCGCGCGGCGGGAGGGGTTGCCCGCGGAAGTTGTACAGGGATAGCCACTCGGGACTGGCTTCGTCGGCGACGGTGAACACGGCCTTGTGGGCTGCGACAGGAGCGCGGTGGGCTGCAGTGGATGCTGAACCGTTCATCACAGTGGGAGCCCCATTGTCAGCAGCAGGGGTGGTGTTGCCGGTTGTCGCCGCGGCTGCACCGTTCGTCACAGTCGCCAGGGCCTCATCATCAGCACCTAGTTCCCGAAACATCACGATGATCTCTGGCCCCGCGTGGCCCTCCAGGTGCTCGGCGGTACGGCCAATCCGATCCGGAACCAGCAGCTGAGGGGGTAGATTGTGGCGGGCATAAAACTCCTTGATTCCCTCCACCGGCACGGGCTGTACTGCCGCTTCGGGGCCTAGTGGTACGGCGGAATTGCTGCGCTCTGTGATGCCGTCACCCGCGCGAGCTAACCATCCCCCAATCCATTCGTTGGCCAACCCGGGGAAAGCCTCGGCCTTCGCTTCCTCCACTGCACGAATATCGCTATTCCGTACGGGTTTGGAGCTCAGGGTTTTCAGTACGACCACGCCCCGGGGATCAATTTCCACGGTTCCCTGTTTACCGCGCACGACCAGCGGGTCAACGCTGATGAGGGGGCCGATTACGTCTTGGGCATCGCCATGATCGACCAACGGCAGGTGCCGCACGATGACCCGCACGCCCGGGCGAATACTGACAGGGTCCGTTCTGCGAGAGATGGGGAAGGGAAAACCGGGAACGCGCCGGGCTCCGGCGGATGCGGCGGTGATTTCAGTATTGGGGTGCATGGTTATCCAAAGGTTGAGCGGCGGCAGGGGGGTTATTCGGCAGTGATGCCGTCTTCATCCAGATCGTCGTGGCCGAAAGGATCCGGGTCCGTCCCTGGTAGCCAGGTATTTCCTGCGACATTCCACTTTTCGGCCTTGAAGGCCCTTTTGGCTGCCCGCTTGTTCCGGCCGAGCAGCACGTCGGTGTAGAGGAACCCATCGAGGTGGCCGACCTCATGCTGCAGGCACCGTGCGAAAAATCCGTATCCTTCTACTGATACGGGTTGGCCGTTCTCATCCAACCCGGTTACTCGAGCCCAATCGGCGCGACCAGTGGGGAAAGAGTAGCCAGGTACGGACAGACAGCCTTCTTCGTCATCGTCTTCATGGGGCATGGTCTTCGGGATCTCGGAGGTCTCCAGGGTTGGGTTGATCACACAACCCCGGCGCATTGGGCCTCCATTGGCTTCAACCTGGGCTTCGGTGAGGCGTTCCCCTTCGGGCCCTTCGATATCGGGGCAGTTGTAAACGAACAGCCGCAGGTGTACTCCCACTTGGTTGGCGGCGAGGCCCACGCCGTGGGCGCGGTCCATCGTTTCGTACATGTCGTTGATGAGTTGGGAAATCTCTGCCGAGGGTGCTTGGCCCTCCGTGATGTCTACAGGTGTGGTGGGGTTGTGCAGGACTGGGTCACCGGCAATAACGATGGGCATGATTGTCATGGGATTGATTCTACGAGTTGCCTGCGACAACATTCCTGACAGTCCTCGCTGTCTGGGCATTGTGTGGGACCTTTTGGCTGTGATGATGAACGGCTAGGCTCCGAATGGCCAGGTGCGCGAACGGCTAGGCTCCGAACGGCCAGGTGCGCGAACGACCGCATACTCGAACTCAATTGCGCCTTCTGCCACCCCTTCGGCACAATAACAAGAATGCTGGGTGAGGATGAACCTGCCGATGATAAACCGGCTGCTAATCAACGGTTCAATGATGAACTGACCGATGACGAAAGAGCCATGCTCGATTTCGAGAAAAAATGGTGGCGCGATCGGCGCGTAAAAAATGAGGTCATCCGTCGCGAGTTCGGCATTAGCCCCACCATTTACTTTCGCCGACTCAGCGCGTTGATCGATCGGCCTGAAGCTTTGGATTACGATCCGATTCTCGTGCGCACTTTACTCCGACGCCGCGACGGTCAAACCGCCTACGGTTCCTCCTAGCGAGGTGGCGGGGTTCTGAGCATAACCACCGCCCTTTCATCGTAGCTTCGGCGTTGCCCGTTCCCTTAGGGTTTGGCTTTAGCCAGATTCTCCCCATGCGCCCCCCGTGTCACACTTGTTATTAATGTGACGGAAGTTAATATTGGGGCTGTGACTGATGTAAACCGTCCTCGCCATGCCCGCCACGAGCCCGAATTCGATGATGAATTTAACCTCGTCGATGACGACTCGACCGATCATGAATTCATCGATGACCGCGAATCAACGGTGACCGATCCCGCACGCGATCGTGTCGCCGGTACGGGCCCGCGCGCGAAATCTTGGCGACGCGAAGCGCCAGTAGCTGGCACAGCTGGAGCGGCCGGTGTAACAGGTGCTGCGGGTGCTGCAGAAGCTGCAGACACCGCAGGGCATACAGGATCCGCAGGGTACGCCGATGCTGAAGGCGCGATGGGCGCCGAGCGTGCAGCAGCTAAGCATTCCCGCACCACGGATCGCTCTGGCAGCACCGCGGTAGAACCAGACAAGCAAGGCCCACCTTTGCGCGGTCTGGCGATGATCCTGCTAGCCGTCGGTGTTCTGTTGGTCGGCTGGGGTGCATACTCCCTGTTCGGTGACAACGATGACGCGAAGAACACGGCCCAAAATCAAACAGCGGAAAACAATGGGCAGCCACAGCAGGCCGATCCCGCGGGACAACCGGGCCAAGCGAAACCCGGTGATCTCAACCAGGATGGGCAGAATGCCGATGGCAATGGCGAGGGTGACAAGAACTCGCAGGACCCAAACAAGCCAGGCAACCCGAATGATCCCAACAAACCTGCCCCAGGCGACCCCGCTGAACGTGACCCGAACGCAGCGGGTGCCCCAGGTGCAGTAGGGGGCGGGGAAGCGCAGGGCGTCGTTAATAAAGAAAACGAATACGTCACCGTTTTGAACAACTCCCCAATCCAAGGGCTGGCGGGCGATACGGCAAACAAGCTCAAGGGCAAGCAGTGGGCGAAGACCGGGTACGGCAACCTGGCGGATACCAGTGGCACATTCCCGAACTCCGTGGTGCTGTACCCCGGCAATAACCCCAATGCCCGCGCGGCCGCCGAGCAAATCGCGCGTGACTTGGGTGTGAAAGCGCAGCAGCGCGATGGGCGGATCGACGATACTTTGCGCGGTGCAAAGATGCTGGAGGGCGGTGCCCCCGCCGCGGTGGTAGTTGTGACCACCAATGACATGCCACGTTAAAATGAGCTGATTGCCCCCAGAGTCCTACGGATAGTGAAAATGAGGCGCACTCCTGTTGCGGTCCCCACCAGCGACTGTCACCGGAGTTGACGGTTGCCCACAAGCAAAAGCTGTTGTTCGCCCCACGTTGCGACCCCCAAGAAGACTCTCTGCCCCGTTAAGGAGCACAACATGGATTTTCCTGGTTCGCAGCCCACACTCGGAATTGAGTGGGAGGTCGCGCTGGTCGACCCTGAAACCCGCGACCTAGTCCCGCGCGCCGAAGAGATGCTGGAGCGGATGGACGAGCGTTACCCGGGCCATTCGGTGACCCGTGAATTTTTGGCGAACACGGTGGAAATGGTCTCCGGGATCCACCACACGGTGCCGCAGGCGATGGAGGATATAACCACGCAGCTGCGGCAGTTGCTGGACTGCGCGGACGACTTGGGTGTGGAGATTTTCTCTGCCGGTACCCACCCTTTCGCGGATTGGGGGGACCAGCAGCTCTCGGAAAAGGGGTCGTACCGCGAAATCATTGAACGCACTCAGTACTGGGGTCGCCAGATGCTGATCTGGGGAATTCACGTTCACGTTGGTGTGAGTAAGCGGGATTATGTGTGGCCGATCATTAATGCTTTGATGACGCACTACCCGCATGTCTTGGCCCTGTCGGCTAGCTCTCCTGCGTGGAATGGCCTAGATACCGGTTACGCTTCCAACCGCACGTTGCTGTATCAGCAACTGCCCACCGCGGGGATGCCATACCAATTCGGTGCGTGGGAAGAGTGGGAGCAGTTCAACCTGGATCAGGACCGTTCCGGGGTGATTAACCACACGGGTTCCATGCACTTCGACGTGCGGCCCACAAAGTACGGGACTGTGGAAATCCGGTTCGCCGATGCCACGATGGCGCCGTGGAAGGTGGCTGCGGTGGCCGCGTACGTTCATGCGCTGGTCGTGTACTTCGAACGCGAGCTTGCCGCCGGCCGTTCCTTGCCCTCGCTGCAGCAGTGGCATGTTGCGGAAAACAAGTGGCGGGCGGCTCGTTATGGTCTCGACGCCCTCATCATCCTCGACCGCGAAACCAACGAGGCACTGGTCACCGATGCGCTGCGCCGGTGGGTGGAGGTCCTTACACCGTTGGCCGAGGAACTCGGATGCCTGCGGGAACTCGGGGGAGTGGAACGGATTATTTCCGAAGGCGGTGATTATGCCTTGCAGCGGGCGGCCGCGCGCGAGGCGGGGGCGGCCCTAGAACCGGGGGTGCGCACCCGCGGTGATCATGGGGCCGAGCAGGGCTTTACGCAACCGGAAAGCTGGAAGGCTGCGGTGGACCTGACGGTTGAAACCTTGCGCAGGGAAGCTCGGGCATAATCAAACCCTGCGCGAGGAATGGTGCGTATTCCCTTTTGGCCAGGTCCCTCGTTAAGCCCGGTGCAGGCGCCCAGCTGCCGCGCACAGTGCGTTTGCAATAGACAGGTCGGGGTTGGACCCGAATCCCACTGCCCATGCGCGGTGCGATTTGTGCACGGTGTAGATGAAGGTCACGGTGGCCTCGAAGATCTCGAACTGGTGGAATTCCAGGATCTCTACGGGCATTGCGTGATCGGCCAGAACTTCGGATACTGCACTGCAGGCGCCCATCGCGGTGATGTCCACAACCGTTCCTTGTCCATCGGCGCGGAGCCCAGCCATCGACATGTGGTATTCGTGCTTGCCTGCGCGCAGGGACTGGGAGCGCAGGAATTCTACGCGCACATCTGATGGAGCATAGGTTTGGATGAACTGCTTCCACTCCATGCCACGTGCTTCTTCTCGCATGCCTTTGGGTAGGCGCACGCCGAACCTAGCGCGGAATGGATCCTCGGCAAACGTGCGGGTGCGCTGGCGGCGCTTTTCAATGCGGGTGCTCTCCGCCTTGACGAACGTTTTCGCCGTGGAACGACGTGCCGCAGGGATGGTGGAGTAGGTGGGGCGCCCGGCGGTTTCGGGACGGGCGAACCGGATCATCGTGGTGGTGCGCATGTTTTCCTCTGATTCCCCAAACATCGAATCTGGTGCATCGACTGCGTAGCCATGTTCTGCAGTGCTGATCGTGTACCGAGATTCGGTGTGGGAAGAGTTGCTCGACATTGTTCTCATCGGTCCTAACTGTGGTTTTGTGTGCCTGTCGTGGACCGACGCTTATGCGATGTGCTGTAACCCCGTAGTGGAGGGGTCAGTCCGCGCCTCCACCCGGGTTGGGTACTCGCATAAGAATGTGGCTCATGTCATAAGAATTTAGTGGGGCTGCCCAACAACGGCAACTCCTCGTCCCCGAGGTTTCCCATTTGGGGGGATTATTCATCTTGCTATACGGGAACGGGCTGGTTAGATGGTTCACGGATACCATGGCTTGGGTGAGCAGGTGGAATCCCTTGGTCCCGGTGAAACGCTCGCTGTGATACATCTCGGATGCTTAAGACTTGCCCAATGGCTTTGCTTATCGCTCTGTAAGAGGCGAGCCCCACGTTCACGTGGGACCCACTGCGCACTCGCCGGCCTCTTCACTGCCGCAGGCTGCGGGCCTCACGCGCACGGCGCCCACGATTCCTCCGCACCACGGCGCACGCCCTCGTTGCTGCGGGCCTCACGCGCGCGGGGCCACATGACCAAAATGGAATAGTGGAGCGACTTAGTTACATCCAGTGCAAACGCCCCGTTCTCGCTAAAGGGAGAACGGGGGACAGGGAAAGCTATCCCATCAGTAGCTTCCATGCGAAACTGCCTATGACGGTGGCGATAGCAAAGGGAAATAGGGGGAGGATAATATGCTTCACGGAAGATGATCCGTACGTTCGCTTCCCGACTAGGTAGGCACTGAAGCATCCGGCAGCGAGGAGCACAGGGATGATCAGTACGCCGTCTGAGCCGTGGCTTATGAAGTAGACAGCGACAAGTGATAGTAGTAGCCCTGCGATGATATACAAGAAGTTCAGTTTCATGAGATCTTTAAAGTAGGATCGTTGTAACTATGCGTTGAGCAATTCCGGCCGCTCGGTCGCTCATGCCAATTCGTTTGAAACCTTCTTTGACTCTTACTCCAATTTCTCCGTCGATCCCTATAGCTATATCGAGCGCTTTCCAAGTTTTATCAAATGTGATGTATGCAGTTGGAGGGCCCGCAAACTTTACAGCTTTTTCGAAGCGCTCTTTGCCCATTTTTTCTAGGGCCCATTTCATTCCCTTTACTGCTTGTTTTGCTAGCCAGCTCTTAGCTCCGTAAGTTGTGACTTGGTGATCGTTTGGGTTGCTCTGTCTAAGCTTTTCTACAAGATCTGGGTCGTTGATTCTTTTCTCGATCTGATTCAATTCCTCAGGGGTGGGCTCTGGAATTCGAGTTGAATCGTTTGTGGAAATCGAGATTTCTTTCACTGGAGCTGCTTTTGCGGAAGCAACGTTCATAGAAGCTGCTATCGTCGCAATAGTAAGACTTATGAATGTGGCGGAGGCTAATTGCCTTTTAAGTAGGGGGGGGAACATAGGGTCCTCTCTTTGCGTCTGCTAGCGTTACTACTTGGACGCTAAGTGAAGTTGGGATGATTGTCAATAGCTTTTTGTTGGTAGGGGACAAGAACTTCACTGTTCCCCCGGCTAATGAGGCACTGGGGTGGATTCCAGCGGTCGTGGAGACATGCCTTAGTTCTTTAATAGTCCTAGCAGGGCGGCCAATCGTTCTGCTGGGGGGTGGAAGTCGAGTGGCTAGCGGGGGTGCTGGTTAAGCTGCGTTGCCACGAGTTCAAGGTTGTGTTCGGTGTGAACTCTCGGGTTAGTTCCTTTGGGGAAGGAGTGGCGTAGTAATCCGCAGGTGTTTTCGGTGCTAACGCGCTGCCACTGTGGAGCTGGGTCGCAGAAATGTATTGGGCACCTCTTTTGACGAGGGTTTCGACTACGGGCACTCTTCCTTCAACTCGACTTTGGCCTAGAAGAACAAAGCTTTCTTCCTACATTTTTCTATTCTCATCCCGTTTTATCCGGCACCCTCTACTTGTCCGACTTCGCTGCACTGCGAGCTAAGAAAAGTAGCTCTGCAGTAGCGATCGCCTCAATCTCTGATGGTGCGACGGATTCGTCTGCCGAGTGAATACGGCAACTGGGCTCCTCAATGCCGTACAGAGCTAATTCGGATTCCGGGTACTTGGACAGCAGCTTGTTGGTCAGAGGAATGGATCCACCGGAACCGATCTCCACGGTCTGCTGACCGTAGACATCGCTCAAAGCGAGGGAAAGCTCCTGCAGGGCAGGGCCGGAGGTATCGGCACTGAACGCCTCGGCCATGGAGTTGCTTTCGATTTCCACGGTGCCGTTGACCTTTTGAGACTTCAGGTGGTCGATCAGCAGTTGCTGGCATTCCTGTGGCTCGCGCCCTGGAGGCACGCGCAGGCTGACAACCGCGGCGGCGTAACCGGGTACCGCATTAATCGCGTCATCCACCGACAGGCTGTCCAGGCCCGTGACGGTGAGCGAGGGGTTCATGACGGTTAGATCATTGGGCTTGAAGCCCTGCTCCGTGCCGATCACCTTGGCGCCGTCCATTACACCGGCATTCTTAGCGAACGTGGCCTCATCTGGGCCCACGCCCTCCCAATGTACAGAGGGCTCCAGCCCCTTCACTGCCACCAGGCCATTGTCATCGTGCAGGGTGCCCAAAAGCTTGATGAGCTCCAGCAGGGCATCGGGGGCAGCACCACCGAATTGGCCGGAGTGCATGGGTTGCTCAATCGTACGAACACTCACGGTCACGGGTGCGGAACCGCGCAGCGCGGTGCAGATGCTGGGCACACCAATAGCATCGTTGCCGGAATCGGCAATCATAAAGGTGTCCGCCTTGAATAGTTCTGGGTTGGATTCCAGAAGATCCTCGAGGCCATAACCACCGCGCTCTTCGGAACCCTCCACCACGATGCGAATGCCGATGTTCTTCAGCTCTTCGTGGCCCTGTTCGATGAGTTTGTCCATGGCTCGCAACACGGCCAGGTGCAACACCACGTGCCCCTTGCAGTCCGCGGTGCCGCGACCGTACCACCGGCCATCGCGTTCAGTCAGGGTCCAAGGATCGTTTGTCCATTCGGAAACGTCACCGGCAGGCTGCACGTCATAGTGTGAATACAGCAGTACGGTGGGGTAGCCCTCGGCCGCTTCGCGCACGCCGATAACCGCCACGGCACCATCGGTTGTATCGTGGCCTTCTACATCGATGCCCGCTTTGCGGTAGGCATCAATAACCCACTGCGCGGCATTGGCATTGTGGGCTTCCAGTCCCGGCACGCTGTGGACGGACTGGAATGCGACCAGTTCGGTGAGGGCTTCTTTCACGAAGTCCATCTGATCCGCGATGAGCGGTCGAAGGGCCTCCGCGGTGAACTTTTGGTTGCTTGCTGAAGCGTTATTAGTCATGTAAACCACTGTAGCCATCACTTCAGACAGCGCTCGCGGCCGGTTCCGGTTCGGCCGCGCGATCAGGCCGTATTGCGCTGGCGGTTGACTCCGGCTCGGCAGTTAACTGTTCGGACTGCACGCGCATAACTGTTCGGACTGCACTCGCATAACTGTTCGGACAGCGCTCGCGGTCGGATCCCATTCCCAGCCCATCCCCTACCACTACGATTACCCCATGGGAAATGGTGGGGGATTGGGCGAGGAAGGCGTCGACCCAATAAATCTTGCACTCACCGTAACCGAGTGCTAAAAACGGGTTTAGCACTTAGCTCAATCGAGTGCCAGATGAAAACAGTGGCAGTCCACGTTTTGACAACCCCAGGGCGCGGGCGGCCACAAGCGAAAACATCGACAAAAGAAACGATCAGATGCAGTGAGGGCGAAGATGGCGACACATCTTCACCCGTGCCGTCGCGGGCGCTGGATTTGAACCGCACGTGTCGCGTAACTCTACATGGAGGATCGAAGCCATATGGCTAAGATGATTGCATTCGACGAAGAAGCCCGTCGTGGTCTGGAAAAGGGTCTGAACACCCTGGCAGACGCGGTAAAGGTAACCCTCGGTCCGAAGGGCCGCAACGTAGTTCTGGAGCGCAAGTGGGGCGCCCCAACCATCACCAACGATGGTGTAACCATTGCCCGTGAGATCGAGCTGGAAGACCCATACGAGAAGATCGGCGCAGAGCTGGTCAAGGAAGTTGCCAAGAAGACCGACGATGTCGCAGGCGACGGCACCACCACGGCAACCGTGCTGGCTCAGGCGCTGGTGCGCGAAGGTCTGCGCAACGTAGCTGCGGGCTCCAACCCCATGGGCATCAAGCGTGGCATCCAGGCTGGAGTGGATAAGGTCACCGAGCAGCTGCTGAGCACTGCTAAGGAGATCGAGACCCAGGAGCAGATCGCTTCCACCGCTGGCATTTCCGCTGCCGATGAGGAAATCGGCAAGCTCATCGCCGAGGCAATGTACAAGGTAGGCGATGGTCAGCTCAACAAGGACGGTGTGATCACCGTCGAGGAGTCCAATGCTTTTGGTGTGACCCTGAACGTCACCGAGGGTATGCGCTTCGACAAGGGCTACATCTCCGGTTACTTCGCTACCGATATGGAGCGTGGCGAGGCTGTGCTTGAGGATCCATACATCCTGCTGGTCAGCTCCAAGATCTCCAACGTCAAGGACCTGCTGCCACTACTGGAGAAGGTCATGCAGTCCGGCAAGCCACTGCTGATCGTGGCTGAGGACATCGAGGGTGAGGCCCTGTCCACCCTCGTTGTGAACAAGATTCGCGGCACTTTCAAGTCCGTTGCCGTCAAGGCTCCGGGCTTCGGCGATCGCCGTAAGGCTCAGCTGCAGGACATCGCTATCCTGACCGGCGGCCAGGTCATCGCCGAGGAGGTTGGTCTGTCCCTAGAGACCGCGGACCTGCCACTGCTGGGTACCGCGCGCAAGGTTGTTGTCACGAAGGATGACACCACCATTGTTGACGGCGCCGGCTCTAAGGAGCAACTGGAGGGTCGTATCAAGCAGATCCGCCAGGAGATCGAGAACGCTGATTCCGACTACGACCGTGAGAAGCTCCAAGAGCGCCTAGCGAAGCTTTCCGGTGGCGTAGCTGTCCTGCAGGTTGGTGCTGCTACCGAGGTTGAGCTGAAGGAACGCAAGCACCGCATCGAGGACGCTGTGCGTAACGCCAAGGCAGCCGCAGAAGAGGGCATCGTTGCCGGCGGTGGTGCTGCGCTGCTGCAGGCTGCATCCGTTCTGGATGACAACTTGGGCCTTGAGGGCGACGAGGCAACCGGTGTGCAGATCGTTCGGGCTGCCCTGTCCTCCCCGCTCAAGCAGATCGCTCACAACGCAGGCTTCGAGCCAGGAGTGGTTGTGGACAAGGTGGAGAACCTGCCGGCTGGCCAGGGTCTGAACGCCGCTACCGGCGAGTACGTGGACCTGCTGGGCGCTGGCATCTCCGACCCAGTGAAGGTGACCCGTTCCGCTCTGCAGAACGCGTCCTCCATCGCTGCGCTGTTCCTCACTACCGAGGCCGTTGTGGCTGACAAGCCAGAGCCAGAAGCGCCGGCTATGCCAGGCGGCGACGAGATGGGCGGTATGGGCGGCTTCTAAGCGCCTAGCTGTTACTGCTAGCGGACGTCGTTCTTCTTTTTAGTCCGACGCCCCGCGCTAACCCGCGGTTGGTTGATCCTTAGGGGATCGGCTGGCCGCGGGTTAATTTGGTATTGCGCTTTCCGTGTTAAATGGCGGTGAAGTGAATTGCAGTTTAATTAAAAATTAATAAATTTTGCGGGGGTAACGCGGGCATTGTGCATGACGTTTTCATGCAAAATAACCGGCGTTAAGGCGGCGAAGTGGGCGCTCGTGTAAGAGGGTGGAAACTCACGCTGAACTGCGCACTCTATGTGATATCCAGTGGTGATCTAACCCCCTTTTTTGGGGTAATTCACGCTGATTGTGAAAAAAATCTAAAGCTATTCTCAGTGGTCGCTGCGTTATTGAACCGCAATCTACAACTCGGGAAAAATGGCACCTAACCTGCGGTTCTGTCAGGCAGTTTTGTGAGAGGCATAGCGTGCTGGGATCACACTGTGGAGGGGCTGTAGGGGAACTGGGGCAGAACTTCGCTTTTACCTGTTGTGTCCTGACAGAAATCGTTTATTGTATTCCCCAGACGGCCTCAACAGGGGCGTCATGCAAAGTGAAAATCAGTCGGCACAAAGTGCTGGCGCCTCTGAATCTCTAAAGGAGACCATAATGAACATCGATATCATCGAGCAGCTGGGTGACTTCTTCGCAGGCCTGGGCGACCTCTTCGGTGGCCTGTTCAAGGCTCTGGGCGTTGTCTTCAAGTGGGCCAAGATTGAGGCTTAATTTCACCGCCTCTGAGCTCTAGCTCAAAACCCAAAGACCCTAGCTTCGGCTAGGGTCTTTCTTTCATTTGCCAACAGTTGTGTCTGTCACTACCTCCATTTGAAGTAATGATTCTGTGGCAACGGGAAAACAACAGGCCGGCGGTTTAAACTGGAGGCATCGGGTGTGTAGTACCCAGTCCCCATGATTTGCCCTGATTTCGCTTGAGGAGAAACACGAGATGTCCGAGGATAACAAGGACGATTTCCACATCGTCGACCTAGCTGCTACCGAGGGATACCTCGTCGACGATTCTGACGAGGACGACCCAACCCTCATTACCCCGGACGGTCATCGGGTTGATACGTGGCGGGATGATTACCCCTATGAAGAGCGTATGAGCCGTGAGGAGTACGAGCGGACCAAGCGCAGCCTGCAGATCGAGCTGCTTAAGTGGCAAAACTGGACCAAGGACACGGGCCAAAAGCACATCATCCTCTTTGAGGGTCGCGATGCTGCCGGCAAGGGGGGAACCATTAAGCGTTTCAACGAGCATCTGAATCCCCGTGGTGCTCGGACTGTGGCTTTGGAAAAACCCTCCGAGCGTGAATCCACCTCGTGGTACTTTCAGCGCTATATCCAGCACTTCCCATGTGGTGGCGAGATCGTCTTCTTTGACCGTTCTTGGTACAACCGCTCTGGCGTGGAGCGCGTCATGGGCTTTTGCACCAACGATCAGCATGCAGAGTTCTTGCGTGAGGTACCAATGCTAGAGAACATGATCATGGGATCCGGCATTTCCCTGACCAAGCTGTGGTTCTCCGTCACGCGCAAGGAGCAGCGCACCCGCTTTGCCATCCGCCAGGTCGACCCGGTGCGGCAGTGGAAGCTCTCGCCCATGGATCTAGCTTCTCTGGATAAGTGGGATGATTACACCCGTGCGAAGGAAGAGCAGTTCCGTTACACGGATACCAACGAGTCCCCATGGATCACCATCAAGTCCAACGACAAGAAGCGCGCTCGTATCAACGCGATGCGCTACGTACTCTCCAAGTTTGAGTACGCAGGTAAGGATCACGAGGTGGTCGGGGAACCCGATCCGTTGATCGTCAAGCGCGGTCGTGATCAGATCGGCGACTAAGTTCCCACAATTTCAATCGGGTTGCCCTGCCACCTCGTGTGGCTGGGCACCTGATCGCCACGCATAACCAGCGAGGCCGGCCCCACAGAGGTGCCGTTGCCCAACACTGCGGCGGGCAAAGCAACTGAATGCGGTCCCAAAGTTGCACCTGCCCCCAAAGTCACCGTGTCCAAGCTCATCACGCGGTCCTGGAACAGGTGCGTCTGCACCACGCATCCCGGGCCTACCGTGGCCCCCGGACCCACCTCACACAGGTCGGCTTCCGGGAACCAGTAACTATCAATCCACGCACCTCGGCCGATTTTCGCGCCCAGTGCCCGCAGGAACATGTTCAAGCTGCCGGTCCCCATGGTGTGCGCCAGGAACCACGGACCCGCCACAGTTTCCACGAACTGGTCCTGCAACTCATTGAGCCACACAAACCGGCTCCACAACACGTGATCGCCAGATTTAATCTGTTGCACACACAACCACTTCATTGCGATCGTCATCACCGCGGCCACGAAACCAGCGCCCACCAGCACCAATCCGCTCACGAGAACGGCTGCCAGCAGCCCGTAGGTTGTCAAGGCGGTCTGCAGGGCAATTACTACTGCCCCTGCAATTACTGCCGACGTCATTGGGGCCAACAGGCGCAGAGTCTCAATGAGTCCTCGCGCCGCCTTGAGACCGCGGGTGGGATTGTATGTACGGTCGTCGCCATCGGTTTCTACTTCAACACGGCGCAAACGCTCCGGTGGGGAACCCATCCAGTTGGTGCCTGCCTTAGCTTTCTTCGGCGTGGAGGACAGTACGGCGACCAGGGAGTTCTTCTTCAGTTTGCGCTCCGGACCAGCAATGCCCGAATTGCCCAAGAAGGAACGTTTGCCCACAGTGGTAGGACCCACCAGCAACCAACCGCCACCACCCATTTCGTAACCACTGACCATGGTGTCGTCCGCTAAGAAGGCGCCCTCGCGGACATCGGCGAACTTGGGGAGCATCACAGCCGTGGAGATTTCGGCGTCGCGACCAATCTTGGCGCCCAAGGAGCGGAACCACAAAGGGGTTAGCTGCGAGGCGTACATGGGGAAAAGGTGTGTGCGGGCCGAATCCATCAGCCGACCGACTGTCCAGACTCGCCACCCCATGGCCGAACGCACCGGCCACACACCGGGTTTCATGCGTAGGGATAGCAAGCGTACTGCCAACCAAGTGAGCAGCGCGTACGTGCTGAACACAACCAAACCAGCGGGTGCTGCAAGGGCTAGAGCCCATGTGATAACCACGGCAGCAGACGCACCAGCTGAGGCAAACCACGAGGTGAAGAAGAGGTCCGCGATCACGCCCACAAAGATCGCGAGGAAAGGCAGTGCATCCAGTGCCAAGCTGGTGACCGCGAAACCGGCCACCCAACGGCGACGGCGCGGAGGTGCATGCTCGGGGAAGCGGTGGGTAGCGCGTCCAACGCGCTGGGCAGGTGAGCCCGCCCAGCAGGAACCGGCTTTGACCTTCTTTTTGCCCGTCACGCACGAACCGGCTTCGATGTGTGCATTCTTTGCAATTCGAGTGCCGGGCATGAGCGTGGAGCGGGCGCCCACGGAAGCGTTCTTGCCGATGGTGATGTCGCCAATGTGCAGCACATCGCCTTCAACCCAATATCCGGACAGGTCCACCTCTTGCTCGATACTGCAGTGATCACCCAGCGTTAACAAGCCCGTTACTGGTGGCAAGGTGTGCAGTTGCACCCCATCGCCTACAGAAGCACCCAATGCGCGGGCATAGTTGTTGATCCAGGTGGCACCAGATAGATTTCGGGCCCCGGAGGTATCCGCCACGCGCTCGGCGGCCCATAGCCGCATGTGCATAGCGCCTCCTCGTGGATAATCGCCCGGGGTCATTCCGGCCGTAAGTACACGGATGATCAGTGCGCTTAGTGGCAGGTTACCCAGCGGAGAGGCGAAAACGATGATGAGCAGCAATGATAGCCACCATGGCACATCCACAACCCACGGCTGCAACTGGGGTAGCGAGCCACTGATCCCGGAGATGCTCAATATGGAGTTGAACACTGCGAGCCACGCTACCCACCGCAGACCCGCCAATGTCAGCGCCGGTATCTGAATGAGTGCCTGGGCCAGGCGAGTTCCGGCGCCCACGGGCTTGGCAAGCTCTTGGGGTTGCTGGGAGGACATGTCGGTAGAGGAACCGAACCCCGGTACAGCCGCAGAATTGGAGATCTTCGGCTCCAGGAAGTTGGCGAATGCCTCCAGACGGGAATAGTCGTAGAGGTCGCGAACAGATACGGTGGGAGCGGCTTCACGGACCTGCCCGATGAGCGTAGCTGCGCCCAGTGAGGTGCCACCGAGGTTGAAGAAGTCCACATCCGCGCTGGTCACAGTAGTTCCCAGGGTGTTGGACCAGATATCTGCCAACCAGCGCTGGATGGGGTTTGCAAAGGTAGCATCGGCCGTATCGCCACGCGCGGGCAGAGGCCATGGTAGAGCCTTTTTATCCACCTTGCCGGAGGTTGTCACTGGCAGAGAATCCAACGCACACAATCGCGGAACCATAGCAGCCGGGAGGTTCTCCCTCAGTTCGCCGACCGCGGCGTCGAGATCGAAGGTAGAAGCATCCCCAGATTCCGGAGATACATAGCCCACCAGCACTTTATCGCCGGCACCGGTGGTTTGGACGACCACGGCAGCGCTGCGCACACCGGTGAGGGCGGTCAGGGCAGCATCCACTTCGCCCAACTCAATGCGGCGACCGCCGATTTTCACTTGATCATCCACACGGCCGACGAAGTATAGGCCGTCTTCCTCCAAGCGCACGTGGTCGCCGGAGCGGTATGCGCGATCCCAACCGAGGGAGGGCATTGGCGCGAACTTTTCCGCGTCCTTCACCGGATCCAGGTAACGGGCCAAACCCACGCCGCCAATGATGAGCTCGCCGACCTCGCCCATTGCCACGGGCTCACCCTCGGGAGTGACAACCGCCAGGTCCCACCCGCGCAGAGGTAAGCCAATGGAAACTGGCTTCACACCGTCCATTGTGGTGCCACATGCAACAACGGTGGCCTCGGTAGGGCCGTAAGTATTCCACAACTCGCGTGTTTCGGTAGCCAACCGCGCGGCCAGCTCCGGAGGGCAGGCTTCACCGCCGAAGATCAGCAAGCGTACTGCATCTAGGGCCTCGTCTGGCCATAGACCTGCCAGCGTAGGCACTGTTGATACGGCCGTGATATCGCGGGAAATCAGCCACGGGCCTAGGTCCACGCCCGAGCGCACCAGCGCACGCGGGGCCGGCACCAAGCACGCGCCATTGCGCCATGCGATCCACATCTCCTCGCAAGAAGCATCGAAAGCCACTGACAGCCCCGCCAGTACTCGATCCTCGGTGTTCAGAGGATCGTTGGGCAGGAACATCTCCGCTTCTGCATCTACGAATGCCGCGGCGCTGCGATGACTGACAGCAACACCCTTAGGCTTGCCCGTCGAACCGGAGGTAAAGATGATCCACGCATCTGTATCCAGCGTGGGGCCAAAATCCTCGGGGGTTTCGCCCTCTCTAAAGGTCGTTGCTTCGGCGGGGTTGGCGTGGGTTTTTTCTTCCGACGCCACCGCGTTCATCATCACCAGTCCCTCAGCGGTGTACATCGCTTGGACCTGGGCCTCGCCGAATACGAGCGCAGCGCGCTCTTCGGGGTCGTCCGCATCAACGGGGACATAAGCCGCGCCGGCGGCCATCGTGGACAGGATTGCGATGTACAAGGCGCGGTCACCCGAAGGCATGCGGATGCCGATGCGGTCACCGCGACGGATGCCCTTGCTATAGAGCCATTGGGCGGTTTCGGTGATTTCTTGCAGAAGTTCTGCATACGTGACAACGCCCCGGCCATCGTCAATGGCGGGGGCTTCTGGGAATGCCGAAGCCGTCGCACGAATGATGTCAATCAACGTGCGAGGCTCCGGTGCCTCGTGTGAACGGAGGTACCGGGCGGGGATGCTCACTGTGTGGAACCTTTGTACGTGGGGGCGGGTTAGTTACCTTCGCTGGAAATGATGGCTTGCGCGAGCTTGTGGAGGTGCTTGAGCTGCTTGGATGTGGACTCATCCAAGGCGGCATCCTCGGCTTTGGTGACTAATGGGCGCAGGGCATCGTGTGCCTTTACGCCTTTTTTGGTGATGGAGATAATTTGGCGCCGACGATCCTTGGGGTCCTTAACGCGCTTGGCTAGATTCCGCTTTTCTAAGGAATCCACCAAACGGACCATGTCGGAGCGGTCCACGCCAAGGATTTCACCCAACGTGGCCTGGCTAGCGGCATCCCCTGCAACAAGGCAGGTTAAAACCCAGTATTCACGTAGGTTGTAACCCTCATCAGCGAGTGCGGTTTCCACGAATTCGCGGGTGCGACGGCGCAGGCGCTCAAGCTGGAAGGAGGGGGAGGAGAGCAGGTCTGCAGGTAGATCGACGGATTGAGCCATAGGAGCGATAATACAACCTATTATGGGCTAGGTCTAATTGTGGGCATTGCCCACTATTTGAATGCCATCCGTGCATGACTGAGCGGAGCAACTCAATGACTTCGCTGCCTGCAGGGTGTGAATGCCATCCGTGCATGACTGAGCAAAGGGTCTATGGCGGGGATAGCTTCACAACTGAGTTCCGTCGCCACAGATTCTGGGTACCTGGCGGTGGGCGCCCCCCGGCAACGCTTCCTTCACCCGTCAGCGCATCCAGCAGGCAGTCCCTATCGGCTTTGGGGTTGGGCGCCCCGCAGGTATAGGGGGTGATTAACGGTTGTCTTCAATGGGCAGGCCGGCATCGCGCCAGCCCGAGGTTCCATTCGCTACATTGATGGCATCAATTCCGTTTAATTCCAACCACTGGGCCGCGCGTGAAGAACGCCCCCCGGACAGGCAAATCAGGTAGATATCTCGGTCAAGATCCAATTCGCCGTAGCGTGTTTGCAACTCAGAGAGGGGGAGGTTGGTAGCGCCCTTGGCGTGCCACTGCGCGTATTCGTCGGCTTCGCGGACATCGATCAGTTGTGCGTCTTCGGGGACTTCCGTGGGCTGTACTGTTTCGAATTCACTCATGAAACCCGAGTGTAATAGCACCGCGGAAGGCTAACCACCGTCTGCGTTCGGTCGGAGACCGGTCGGGTGCTCATCGAACAATGTGGCGGGCAAAACATTAGTATTGGTGAATATGAAATACGTGTTGCTAGCTATCGCCATCGCATTGGTATTGTTCGCCATCTACGCATTCTTCCAATCCTCTCAAAAGAAGAAGCAACAAGCCCAGCAGGAGATGGCTCCTCGGAGAGACCCGTTCGAGGGAGTACAGGGTGCCGAGCCCTACGGCCCGCAGAGCTTAGGGCCGGGAGCCGTGCTTAGTCGTGGCGGAGTAGATTATGTCGTCCGTGGCACGCTGACTTTGCAGCAAGGGCCGTACCAGTGGCAGGAGCACATGCTGGACGGTGGCAGTGGTACATCGTGGTTAAGTGTGGAGATGGACGAAGGGCAACTGGACTTGGTCCTGTGGAACACGCGCAAGGACCTCAGTCTTGATATGCATTCGAACCTAGAGGTAGAAGGGGTTCAATATCGGCGGGTCGAAGCGGGCCAAGCCTCCTTTACTTCTGAGGGAAACACTGGACTGCCGCCGCAGGGGCAGATGGAGTACGGCGATTTCAATGCTTCCGGCGACCGCCGATTGAGCTTGGAGCGCTTTAGCCCCGGCGCGATGTGGGAAGTATCCTTGGGCGAGGCAATGCTGCCCGGTGACTTCGTTGTTTACCCTGCGCCCCGCAGTTAATCAGACCCTGCGCCGCGCAGTTAATCACACCCTGCGCTCCGCAGTTAATCACTCAGCCGCGGGCGAGTAACAGCTCGCCGACAGCTTTTATGCCACCTTTCAACAAGACAGCGCACGTATCGATCTTTCATGCTCTTAACCACCACTCCACTCGATCTAAAGTCTTCGGACCTTGGGGTTCGGTTCGGCGCTCCCATGCCACCATCCGTTCTAGCTGAAATCACGGTTGAACCGAGACGCACTCTACCGGGATCGCGCTACGGCAATGGCCGGCGCTTGCACTTGGCCATCATCGGCGGATCACATGTTGCCACTATCTATGGCGCGGATAATTCCGTACAGCTTCGAGAGGAACTGAGTTGCCATGCTGCGGAAAGCGGGCGGCGGTTGGAGCGAGGCGTCGATAAAGAAAAGGAAGTAGGCCTGCATTCTTACCGCTTTACGGTGGCACCTATGGAATTGGCGGAGTCAGAGTTTCGGCAGCTCGTGCGGTTTTTGCAGAAGAAGGGCGGGGCGGATCCGCGGAGAGTTGGAGAAGAGCCAGCCACACATGTGAGAGATGGTCACGCGCCGCATCTCGCAGAGGAAAAGTGGGACCGATGGCTGGTCGGGGAGTTCCCGGGTGAAGAGCCGGGGCATATCACCGCACTGGCCACGACGTGGCACGATCCTGGGCAGGTGCAGTGGAAAACCTGGCACCTCTATCCCCACGAACGCGTAGCAGTGATTAGCCGGTCAACATTCACCCGGAGGGATTGCGCAGAAAGAAAGTCTGCAGCGTCGTTAAGCTATAGGGAAGCGGCAACGTTTCCGAAGAACACCCGCAGTTGACGAAAGGACCAAAAGCGATCATGAGCTACAAAGCTTGGCGAGTAGTCGGTATTCTCGCGATCATCGGTGCTGTGATCGCTTTCGTGTTGTTCTTGGGTGCAGCGAAAAACCCGCAGAACTACATCCGCGATAACTATCAATCCGCAGGCTCTAATACTTACCGATGCACCGGGGATGCCAAGAAAACGGCAGATCAGATTGCCGCGGCAACTAACCCCAAGGCGCGAGCGACCGATTCTGCGACGGGTGAGCACTACTTGCGTTACAGCAATAAGATCGTGAGAGTCTCCCAGCAAGGCCCTACTGGGTGCCTCATCACGGTGGAATCGGACAGTCGCTATCGGTCGGGCGGATTCATTTACCTCGGCCCTGGATTCAACCCCTCGTCACCTTCTGGATCATCTGGCGGGTCGTCGGGCTCAGGCGGTGGCGTGAAGTGATCACCGTTATTTACATCGTTACAACCCAAGGACACTCATGATCGCTCAATACTCAGAGGTGTTTTACACAGCCGCCTCCGATTCCTCGATGGTTTCACCCGTATTGGCCACCGTTGCATACTTCGTTTTGGCCATCGCCATCTTGGGGGTTGCTTTTCTTGTTCAAGACATTCTGACGCCCGGCGATCTGCGACGACAAACCTTCGTTGAACACCTGCCCAATGCGGGTGTGATGGTGGGATCCCAAGTGATCGCGATCGGTTTGGTGGTGGCGACTGCCATCGCCACCACAGAGCCCGACCTCGCCAGTGGGTTGATCCACGTAACGGTGTACTCCCTGGTTGGATTGTTCTTGCAAAGCCTGTTCCTTGTGCTCATGGAAGTTTTAGTGCCAGGGAGATTCCGCGATCTCATCAACGATCCGAAACTGCGCAGCTCGGCCGTGGTAACCGGGGTGGCCCTCGTGGTCGTGGGTGCTATTAATGCCGTATGCCTGACGTAGTGGAGCGGGGCGGGGCGTCGGTTAAAAACCAACCACCCGAAGGGAGCGCCGCCAAGCGTGCAACAAGCGGCGCGCAGCCCACCGCGATGAGTGGCTGGCAACGGTTCTTACTGCTTGTTTCCGTTGCGATCTGCGCGGCCTCGGGACTGGTGTACGAGCTAGCGCTGATTTCCCTGTCGACGAGTTTGAATGGCGGCTCGATTGTAGAAACCAGTTTGATTGTGGCGGGCTTCGTGGCGGCGCTTGGCTTAGGAGCGTTGCTGGCTAAACCCCTACTGCGCTTGCCCGAGTTTTCCTTCCTCATGGTGGAAGCTGCGCTGGGTTTGCTGGGCGGGATCAGTGCCACGGTGCTGTATGTGGTGTTCGCGAAACTAGGAGCTTCGCTATTAGTGACGGTGCTTGCCACACTGTTTATCGGTTCGCTGGTGGGCACCGAGCTTCCGTTATTAATGTCCATGTACCAGCGGGGTCGGCTGGTTGATGCTCGGTCTAGCGGTTCGGCGCTGGCCACACTGAATGTTGCGGATTATGTGGGCGCGCTGTTGGGTGGGCTGGCATGGCCTTTCGTTTTGCTCCCGTGGCTGGGGTTGATGCGCGGTACCGCGGCATCCGGCTTGCTGAACATCGTGGCGGCCTTGGTTATCACCCTGGTAGTACTGCGGAAATTCATGCCTGCTTGGCAGGTGACGACGGTGATCACAAGCCTGCTGACCAGCGGTGCCATTTTGATTGTGCTGCTGATGGGAAGCGACGGGATCGTCACCACTGCCAGGCAACAGCTGTACCAAGATCCAGTGGTCTACGCGGAACAAACGCAGTATCAGGACATTGTGGTGACAGAGTGGAAGGGGGATCGGCGGTTATTCCTTAACGGGGGATTGCAGTACGCCACGCGCGACGAATACCGCTACACCGAATCGCTGGTGTATCCCGCGGTAACCGATGACAGCAAAAATGCGCTGATTATTGGCGGTGGTGATGGGTTGGCGGCCCGAGAATTGCTGCGAATGCCACAGATCGAATCCATCACTAACGTCGAATTGGATCCAGCCATGGTGCGGGTGGCAAACACGGTGCTGCGTGAGGACAACCGGGGAGCGTTCCAGGATGCCCGGGTTCACGTGGTTACCGATGATGCATTTTCGTGGGTGCGCGAAGGCAGGGGCAAAGCCGCAGCAGAGGCGCTTGTAGGTGGTGGAAAAGCGGTTTTCGATACCGTCATCGTAGATTTATCTGATCCCGATTCGGATGCGATGGCCCGGCTGTATTCGCAAGAGTTTTATGGAATGTTGTTGGAATTAGTGGATCCACGGAAAGGGCAGTTGGTGGTGCAATCGGGCAGTGCTTTTACTACCCCGGATGTGTTTAACCGCGTGCGCAGCACGTTGCAGACGGCGGGGTGTGGAAACGTTGTGCCGTATCACGTGCACGTGCCGACGTTCGGTGATTGGGGGTTCAACCTGTGTACCCAGCCGGGAAGGAAGCTGCAATTGCCTGCGCAGCTGCCTGATCTGCGGTTTATGGACGAAGATGTCCTGCATGCGGCAGGGGTGTTCCCTAAAGACAACGCCCTAAAAGATTTGGAGCCCTCCACGCTGGATCATCCCAAAATCGTGGAGGACTTGCGACGGGGCTACCGACAAGCTGGCGAGTAGAACTTAGCCCTTGTAGCGCTCAATAGCCTCATCCAGAATGCGCTCTGCCTCGGCCTTATCACCCCAACCGGAGCCGTTAACTTCCTTACCCGGCTCCAAGTCCTTGTAGTGGACGAAGAAGTGCTCGATTTCGTTGCGAGTGAACTGGTCTACATCGTCGATGTCCTTGTAGTTATCGAAACGCACGTCGTCCAGCACGCACAGTAGCTTGTCATCGCCACCGGCCTCATCGGTCATCTTGAAAACACCAACTGGGCGGGCATTGACAACCACGCCAGGGAACAGTGGCTCTGGGAGGATAACCAGTGCGTCCAATGGGTCGCCGTCCTCACCGAGGGTGTGGTCGATGAAGCCGTAGTCCGCTGGGTAGGCCATGGGGGTGAACAGGTAGCGGTCCAGGTGCACCTTGCCCGTCTCGTGGTCGATTTCGTACTTATTGCGGGAACCCTTGGGGATCTCGATGGTTACTTCGATCTTCTTGCTCATGGCACACAGTCTATAGGTACGTCGGAGGTCATGAGTGTTTGCACGCGGTGAAGCCGGGAATCTGTGGGCGTGGTGGATCTCGCGGAACTGACGACTGCGGATCACGTGGAACTGTTGATGAAAGCGCAGCGATGTCGCGCCGGCTTGCTAGGGTGTGGTTCGTGAAGAAACGGAAATCCCTTGGTCGTTGGATCGCCAGTGTCATCGCATTCTTTGTGGTGGTCGCACTGGTCGCCGTCGGTGCGCTGTGGTGGGCTAACCACAATCGATACCACGTGGAAGCTGCCGAACCACTGCGTGAGGCGCAGTCGGCTGTGAAACCGGCAACCGGGGATTCCGGCAGCGTTCCGGATGTGCGGGCTGCCGTGGCCAAAGCGGCGAAAGATCCGGCGTTGGGACGGCTTTCGGCGGCGGTGACTGACGTGCAAACCGGGAAGATGTTGTGGAGCGCGGATCCGCAGCGCCCCCTGGTTCCAGCATCATCTACCAAAGTTCTCACAGCTGCCGCAGCAGTATTGGCGTTGCAAGGCGATCAACGACAATCAACGAAGGTTTTGCACGATGGCAAGGGCAATCTCACCATCGTGAGTGATGGTGACGTGACGTTGAGCAGCGGCAAGGGGGAATCCCTCTACACACAGCCGGGAAAGATCAGCGACTTGGCCAAGCAGGTTCAAGACAAGCTCGGTTCCACCACGGTCGCTAGCATCACCGTGGACAATAGTGCCCGTGCCGGGGATGTTTTCAACTCCACGTGGGATAAGGCGGACATCGTGATGGGGAACGTGGCCAATCTGGATGCCGTTATGTTGGATGCCGGCAGGATTGATGCCACTGAACCCTACTCGGCCCGCAGTCGTACTCCCGGCTCCGATGTGGCCGCGGAACTAGCAAAGCAGCTTGGTGCCAAGGGCGCGAAGATTTCGTTGACAGACGATGCAGTACCGAACCCAGGGCAGCCTATCGCCGAAGTGACATCGGCCCCACTGGATATTCGTTTGCGGGACATGATGGTACACAGCGATAACTTGTTGGCAGAATCTATTGGCCGACAGATCGCGCAGGCGCGGAATAAGCCCCACACATTTAAAGGTGCGACGGAAGCCACTATGGAGGTATTGCATGAAGCGGGGATCGATCTGAAGAATTGCGTGTTACACGACAATAGTGGAATGAGCGATAAGAATCGTTTGACCGCAAAAACACTGGACGAAGTGTTGGCGAACGAGAAAACGCGGCCGTTGCTGGACATGCTGCCGGTCTCCAGCGCGGAGGGCACTTTGCAGGATCGCTATGGCGATGGATCCGGTGCCGAAACAGCAGCCGGGTGGGTGCGTGCTAAAACCGGCACGCTCTCTGGCGTGAGTGCGCTGGCCGGGACCGTCACCACCAAGGACGGGCGCCCTGTGACGTTTGCATTCCTCTCCAACGGCTCGGACGTTGGCATTGCCCGCCCTGCTCTGGACAAGCTAGCGGCCGCGCTGCGCAACGCGGAGTAA
This sequence comes from Corynebacterium sp. HMSC28B08, assembly GCF_001806865.1. Lineage (NCBI taxonomy): Bacteria > Bacillati > Actinomycetota > Actinomycetes > Mycobacteriales > Corynebacteriaceae > Corynebacterium > Corynebacterium sp. HMSC28B08. Next base: position 69,746 of record NZ_KV786178.1, read on the forward strand.
CGGGGTTTGCCGTAATGCCTAACATCCCGAGCGTACGGGCGGCTTTCCGTCAGTGGATGAACATTGTGCTCACGGACTTCCCCCACCTCGCTCACTACCTAGATGGGCCGGTAATCGTGGGACTATCTGGGGGCGCCGATTCACTGGCGCTGCTGGTCACGGCTGTTAACGCGGGGTTGGAAGTACATGCCGTCAGCGTTGATCATGGATTACAGGACGGCTCCGATCTTGTATCGGAACGGGCCTGCCAGCAAGCCCGAAACGTTGGGGCCACATCCGCGCGCACAATTGCGGTGCAGTGCGCCGCCGATGATGAAGCCGAAGCCCGCGCAGCGCGGTATCGGGCGCTGGGAAGTGCGGCTGCGGGAGCACCCGTTCTGGTGGCCCACACCGCCAGTGATGACGCCGAAGGGGTCCTAGTTTCCCTCGCCCGGGGATCGGGGTTGGACTCCGTGGCGGGAATGCGTGCCGTCACCGAGGATCACCCCGTAGTCACCGCTGGGGCGGGGTGGCTTGGGCGACCTCTTCTAACGTGCGACCGCAAAGCCACGGAACACGCGTGCCAGGAAGCAGGTTTAACGTGGTGGGAAGATCCGCACAACCGCTACGAAAAGTACTTGCGGTCCCGTGTTCGCCACCAGCTGATGCCGCAGATAGAAAGCATTGTGGGGGAACACGCCCCGGATGCTTTAGCGCGTAGCGCGCGCCAATTTCGGGCCGATTCCGATGCACTGAGGGCGATTGCCCGCAGGGAAATGGGGACGGTTGTCAGCAGGGCGTCGAATGAAAAAGAACCCCAGGAAACCCGGCTGAACTGCGAAAAGCTGGCCAGCCTGCCGGTGGCCCTACGCAGTCGGATCTACAAACTATGGCTGGCGGACGTGGCGGGACCGCTAACGAGTGCGCATCTCGGTGCGATCGACAACCTCGTTGTGCATTGGAAGGGGCAACAACCGACCGCGATTCCGTGGACGGCTGACAATTCCCTACAGTGGCACGTAGAAGTGTCAGCGGATCTGCCCGAGAATGCGGGGGAGACGGGACACTCGCATAGAATAGGCGACATGCGCCGAACCCACCGGTTGGCTGTTCAACGGACCGACGGTGAGCTGCGCTACTGTGCCATTCCGCGACGACGAGAATGAAACAGTAGGCGGGGTTGTTGGACGTGTTAGACGAAGAACGTGGACCCATCGCTTGGGTCAGGGTTTTGGCCCAACACCCCAGCAGACCCAGCACCGCAGCAGAGCCACGACCGTAGCGGCCCAGCACCGCAACAGGTGGGCGAAGCACGTGAGGGCCACAGCCTCCCCGGCTTTCGACAATTAAAAACGCAATGAAACCACAATGAACTTAGGGATGCGCACTGACATGCACAACGAGAAGAATTCTAACGTTCCAGCAAATGCCTATGGCGATGACTTGGAAAGTGTTCTCATCGACGAAGAAACCCTTCACAACCGCATTGCAGAAATGGCGAAGGCATGCTCCGAACGCTACCGAGACGTGGAAGAAGACCTCGTGCTGATCTGCGTGCTCAAGGGCGCGGTGTACTTCATCACCGATTTCGCACGCGCACTCGATATCCCCAGCCAGCAGGAGTTCATGGCGGTATCCTCCTACGGGAACTCCACTAGCTCGTCGGGAGTGGTGCGCATCCTCAAGGACTTAGACCGCGATATCGAAGGCCGTAATGTGCTGATCGTCGAGGACATTATCGATTCGGGCTTGACCTTATCTTGGCTGCTGAAGAACCTGGCCAACCGCCGCCCGAAGTCCCTGGGGGTGGTGACGTTGCTGCGTAAGCCGGAGGCCGTGAAAGTTAACATTGAACTCGAAGACGTTGGTTTCGACATCCCGAACGAATTCGTGGTTGGGTACGGACTGGATTTCGCCGAGCGTTACCGGGACATCCCTTTTGTTGGCACGTTGCGCCCCAGCGTGTACCAAACGAACTCGTAGCAATTTAGGTCCCTGTGCGCAGGCCCCGGCTGGGGGTAGCAAACTTTTTTACGACGCCCCTCGCCGCGCACGACACACGACTAGCCCAGGTATTCGGGCTGATTATCGAAAGAACCCCTGACAGGAAATATGGAAAAGAAAAAGGTTTTGCGGATTGCCGGCTTAGTGGCGACAGTCCTCATTGTGATCTACCTGTTCGGTGTGCTCACCGATTCCACGCGTGGATTCAGCAAGGTAGAAACATCTATCGCTGTCCAGCAGCTGAAGGACAAAAACGTTGCCGAGGCGCAGATTAACGATCGGGAGCAGGAAGTTCAGCTGAAGCTGAAAAAGCCGATCAACGTCGAAGGTAAAGACGGCGTTGAGAAGCTGATCGCTAGCTACCCAGCCCGTACCGCGCCCGAGATCTACAAGTCCGTTGAGGAATCCCAACCGGAGAAGTTCGATACCAAGGTCACCCAAGATAGCTTCCTGGGGTCTTTGGCAATGATGGTTCTGCCGTTATTGCTGGTATTCGGCCTGCTGATGTTCCTATTCTCCCGCATGCAGGGCAGTGGTGGCCCAATGGGCGCGCTGGGCTTTGGCAAGTCGAAGGCGAAGCAGCTTAATAAGGACAACCCAGATACCACTTTCGACGATGTTGCCGGCGCCGATGAGGCCGTGGAAGAGTTGGACGAGATCCGTGATTTCTTGTCTGATCCCACTCGTTACGAAAAACTCGGCGCGAAGATCCCGCGCGGTGTGTTGTTGTACGGTCCTCCGGGTACGGGTAAGACTTTGTTGGCCCGCGCCGTAGCTGGTGAGGCCGGGGTGCCGTTCTACACCATTTCTGGTTCGGATTTCGTGGAAATGTTCGTGGGTGTGGGTGCCTCCCGTGTGCGCGATTTGTTCCAGCAGGCGAAGGAGAACTCGCCGTGCATCATCTTTGTGGATGAGATCGACGCCGTCGGTCGTCAGCGTGGCTCGGGCATGGGCGGTGGCCACGATGAGCGTGAGCAGACGCTCAACCAGCTGCTGGTGGAGATGGACGGCTTCAGCGATCGCGAGGGTGTGATCCTCATGGCCGCGACCAACCGCCCTGATATCTTGGATCCCGCATTGCTGCGCCCAGGGCGCTTCGATCGCCAGATTCCGGTTACTAACCCGGATCTGAACGGCCGTGAGCAGATCTTGCGTGTGCACGCCAAGGGCAAGCCGTTGGCTCCAGATGTGGACTTGCGTTCCCTGGCGAAGCGCACAGCTGGAATGTCCGGTGCGGATTTGGAGAATGTGCTTAACGAAGCAGCGCTGTTGACTGCTCGGGTGGATGGCAACGTCATCACTCCGGATGCGCTGGAAGAAGCCACGGACCGTGTGGTGGGTGGCCCTCGTCGTAGCTCCACGATCATTAGTGAGCACGAAAAGAAGGTCACCGCTTACCACGAGGGTGGTCACACCCTAGCTGCATGGGCGATGAAAGATATTGACCGCGTGTACAAGGTGACGATCCTCGCCCGCGGTAGGACTGGTGGTCATGCCATGACCGCCAGCGAAGACGATAAGGGCATGTACAACCGTTCGGAGTTGTTCGCTCGTTTGGTATTCGCGATGGGTGGCCGTGCCGCGGAGGAGCTGGTGTTTGGTAATCCAACCACGGGCGCGTCCGCCGATATTGAGATGGCTTCCAACACTGCCCGCGCCATGGTGACGGAATACGGCATGTCCCCACGAGTGGGGGCCGTGAAGTACGGCCAGAATGACGGCGATCCGTTCAGTAATCGCGGTGGCGGGCAGGGTAGCAGCCTGCCTTCTGAGGACGTAGCTGCGCAGATCGATAACGAAGTGCGCATGCTGATGGACAAGGCGCAGCAAATCGCCTACGAGGTTCTGCGTGAACACCGTGAGTACCTAGATAAGCTGGCTGCGAAGCTGCTGGAAAAGGAAACTCTTCGCCGTCCGGATCTGGAGGCCATCTTCGAGGGCATTGAACCCCGCGAGGTTGCTGATGTATTCCCCGGTCAAGATGTGGATCGTCCAAAGGACTTCCGTGCCCCAGTGAAGACTCCCGCTGAGCTAGCGAAAGAGCGTGGCGAAGAACCCCCGAAGCGTAACGACTTCTTCTCTGCAGCGCGCCGAGCCCGGATGGAGCGCCGTCGCAAGGCACAGGAAGAGCAGTTACGTCAGCAGGAACAGGGTGGCAATGCCGTGCCAGTTGCTCCAGAGGGGTTGCAGCAGGGCCAACCGGGTCAGCAATGGCAGCCGCAGCAGGGACAACCTGATCAGCAATGGCCGCCACAACAGGGGCAACCGGGTCAGCGGTGGCAGCCACAACAGGACCAGCCAGGTATCAACAATGGCCAGTACGGTCAGTTCCCTCAAGGACCTCAATTCCCACAGGGGCCACAAGGGCCGCAAGGACCGCAGGGACCTCAGGGGCAGCAGAACAACACCGGAGGAGTAAGCATCCCAGCGGAGCAGATGCGTGGATTCCGTTTGCCTGACCATGAGCAGCCGGACAACCCGTGGCCAGAAGAAAAGTCCGTGAAGCCTCAGACGTCATTTGATAATCACGATGCACAGGCCACGAACGTCATTCCCCGTGTGCAGGGGACTGGTGATGCACAGGATAAAAGTATTCTTAACCGCCGTAACCAGGACAGCCACGGTGACCACGAAAATGAAGGTAACCGTGAAAACCCTAACCACAATGCAGAAGCTGAGTCCTCCCCTGCTGAGCCCAATCGCCCGGCGCACCCCGGACTAGGCCAGTACCCACTGGACCTTCCGGGGGAGGAGGATTCCGATGGCGGCCGTCACCACCGCCCGGACGCCCCGCACGAACCACAGCAAAACCCATATGGAAAGGGGATCGATGGTGAGCGATAGTCCGCAGCCGATTGACACTGACGATACGGGCAATTCGCTTCCCACCTTTGACCGTGAGCGTGCGGAAGCCGCGGTTCGTGAACTGCTATTCGCCGTGGGTGAGAATCCGGACCGAGAGGGGCTCAAAGATACTCCTGCGCGTGTGGCACGCGCCTACGAGGAGATTTTCGCAGGGTTGTATACCGATCCAACTGAGGTACTCAATAAGACTTTCAGTGAGGATCACCGCGAGCTGGTCTTGGTTCGCGATATCCCGTTTTATTCCACGTGCGAGCACCACCTGGTTCCGTTCTTCGGCCATGCTCATATCGGCTACATTCCTGGCCAGTCCGGCAAGGTCACGGGCCTATCCAAGCTAGCGCGCTTGATAGACGGCCTGGGTAAGCGTCCGCAAGTCCAGGAACGCCTCACTTCGCAGGTTGCTGACGCGCTCATGGAACGTCTGGAGGCCACCGCCGTCATCGTTGTCATCGAGGCCGAGCACTTGTGCATGGCCATGCGCGGTATCCGCAAACCTGGCGCTAACACGGTTACTTCCGCAGTCCGCGGCGGGTTCCGCACCAATGCTAGCTCGCGTGCTGAGGCCATGGCGTTGATCCAACGCGGCAGGTAGTACAGGTTTTTCGCTTACTCTTTCGATTGCACGAAAGGTTTTTTATGTCCGACGCCCGGCTGACCCCATCCCCATTCTCCGTCGCGCGCGGGCTTTCCCCGACGAAGGTCATGGGCATTCTCAACGTCACGGAGGATTCGTTTTCTGACGGTGGGTCCAACCCGGATACCGGCACAGCGGTGCGTAATGCTCGCGCGATGCTCTTGGCCGGGGCGGAGATCATCGATATTGGTGGTGAATCCACCCGCCCCGGCGCCACCCGAGTGTCTCCTGAAACGGAGGCGGCTCGGGTGGTTCCAGTTGTCCGCGAGCTCGCGGAGCTCGCCCAGGAATCCCCCAGCCGTCCTTTCGCTACCAGCATCGATACTATGCGCGCTTCGACTGCTCGCATGGCACTCGAAGCTGGCGCTACGTATATCAACGATGTGTCGGGTGGCCTCGCAGACCCCGATATGCTGTCGGTATGTGCGGATTTTGGCTGCCCTGTGATCCTCATGCATTGGGATAAAGACTGGGGTAGTGCATCTGCTCGCGTCGGGGCAGAAGGCTACCGCGATCACGGCACGGATATCGTCACCGAGGTTTCCACGTGGCTGCTATCGCGGGTGGAAGAAGCGGAGAAGCGTGGCGTCGATAAAAAGAAGATCTATCTGGACCCCGGAATTGGGTTTGCAAAAAGCCCGCGCGATAACTGGCAGTTGTTGCGCGGATTGGATCGCATTGTTGATCTGGGGTTTCCGGTCCTCGTGGGGGCTAGCCGCAAGCGCTTCCTCACTGCATTGCGCCCCGGTGCTGACGGGAACCCTGGCACCCCGGAATCGGCGGACGATGCAACCGCTGCGGTGACGAGCTTGTCGGCCATGGCTGGCGCGTGGGCGGTGCGAGTGCATAATGTAGCTCCATCGAAGGCTGCGGTGGATGTGATCCACGCGGCGCGCACTGGTGACGGCCCGCAGGTGGCCGAGGAATGGAGGGCCAAGCGTGGCTGATCGCATTGAACTGATCGGGCTGGAGGCCTACGGCTATCACGGAGTTTTCGATCATGAAAAAACACAGGGCCAGAAGTTCCTCATCGACATTGTCGTGTGGACGGATTTCGGCGCTGCAGCTCATTCCGATGAGTTGGCCGATACGATTTCCTACGTGGACCTGGCCGATATCGCGGTAGAGGAGGTTCAGTCTGCGGGCTCTAAAGGCGCTGGTCACGATCTGATCGAGACGCTCGCTTCGCGCATCGCCGACCGCATCAATGACATCGCCGGTGTGCATGCAGTTGAGGTTACGGTGCATAAGCCACAAGCGCCGATTGAGTACCCGTTTTCCGATGTACGCGTAGTGGCCCGCCGCAACGCAAAGTCCCGTGGGTAGCGGACCTGTGTTTTCCGGTGTGGGTGAGGCAGGTAGCAACCACGGCGGCACGAGCGAACACCTAGCGGGTGGCGCCTCGGCAGTCCCCGTCGCGCGTGAAGCCAGTAGCGAACAGCGTGGGTGGCCCCGCAGCCGGCACAGCAGCTTCGCGGTGCTGTCCCTCGGCAGCAATGTCTCCGGTGACACCCCAAGTCCCGCGCACCAGCTTGCCCGCGCAATAGAGTTGTTGTGCGCACATCCGGACGTGCAGTTGGCGGAAGCTTCGCGTTTGTTTGCCACACCCCCTTGGGGTGGCGTGAGCCAGGAGGAATTCCGTAACGCCACGGTCAGCGTGCGCACCCGCCTGTCACCCCTCGAGTTGCTGCATCATTGCCAGTCCATTGAGCGTGCTGCCGATCGTCGTCGCGAGGTTCGCTGGGGGCCGCGCACCCTTGACGTGGATCTTTTGGCTTTATTTACCGACGCCCACGAGCCCCTCATGTCCGCAGGGCAGTGGGGGGATGAACTGATTTTGCCGCATCCCTATGCGCACCAGCGTGCCTTTGTCTTGATTCCATGGCTGGATTTGCCAAGTGCAGGAAAACCGTGGTGTGTCGTACCCGCACAGAATGGCATCAAGACGGTGGCCCAGTGGTTGGATTTGGTGGATCCCCAAGAAAAAACAGGAGTGGTTCCAGTGGATGAATCAGTGTGGGGGACGAGGGTGGCGTCGGTAAAGAAAGTAGACCAGTGAGTCGCACTCTGCAGGAACTGGGGTTCGAACGCTGCGGCGTGGCGGGTACACGGAGAGAGAAATAACCCCGCACACCCGGCGAGTAGAGTGGGAAAGCGTGAACGAGATTCAGAGGATTAAAGTCAGCAGCTTGGTGTGGGTCGGTGTGATCGCAGCCTTGATTGCTGGTGTGACTACTCTGAGTTTCTATGGCAGCTTTCCCCCGATCAAGCTGACCAGCGCGGTGCTGTTGTTTGTCATGGCGGGTGTGGCTTGGGTGGCCGCCGGGGCAGTGAAAAAACGCATCGACGACGGCGGGGTGGGGTTTGACCGTTCCCAGATGCAGCCCACCACGGTGGCTAGTTGGATGCTATATGGCAAGGCTTTGGCGTGGATTGGTGCGCTGCTGGCAGGGTTATACGTGGGGATGGGGGCGTACATCATTCCGCAGGCGGGGAATCTTTCCGCTGCGCAGGCGGATATGCCCGGGGTAGTGGTAGGATTCGTCGGTGCGTTGGCAGGGGCCGTGGCCGGTGTTCATTTGGAGCGAGCGTGTGAGGCTCCACCAGCAGACGGCGCGTGCACCAGTGCGGAAGGCGCGGCCTAGTCTACGTGTCTTAGCGCCTTTCGTTGGGTAGAGTTGGCCTCATGAGTTTCCAGCCACAGTCCAACGAACGCCCTCATAGGCACCGTTCTCCGGGGTCCGATAACGGCTACGGTTTGGAGAAAGACCAGTCGGCGCCTTCTTCATCTTCTGAAGGTGGCCTGTCGAAGGTTTTGATGATCGGACTGGTGGTGCTCGCGTTGATTGCGAGTGTGGTGACGGTCATGACCGACTCCGAGGGATGGATGAAGATTGCCATCCTGGCGGCGCTGTGGGCGGCCTTCATCGGGGTTTTCCTGGTGGTTCGTTACTCCAGCGCGTTGAAGAATGAGCGCGAGCAACGTTCGCTGCGCGAGGGCGAGCACCGTGCGGAGCTGGAGCGGGAAAAGTCCCGGGCACGCGAGGAATTGGCGCGGGCGGAAAGTGATTTTGCGCAACGCGCAAAGGCCACTCGGGACGAGCAGATTGAACTGCTGCGTGCAGAGGTGGAGAATCTGCGTAACCAACTGGAGGGAATGGGCGCCGGTGACTTGGCCGACAATGGCCCGCGTGCGGTTCGCGCGCGTGCGGAGCGCATAGTGGAGTTGGAAAACCGTGGCTCGCGCCAGGCTCGCCCAGCCAATCCCCGACCAGCCGAACCCCAGACAGCCCGACCCCAGTCGGCTCAGTCGCAGCAAGGTCGTTTTCAGCAGGCAGGGCAGAATGCGGCGCAGCAGGAGCCCCCGCAGGCACAGCGCCAACGGCGTAATTCGGGCGGATTCTCAACCGGTTCCTTCGCTGCGGTGAAGTGGACAGGGCAGGATACGGAAGCAACTGCACAAATCCCGCTGGTGGTTGATACTTCAACGATGAATCCGAAGGCTGAAGAGGACCGCACCGGCTCCGTTGGGCACGCCGCGCACGCTTCTGATCGCGTGGGCAGTCACGATCCGAACCACCGCCCTGCGCATGCTGGCCCTTCTAATAGCGCACAGATGCCAAGCTTCAGGGCTGGCTCTGCCAACGCGTCGAACGTTTCCAGCGCCTCCAAGGTCGCCAACAACAATGCTGCTCCCCAGCAGGACTCCCCCGGCGCGAATCCTCCAGCCGGCGCAGAGGATGCAGGCTACCGCCCGGGCCGGCGTCGCGCAGATGAGGGCGGCTTGACGGTTGCGGAACTACTGCAGCGCGCCAAGAACAAGCAGCGTTAAACAATAAAGAGCCGTAACGAGGACAAACGCAGCACCATGGAACAACCCCAACTCACCGTGGGGATCATCTCGGCTGGGGCAGTGGGCACGGCCGTGGGGGAGGCCTTCCTCCGCTCCGGTCATCACGTGCACGGTGCCGTGGCCCGATCGGATTCGTCGCGCACTAGGGCGTCTAAGAGAATGCCCAACGTCCCCATTGTGCAGGTAGAGCAGGCAGCCCATGCCGCCCTCGTGGTGTTGGCGGTGCCGGATCCGCAGCTGCCGGATGTGATTGCCGAGGTCGCCCAGTACACCCAAGCTGGGCAGATGGTGATGCATACCAGTGGCGCGCTGGGGTGTGAGGTGCTGCAGCCGGTGACGGATACCGGCGCGCTGCCACTCGCGCTGCATCCGGCGATGACGTTTACGGGCGCGGCGGAGGATACCGATCGGCTGCATGGTTGTGGGTGGGGAGTGACGGCCGATTCAGAGCAAGGTTATGCCGTCGCGGAGCTGTTGGTTCATACGCTGGGCGGTGTGCCGGTGGTCATCCCAGAACACCATCGTTCGGCTTATCATGCTGCGATGGCTCACGCGGCTAACCACTCAGTGGCTTTGATTTCCGACGCCCTGCGGATGCTCGATTACGTTCTTGATTCGGGGCGAGCAGGGGCCGGTGAACGGGGTGCGGGGTCGAGCCTGCCGCCGTTGCAGAACCCAGATTCTGCATTGTTGCTGCGAAAGTTGGTGCATGCGGCGGTGGATAACGCGCTGGATCGCAGGCTGGAGGGGCTCACCGGTCCAGTGGCCCGTGAGGATGCGCCCGCGGTGCTACGCCATGTGGCGGCATTGGATGAGTTGGGCGTGGGGTTGGATCCGTACATCGCGATGAGCGAGCGGACAGCGCAGATGACGGGTGCGGTGGAGATCGAGCGCGTACTCAGCGATTACCGGATACGGCGGGGTTAGGTGCGGGTCGTCGTGGACTACTCTAGAAGACCATGACTAGCCAAGACAGCGATTCCACTTCCACTCAGCCGTTCACCCCCGGCCAGGCCCGCGTCTTTACCGAGGTGAGCCAGATCTCCCAGTTGACCCGTGCGATGCGTAAAGCCGGCCGCCCAGTGGCCTTGGTCCCCACGATGGGTGCGTTGCACGAGGGGCACCTGTCATTGGTGAAGGCGGCTCAAACCATTCCGGGTGTGACTGTCATCGTCTCTATCTTCGTTAATCCGCTGCAATTCGCCGAAGGGGAGGACCTAGATTCCTACCCGCGCACGTTGGATGCCGACGTGGAGAAACTGAAGGCCGCGGGCGTGGATGCCGTCTTCGCACCCAGCCCGCGCGAGATGTATCCGAATGGGCCACGGACAACCATTCACCCAGGTGAAGCTGGCCGTATCCTCGAAGGCGAGCACCGCCCCACGCATTTTGCTGGCGTGCTCACGGTAGTCAATAAGCTATTCACTATCACGAACTGCGATCATGCGTTCTTCGGAGAGAAGGACTACCAGCAGCTCATCCTTATCCAACAGATGGTCACGGATCTCAACATGCAGGTTCAAGTTCATGGCGTGCCGATCGTTCGCGAAGCCGACGGCCTGGCACTGTCCTCGCGCAACATCTACCTTTCGGAAACCGAACGCGAACTCGCCCTCACCCTATCCGCCGCCTTGACCGCCGGTTCCTTCGTCGCCGACCGCGGAGCTGACGAGGTCTTGGCTACCGCTCGTTCCATTTTCGACGCCAAGCCGGACATTGAGATCGATTACCTGGAGTTGAAGGGGTTGGATTTGGGTGCCGCACCTGTCGAAGGCCCTGCGCGCCTGTTAGTGGCCGCCCGGGTGGGCACCACGCGCTTGATCGACAATGTGGGTGTTCCGCTGGGAACGGGCTTTAAAGGGTTGGACGAGCAGCAGTAACAGTCGAGGGGATTGAAATGAGCTCTACCGTGGAACTCTCCGCAGGTAAATACCACGCAAGCATCGACCTCAAAGGCGGGGGACTGCGGGGCCTGTGGCACCGCAGCCGGCCTTTGGTGCAGACTTACCCCGAAGGCGCACCTGCTCCGTTGAGTGCTGGCCAAGTCCTCGCACCGTGGCCGAACCGTATCTCAGACGGTGTGTTCGCAGTTGATGGGCAGGTGTACTCCCTTCCGATCAACGAACCCATACGCAACAACGCGATCCACGGAGTGTGTAACACCGTGGAATGGGAGGTAATGGGGCGCGAGGGGGCGTCGGATAAAAAAGAGGCCCACGAAGTGGAACAGTGCGTTCGCCTGCGTACCCAAGTGGGGATAAAGCAAGGATGGCCATGGCAGCTTGAAGTAAGTGCAACATGGACACTGCGGGCGGATTCGGGGCTGCGAGTGGAATGGAGCGCCCGGAATTTAGGGGCACAGCGGCAACCATTTGGGCTGGGATGGCACCCGTACCTCAGCGCACTGGGTGCACCACTGGATGAGTGCCATCTGCAGATACAGTCGGTGCGCACGTGTGTGCCTTTGGATCCGCAGAAAATGGTGCCGTGCGGAGTGGACGTGCCGATCCCCGAGGCCTGGGATCTAGGCAGTGGTATGCCACTAGCAGGAGTGCAGATGGATCACTGCTTCGGGGTGCGGGCAGATGGTGAAACCAACGAGGGAGAGGGGCAACAAGGTAGCACCGTAAAGCTGTTGACTGAGCACGGAGAGGGTGTGCAGATGGAAAGCAGCGGAGAGTTTGGCTGGTACCAAGTGTATGTGGCGGATCCTACTAACGGGGAAGGATATCCTGAGGTGGGGAGGGCGGTCGCCGTGGAACCCATGACGTGCCCTGCGGATGCGTTGCGCTCCGGGCGCGGCTTGGTCTGGTTAGAACCGGGGCAGCACGGAGTTTTTGCGGTGCAGATTAAAGCTATCGGGGGTTAGGAATCTCTCCCGAACCATGAACATCCCGGCAAGGCACATCGCAACCACACCTAGACCCATGGCGGCGCCCGCAATCTGCAAATCGGAATGATCGAGAATGACCCCGCCAAGGAGCGGTACAAAAGCCGCGGATAGATAGACCCCAAGACTTAGCGAGGCTGTTGCTGAGGCGACATGCTCAGGGGTGGCGCGCTGATGGACTAGGCCAAGTGCTCCCAAACTTCCCATTCCTTGACCGGCACCAATTAAAACTGCTGCGAGAGCTAGTATCCACAGGTTTTCTATCCACAGTGCTGCGACGAAGGTGACCATTGATGTGATGAGTACGGCAATAGCGCCACGAAGGACCCGGAGTGGAGGTTGTGAGCCGAGAAAAGATTGGGTTATCGGACTCGCAAGGTACATTCCCCCCGCGAAAAGGCCGGCTACGAGGGGGCCAGTGAGGTCCGACATGCCCAGCAAAATCGTGGGAGCCAGCGCGAGCACGATGGAAGCGGCTGTCATGCCAGGGCCGAAAACCCCAAGACCGGTTAGAACAGCGCGAGTCGTGTTTTTATCTAAAGATCCGATGGGATTCCATGACTGTGGTTTAGCGTTTTCGGTCTCCGGCAAGGTAAAGACAATTGCTAGGGAGAGCAGCAGGAATGTCGCAGCAAGGACGTAGACCGTACGAAGTGGGTGGGGGAACCTTTCCGCAACTACGCCCGCAAAGAGCGGGCCGGTTGCGAGCCCGATGGCAATACCCAGGGTTCCAAGAAGGGTGGCTTGAGTTTCTTCGCCCTCCTTTGCGAGGTCCTTCAACTGTGTTGTTCCTAGAACCATGAGGACTCCCGCGCAGAAGCCACTAAGCACGCGGGCTATCAACAACACCTCCACGGAGCCTCCAAGGGCATAGAAAATGCAAGCAAGAATGCCAGAGGCTATGGCGGCTATCTGGGTTTTCTTCTGGCCGAAAAGCTGGCCCAAGGCGGGGGAGAATAAGAATGCAGGCGCTAACCCGCCCAAGTAGGTCGCAAAAATCAGTACCAAGGTGCCTGAAGAAAAACCAATGTCATTTCGCCAAAGCTCCATGAGTGGGGTGCCCATATTCGGCAGGGCGAAAGCTGTCACGATCGGAACGGTGTAGATCCAGAGGGGAAGTTTCCTTGTTCTCATAAAAAGAATACTAACCCCCTCAGGGGGTTAGTGCAACGCCTTTTGGATGTACTCTAGGGGCATGGCTGGATTGGATTTTCTCTTTTATGGTGGGCGCCCCTCCCTCGATTTCGTCAATACGCTCCGTAGGCGTAAGGATCCAAGCACTCCCACGCGGGATCTTCTCGCCGACAAAGGAATAAGGGTGTGGTTCGAGCGGGCACGTGCCCAAGCTGCTTGGGCTACAGAACTGCCTGGCTTGGTCCCCGATATGGGGCCCTCCGATCTTCTTATCGACAATGGGACTGACCTGCGACAGGCGATTCTCTCCTTGGTAGAGAATGAATTCGATACTGCTGCCGATGGAGCAAATCCGCACCAGGCTGCGCTGGCAGTCTTAAACGACTATGCCAAAGGTGCCCCCTTGACTTACCAAGTAGGAGGCGACGGCCTGCTTTTACCTAGCGCGAACCCCGAAACGATCCTCAGTTTTGTCGCTAGCGACGCGATTCGCCTTTTTAGCAGCGCAGCCTCGCAGTGTGTGAAAGTATGCGCGCATGAGCGCTGCGGAATTGTTTTCGAAGACCGGTCCAATGGAATGCGTCGACAATGGTGCTCGATGAAGGACTGCGGTAATCGTGCGAAGGTTGCGCGCTACGCGTCCACGACAGGTAGTGCCTAGGATTCCCGCGATACCCCAGCGCGGAGGAGGGAATCCCGATCGTATCTGCAGCGAGTTTTCGGCGCGGGGTTGATAGAAGGCGTTGGTGTACGGATTCTCGTTAGGGAAAACAGTTCCCCTGGGTTTAATATTTTGTTAAACAGTTCTTAATCGAATAAGCCCGGGGTATGCCCGGTCTAACCCCCGATCACAATAAGGAGGTGCCCGACCATGACGGAAGGGCTGCGCCTTGACGCTTCCTGGGTGGACTACACACTGGTGGCGCTCTACTTCGCCTTTGTCCTCGGAATTGGATGGGCTGCGAAATCGCGAGTTTCCAGCTCCATCGACTTCTTCCTCTCTGGCCGGTCCCTGCCCGCATGGGTAACGGGACTGGCTTTTATTTCGGCCAACCTGGGTGCCGTGGAAATCGTGGGCATGTCCGCCAACGGCGTGCAATACGGTTTCGAAACCATGCACTACTTCTGGATCGGTGCGATTCCAGCCATGGTGTTCCTCGGCATCGTGATGATGCCGTTTTACTACGGCTCCAAAGTCCGATCCGTGCCAGAGTTCATGCGCCGGCGCTTCGGAAACGGTGCCCACCTGGTCAACGCACTGTCCTTTGCCGTCGCGCAGTTGTTGATCGCAGGTATTAACCTGCTGTTGCTAGCCAAGGTCGTGAACTCCCTGCTTGGCTGGCCCCTATGGATCACGCTGGTCATCGCTGCCGTCATCGTCCTCAGCTACATCACCTTGGGTGGTTTGTCTGCCGCAATCTACAACGAGGTTTTGCAGTTCTTCATTATCATTGCCGCCCTACTGCCGCTGACCCTCATTGGTCTGCACAATGTGGGTGGCTGGAACGGGCTGAAGGAGAAGGTTGTCAACCCTAACCACTTCCACACCTGGCCCGGCACCGAGATCTCCGGATTCGACAACCCAGTGGTTTCCGTCATTGGACTTACCTTCGGCCTCGGTTTCGTACTCTCCTTTGGTTACTGGACCACCAACTTCGTTGAAGTTCAGCGTTCTATGGCCGCCGATTCTCTATCAGCAGCCCGCAAGACTCCCATTATTGGCGCGTTCCCCAAGATGTTCGTTCCCTTCATCGTTGTTATTCCCGGCATGATCGCTGGTGCGACCGTGACCCCACTAGTTGACGGTTCGGCGCAGCCCAACGATGCGATGTTGTACCTCATGCGCGACATGCTGCCGAATGGCCTGCTGGGTGTGGCGCTGGCTGGTTTGTTGGCTGCGTTCATGGCTGGCATGGCTGCCAATATCTCCGCGTTCAACACCGTGTTTAGTTACGACCTGTGGCAAACCTACGTGAAGAAGGATCGCGACGATAGCTACTACTTGCGCATTGGCCGCATTGCTACCATCGCCGCCACCGCCATCGCCGTTTTCACCGCTTTGCTGGCGAACAACTTCGGCAATGTCATGGATTACCTGCAAACGCTATTTGGATTCTTCAATGCCCCACTGTTTGCAACCTTCATCCTGGGTATGTTCTGGAAGCGAATGACTCCAACCGCGGGTTGGGTGGGCTTGGTCCTGGGTACGACCTCGGCGATTGTCTACTGGGCTATCGCCAGCTTCGGTGGTACCGACATCAGTTTCTTCAACCTACCGGGGCAGGGCACTGCGTTCGTTGCTGCGTCTCTCGCATTCGTTGTGGACATCGTTGCCTCCGTTATAGTCTCCTTCGTCACCAAGCCCAAGCCGGATAGCGAGTTGGTTGGTTTCGTTAAATCCGTTACCCCGAAGGAACACCTCATGGATGAGGCAGAAGCATCGCTGCCTTGGTATCGCCGCACCGTGCCACTGGGCATTTTGTGCCTTATCTTAGCCCTCGGCCTCAACGTCATCTTCGCCTAGACCTCGAGCAAAAAAGGAGGAAAACAATGAGCAAGTTTGCAACGCGAGCATTCGATATCCGCAACGTTATTGGGGGTCTGTTGGGGCTGTACGGCTTGATTCTGGTGGTCAGCTACTTCTTCTTGGACCCAGGAATTGACGCCAGTACGGGCCAACCGAAAGATGAGGTCTACAACCTCTACGCCGGAATCGCGATGGTGGTTGTGGCGGTAGTGTTCTTTGTGTGGGCCAAGGCATCACCGGTCCGCGCAGACCAAGGCAGTGCCAATGCCACGGAGGATGAGCGTACCGAGCACGCCACTCGCTAGTTGGGGTGAGCGTGGAAGCTCGGCCGGAGCTCCACCGCGCTCCCGGTAAGCACCATCGCGGCGAAACTGCACGTGAGGCTGCGCGGCCGAGCGCCAAGACAACGACGGAAAGGGATGGGTCTCGTGAACGACAAAGCACAACCGGTGAAGGATCCTCAAGAAAACCTAGGCGGTGTGCGGGTAACACGCACCACCTTGGCCGATGGTCGCGAGTTGATCTACTTCGACGATGATCCGGTGTATGTCTCTGGTGAAAAGACGCGCGAATTGCGCGATTCCCGCGAACTGCCGCCAGCGAAAACGGTCTCCGAGATGCGCCGGGACCCCCTCACTGGGCAGTGGTATGCCTATGCCGCGCACCGCATGAACCGCACGTTTATGCCCCCTGCCAACGAGAATCCACTGGCCCCTACCCGGCCCGGGGAACTACCAACCGAGATTCCCGCAGACGACTACAACGTCGCGGTATTTGAAAATCGGTTTCCATCCCTTTCCATGCATATGGACTTTCAGGAGGACTTTGCCACCCGTGTGGATGGCGAGGAACTCTATCCGCGTCTGCCTGCGAAGGGGCGCTGCGAGGTCGTGTGCTTTACGCCTGACGTAGAGTTGTCCTTCCGCGATTTGCCCTTCCGACGCGCCCGCACGGTGGTGGAAGCATGGGCACACCGCACGCGCGAGCTCTCCGAGCTTCCGGGTGTGCGTTACGTGTACCCATTTGAGAATCGCGGCGCAGAGATCGGAGTGACCTTGCAGCATCCGCACGGTCAGATTTATGCGTACCCTTATTTGCCACCGCGTGCGAAAGAGATCGCAACCCAAGCTGCAGCGCATCGCCAGGAAACGGGGGAGGACCTCTTCGACTCGGTACTCCGGGCAGAGCAGCGCAGTGGTCGGCGCATTGTGGCCGCAGGCGAACACTTCACCGCCTTCGTGCCCGCGGCCGCCAAGTGGCCGGTAGAAGTCATGCTGATTCCGCATCGTGCAGCACCCGATTTCGCGGCGTTGAGCGATGAGGAAAAGGATGAGCTTACGCGCATGTACCTAGACCTGTTGCAGCGCTTTGACCGCTTCTTTGACGGTGTGGATCGCACCCCGTATATCGCCAGTTGGAACCAAGCACCGATCGGCCCTGAGCGCGCTCACGGCCGCCTGCACCTGCAACTGTTTTCCATGATGCGTTCTGCAGACAAGATGAAGTTCCTTGCAGGTTCCGAATCAGGACAGGGCGCTTGGATTTCGGATACCACCCCGGAACGCATCGCCGACCGCCTGCGCGAAATGGCGCAGGACTAAGCACGTCCGCCCGCCCGCGACCTACATATCAACACAACGAAAGCGATTTCCTTGAGTACGACGGCAACTGGAAGCGAACCCACCCAACCCCAGTGGATGCACACTCGGGACCGGGCAGCGGCCATCACGGATGTTCGCAACCTGTTCAGCGAACAATTTACCGGGCAACCGCAAGGTGTGTGGTCTGCTTCCGGGCGCGTGAACCTCATTGGCGAGCACGTGGACTACGCGGGTGGCATTTGCCTGCCGTTTGCGCTGTCCCAGCGGACGTACGTGGCCGCCCGCGCTAACAACGACGGGGTATACCGCATTGCCTCCCACTGGTCGGGCGGGATCACCCGTGCGGAGATCCCCACCCAGGACGTTCGCCCAGGCCACCCCGCGGATTGGACGGGGTATATCGCAGGTGCCGTGTGGGCGGCGTGGAACAACGGCACCATGCCGGCCGCATGGGCCAATGGCATCACCAACCCCGGCTTGGACATCGCCATTGAATCGGATGTGCCCGTGGGCGCGGGGCTTTCCAGCTCCGCTGCGCTGGAATGCTCTACGGCACTGGCCGCGTGGGAAATCAGCACGGGCAGCACCCTCGCCGAGCAAAGCCAAGTGGCCCAGAAGAAGGTATTGGATGGATTGCGCGCGGCGTCGATCCAAGCAGAAAACGACGTGGTGGGCGCCTCCACCGGTGGCCTTGACCAAACGGTTGCACTGTTTGGGAAGGCGGGGAATGCGCTGGCGATTGATTTCGCCACCAACGCAGAACAGCAGGTCACATTCGATATCGATTCCCGGGGATTGGCGATCCTCATCATCAATACCAACGCCCCACACCAGCTCGCCGATGGGCAGTATGCCGCCCGGCGCGCTGTTACCGATGGGGTAGCGGCAGATCTGGGTGTTCCTACGCTGCGGCAGGCCCCTGATGCAGTGCGGCGCTGCCAACCGTGGGCCGACAAGCAGTGGAATTCTTGGTCGGCGGAGCAGCAGCAAGATATGCCATTGGAACGGTGGCGCGCGGTGGTCGAGGCGCGGGTACGCCACGTGGAAACCGAGATTGACCGTACCGCACGTGCCATTGAGGTGTTGCGTGCGGGCGAGTTCCGTCAGTTCGGGGAGTTGATGCAGGCCAGCCACGCCTCCTTGCGCGATGACTACGAGGTTACGGTGCCGGAGCTCGATACCGCCGTGGAGGTGGCGCTGCGTCACGGTGCCCTTGGCGCCCGCATGACCGGCGGCGGATTTGGTGGCTCGGCGATCGCTCTGGTCGATGCTTCTCAGGCTGAAACGGTCGCTGCCCATATAGCTTCTTCTTTTGCCGACGCCGGATTCGCCCGACCGGAGTTTGCCATCGCAATTCCAAGTGAGGGCGCGCGACGGGAAGAATGATCCGTCCGAATGCAGGTTTTCAGTATTCCAGCTAGAAGATTCGAAATGGCTTTGCGAAGCTAACCGGGGTAACCTGACTAACCGTGTTTCGCACCATGTTGAAATCTAAAATCCACCGTGCCACGGTCACTCAGGCAGACCTGCACTACGTAGGTTCGTGCACGATTGACGCCGACTTGATGAAGGCCGCCGATATCCTCGAGGGTGAGCAGATCGACATCGTGGATATCAACAACGGCAATCGACTGACTACCTACGCCATCACTGGAGATGCCGGTACGGGGGTTATTGGCATTAACGGCGCAGCTGCCCGTCTGATCAGTCCAGGGGACTTGGTCATCATCATTGGGTATGCGCAGTATTCCCAGGATGAGCTGGAGGGTTATAGTCCCAATGTCATTTTCGTGGATGAGAATAACAAGCAACTTGAGTTTTGCGATGACCCAGCTCATGCGCCGGAAGGGTCGGGGTTGTTAAACCCACGGCATCCGTCGGAAAGCAACTAGGCGTTCTACCTCCCCCAATAAAAGGTGTATGTCATTTACATCTTATAAAGACTGGTTCTAGGATGAAGCTATGCACCTAACCACTTTTGCCGATCTGGGTCTGCGATCCATGATGATGCTGGGCGACCTCCCGGAGGGGGAACGCCTCACCATTGCTGATCTGGCAAAAGCGACCAACGCATCGGAAAACCACTTGGCGAGGGTTATTGCCAAGCTTGTCGATATGAAGATGGTGGTTTCTGTACGAGGGCGCAACGGCGGGGTGTATCTATCGGACTCGGCCCGTGGGGCCAGTGTGGGAAGAATCTTGAGGGAACTCGAAGGCCCCAGCGAAGTCGTTGACTGCACTGGTAACAAGCCTTGCCCTCTTGCCGCACGAAACTGCGCCTTGCGGCATCGTCTTGCTGACGCCCAGGAAGCGTTCTTCGCAGAGTTAGATGGGGACACAATTGGTGGACTCATCGCAGCCACACGTCCGGTTGGAACGCGAATCTCAGAGGATGCCCACGGACCCTCTCGCACGCTCGGATTGCCGACGGTACCCCTGAAATCTCAGTAAAGGGGACCGAGAGTATAACGAGCGGGCGCGAACAGTACCGAAAGTTGGATGTCAATGTTCATCAGCACGAACCCCAAGACCGATCGCACCGCTCTGTCCGGGGAAAACGCCGAAATCATCCGCCAAACCCTTCCCGTCATCGGCGACAACATCAACGCAATTACCCCGGTGTTCTACCGCACCATGTTCACCAACCACCCAGAGCTGATCGCCGATACCTTCAACCGCGGAAACCAACGTTCCGGCGAACAGCAGAAGGCGCTGGCCGCGTCCATCGTCACTTTCGCAGCCATGCTGGTTGACGCTAATGCTCCCGATCCAGTGGAAATGCTGTCCCGTATCGGGCACAAGCATGTGTCTTTGGGAATCACCGCGGACCAGTACCAGATCGTTCATGACAATCTGTTCTCCGCCATCGTGGAGGTTTTAGGTGAAGCCATCACGCCAGAAATCGCGGCTGCGTGGGATGAGGTGTACTGGCTCATGGCCGACGTGCTCATCGATTACGAATCAGACCTGTACAAGTCCGCGGGTGTGGAGGCGGGCGATGTCTTCCAGAAGGTAGTGCTAAAGGGCAAGAAACAACTCAGCGAGGCCGTTACGGAGTACACCTTTGCCGGCCATGGTTTCGATAAGGCGCTGGCAGGGCAGTACACCTCTATCGGTGTGAAGCTTCCCGATGGTGCCCGTCAACTTCGTCAGTACTCCCTGATCAGCCACGATGCTGATGGGTTCTCGGTCGCTGTGCAGCGCGATGGTGAGGTATCCAGTTTCCTCCTCAATGACGTCCACGTTGGCGACGAAGTCGATGCCACCCTTCCAGCCGGCGATCTGGTTCTTCAGCCAGGTGATTCGCCAGTTGTTTTGGTGAGCCAGGGCATTGGTTCTACCCCAATGACCGGTATGCTTGCCTCTCTCGTTGCTGCTCAGGGTCAGGTTGACCGCCCTGTAGTTGTGCTTCATGCAGACGCCGACGAGGCTGCTTACGCCCAGCGCGAAACCACCGAAAAGCTAGTTGCTGCTCTGCAGCAGAAGGGTTCCGCCGAGCACATCACTGCCTACCGGGATCGTGGCGAGTCCCTCGACCTGGCCAAGCTGCTTGCCGATGGGAAGCTGCCTACCAACGCGGAATGGTACTTGTGTGGTGGTAACAACTTCCTGCAGAATGTTCGCGAGCAGCTTGAAGCAGGTGCTGCGGACTTGGCCCCGGCTGCGGTTCACTTCGAACTATTCAGCCCAAATGATTGGTTGATTGGCTAAAACCCGAGTGAACCCCTGGGATCGGTACTGCCTTCCCGCTCCCAGGGGTTCGCTGTGCTTGCCTATTCCCTAGGGAAGCTAGGCCGTTTCAATCTCAGGTGTGTGAAGATTCTCTTTCCCCGGGGGGGCTTGCGGACGCACACACCCCACCCTTGTTCACCATGATGAAGATTCTCTTTCCCCGGGGGGCTTGCGATGCCGGTGTAGCTCAAAGCTGATGTCAGTTATCGGTCAACGAAACCGTGTCGTGGTGATGCAGTAGGCTATATAGCCGTGACTGATGCAACTAACACCCCGCGTAATGATTCTGCTCAAGACCTTCCGGAACAGCTGCGAATCCGCCGCGATAAGCGCACCCGGATCCTGGAATCCGGGAAAGATGCGTACCCGGTAGAGGTGCCACGCACCCACTCTCTCGCCGAGGTACGTAGTCGCTGGGAAGTGTTGCCCAAGGACGGCGATGAAGGGGAGGCGCCGGGCGTCGATAAGAAAGAAGGTGTGACCTACCTGCAATCGGGTGAAGAAACCCAAGAGGTTGTAGGGGTGGCCGGCCGCGTTATGTTCGTACGCAATACCGGCAAATTGGCGTTTGCCACGTTGCAGGATGGCGACGGTACTACTTTGCAGGTCATGCTCAGCTTGGCAGAGGTCGGTGAGGAGGCACTGGCCGATTGGAAGGCGCTGGTAGACCTCGGAGACATGGTGTTCGTGGAGGGGCGGATCATTTCCTCCCGTCGTGGCGAGCTGTCGGTGATGGCACAGCGGTGGTTCATGGCCGCGAAGTCATTGCGTCCGCTGCCTGTGGCACACAAGGAAATGAGCGAAGATACGCGCATTCGTCACCGCTACACTGACCTGATCATGCGGGAACAAGCCCGCAACAACGCGATGACCCGCATCAAGGTGATGCGTGCACTGCGGAACGCGCTGGAACGCCGCGGTTTCCTGGAGCTGGAGACACCCATGTTGCAAACTCTGCACGGCGGTGCAGCTGCCCGTCCGTTCGTGACGCACTCCAATGCGCTGGATATTGACCTTTACCTGCGTATTGCCCCAGAATTGTTCCTAAAGCGCGCCGTGGTGGGTGGCTTGGATCGCGTATTCGAAGTGAACCGTAACTTCCGTAATGAGGGCGTGGATTCCTCTCACAGCCCCGAGTTTGCAATGCTCGAAACCTACCAAGCCTATGGCGATTACAACACCGCCGCTACTACCACACGGGAAATTATCCAGGAAGTGGCCACTGAAGTGTTCGGCACCACCAAGGTGACTCTCGTGGATGGCACTGAATACGACTTGGGCGGCGAGTGGCCAGAGATGAAGATGTACCCATCGCTCAACGAAGCTTTGCAGAAGAAATACCCGGGTCAGCCGGAGGTCACCATCGCTTCCACTGTGGAGGAGCTGAAGCAGCTGGCCAAGGTTGTCGGCCTCGACGTGCCAACCAAGGGCGGCTGGGGTCACGGCAAGCTTGTGGAAGAGCTATGGGAGCACCTGTGCGAAGACCAGCTGAATGGGCCGGTATTCGTGCGCGACTTCCCGGTCGAGACCTCGCCCCTCGTTCGTCAGCACCGTAGTGAGCCGGGAGTGACTGAGAAGTGGGACCTGTACGTTCGCGGGTTCGAATTGGCCACTGGTTATTCCGAGTTGGTTGACCCGGTAATCCAGCGTGAGCGCTTTGAGGATCAGGCCCGCCTAGCCGCGGGTGGAGATGACGAAGCCATGGTGCTGGATGAAGACTTCCTTGCCGCGATGGAGCAGGGAATGCCCCCAACAGCAGGTACGGGAATGGGTATCGACCGACTGCTCATGGCTTTGACGGGCCTGGGTATCCGCGAGACGATTTTGTTCCCAATGGTGAAACCCGAGCGCGATAATTAACCGGTGTGGGTGCGCGAACGCGCTTTTCGTGCATCCACCTAGTGGGGGTGGGGACTGTAACTTAACTACTGTTTTCCCCAAAAGTGTGACGCAGGCCATGAACTAGTTTAGGATATAGACATAATTATCCGAACATGCAGATGCTTAAGATTTGCACTGAAAACCAGTGAAAGGTGGCCGCACGAATGAGCGACCAAAGCAAGCGTGACGATTCCACTCCGGGTCTGAACAACCTCAAGCGTGATGCCATTGGTACCGCGATGCGCGTACTGACCCGCTTCACCGGCTCCGACTTGGCTGAAAAGTACGGTCTGGGCAAGAAGGTCGACCGGGTGGCGTACGAATCTACCAAGACCGGTATGCGGACCTTGGGTGCCGTCAATCGTCAGTTCAAGAAGATCAAGGGCACCGGCAAGCCAGTGCGCCTGCCAAATCAGACCACTGACGACAACGAGCAGCCAGTACCAACCGAGGCGCCAAAGCCCGGCAAGGCACTGTTTGACCTGAACCCAACCGAGGATCAGGAAATGATCGTCGCAGCGGTTCGTGAGTTTGCTGAGGAGCGCCTGCGCCCAGTAGCTGCCGAGTCCAACGAGTCCTCCACACCTCCAGAAGGATTGCTGGAGACCGCTGCTGAGCTCGGTGTGGCACTCATCAACCTGCCAGAAGAGTACGAAGGCATCGCAACTGCCTCTGGCGCCACCACCAACGCACTCATTGCAGAGGCCCTTGCTTTCGGCGACATGGGCTTGGCTACCGCTGTTCTGGCTCCAGCTGCCGTTGCAAACGTCATCACCAACTACGGCGATGACGCACAGCAGAAGACTTACCTGCCAGAGTTCGCAGGCGAATCTGTGCCACCAGCAGCGGTGATCGTTTCCGAGTCCCGTCCACTGTTTGACCCGTTCGAGCTGCAGACCGCCGCGGTCCGTGAAGGCAGCGATATCGTCATCAACGGCGTGAAGACCATGGTTCCAAACGCTGGCGCTGCAGAGCTGTTCATCGTGGCAGTCAACCTAGACGGTGTGAACACCTTCGCCATCGTGGAATCCGACACCGAGGGGCTGGTTGTTGAGGCCGATCCTTCCATGGGCCTGCGTGGCGCTGCATTGGGCCGCGTGCTGTTCAAGGACGTTCGCGTCCCGGCCGAGAACCTGCTGGGTGGCGCTGACCTGTCAGATTCTGATCGGACCGAGCAGTATGCAGAAATCATCCGCCGTGGTCGCCTGGGCTGGGCTGCTCTGGCTTCCGGCACCGGTGAGGCCATCCTCGAGTACACCAAGAAGTACGTCAACGAGCGCGAGGCATTTGGCGAGCCAATCTCCCACCGCCAGGCAGTTGCCTTCATGGTGGCGAACCTCCGCATCGAGCTTGACGGCCTGCGCATGATCCTACTGCGCGGAGTTTCCCGCCTCGATCAGGGGCTGTCCTACCACCGCGAGGCTGGCCTTGCACGTCGCTTCGCTTCCGACAAGGGCATGGTTATGGGTCTCGATGGTGTACAGCTGCTCGGCGGACATGGCTTCACCAAGGAGCACCCGGTCGAGCGTTGGTACCGCGACATGCGCGCTATCGGCATCGCCGAGGGCGTTGTCATCCTGTAAAACCCGCCAATCGATCACGTAACTGATCATCTACGACCTAGAGGAACCTGAAACATGATTAATCTGGAACTCCCTAAGCGCCTTAAGGCGGGTGCCAACCAAGCCCACCAGGCCGCAGCGGAAATCTTCCGTCCCATCTCCCGCAAGTACGACCTCAAGGAGCACGCCCGTCCGGTAGAGCTGGACACCATGGCATCCCTCGTAGAGGGCATGGCCGATGCTGGCCAGGCTATGGCCGGTGCATCCGGTGGCCGTGGCGATTCCAAGAAGAAGCAAAACGATGGCGTGAAAAACGGCGGCAACATGGCTTCCGTGCTGAACGTTATCGAGACCTGCTGGGGTGACGTGGGACTAACCCTGTCCATTCCTTACCAGGGCTTGGGCAATTCCGCGATTGCCGCCGTTGCTAACGACGAACAGCTCGAGCGTTTCGGCAAGGTATGGGCCGCCATGGCTATCACGGAGCCACAGTTCGGCTCCGACTCCGCAGCCGTCGCCGCTACCGCAAAGCTGGATGGCGACGAGTACGTGTTGAACGGTGAGAAGATCTTCGTTACTGCGGGCGAGCGCTGCACCCACGTTGTGGTGTGGGCATCCGTGGACAAGTCCGCTGGCCGCGCAGCCATTAAGTCCTTCGTTGTGCCACGCGATACCCCAGGCTTCGAGCTGGTTCGCTTGGAGCACAAGCTGGGCATCCGCTCCTCCGATACCGCCCACTTCATCTTGGATAACGTCCGCATCCCGAAAGAGAACCTGCTGGGTTCTCCTGAGGTGGACACCAAGAAGGGCTTCGGGGGTGTTATGGCCACCTTCGACAACACCCGTCCGCTGGTGGCCGGCATGGCCGTCGGCGTGGCGCGCGCTTCCCTCGAGAAGCTGCGCGAGGTACTGACTAACGCTGGCGTCGAAATTGATTACGACAAGCCGGCCTGGGCCCAAAGCGCGGCTGCTTCCGAGTACATCCGCTTGGAGTCCGATTGGGAGGCCGCTTACCTGTTGACTTTGCGCGCTACTTGGATGGCGGACAACAAGATTCCTAACTCCAAGGAGGCTTCCGAGTCCAAGGCGAAGGCCGGACGCATGGCTACCGATCTGACCTTGCGTGCGGTGGAGATGGCCGGGGCATACGGTTACTCCGAGCGCGACTTGCTGGAGAAGTGGGCTCGTGACTCCAAGATCCTCGATATCTTCGAGGGAACCCAGCAGATTCAGCAGCTCATTGTTGCGCGCCGTGAGCTGGGACTGTCTTCCGCACAGCTGAAGTAAACCCCGCTTTCTTCCGAAGGAAATTGCCCTTGTACAGGTGAATTAGGCTCCCTGTACAAGGGTTTTTTGTTGCATGGTGCCCAAATAAGGGGAGGGGGAGTAACCTATTGTTTTCTTTTTAGCCCATTTTCGTTAAAGTTTTTGCGGTTATGCGTTCACCTGCTGCAATGCGCAGCAGTAGCGAGTACGTACCAGAAGGCGCGCCAGTTCCTATCGATTCTGGCGATCGGCAACAAGTAAAAGGCGTTTAGGAAATGGCGAACCAGGTCCCCGGTGGGGGTTCAGGATCTAATCGAATGGTAGAAACACTGCAACTATCGGACGATACCGTTCAACCTCAGGTCAATAACGACAAATGGTGGCACATCGCATTCGGTGGCATGCTCCTCGTGGCTGTCCTTTACTTTGGGGCCTGGACAACGCAGCACATCCCGTCTTCCGCGAATTATGTTGTGCTTGCAGTTACCGTTGTTTTCGGTTTGTTCATGGCATTCAACATCGGTGGCAACGACGTCGCGAATTCCTTTGGTACTTCCGTCGGTGCGGGTACGTTGACCATGAAGCAAGCCCTCATTGTCGCCGCAGTCTTTGAAGTTGGAGGCGCACTGTTAGCGGGCGGTTCAGTAACCAAGACCGTCCGCAGTGGCATCGTGGATCTCGATGAGATCGACCTATTGCCCATGGACTTCGTCTACATTATGATCGCTGCGCTCATGGGCGCTGCGATTTGGTTGCTCATTGCAACGAAGAAAGGTTGGCCGGTATCCACGACCCACTCGATCGTCGGTGGGATCGTGGGAGCGGCCCTGTGTCTAGGTTTTACTACTCACACGGGTGGCTGGTCTATGGTGCAATGGGGGGAAATCGGCCGAATTGCCTCCTCGTGGGTTATTTCCCCACTACTCGGCGCCTTGGCAGCTTATCTGCTGTTCAGTGTGATCAAGCGGACCGTGTTGCAATACAATGACCGTGCAAATGCGGGGTTGGAACGGGTGCGCCGCGCGCGCATTAACCATGCTTCCCGGCACAAAGATCTGTTCCGCAGTCTTAGCGAAGTCCAGCAGATTGCGTACAACAACGAGATGGCCCGGGATGCTGTGACGTACTCGCGTGGAGATTTCACGCGCGAGCAGCTGGAGAGCGACTACTACCGCGAACTCTACGATCTTGACCAAGAGGCGAACCAACTCAACGTCCACAAGGCGCTGGTGTATTGGGCACCGCCGCTGGCCGCATTTGGTGCGGTGGTGATCACCGCGATGCTGTTGTTCAAAGGGCTATCCAATGTGGACATCCATGTGTCCGCCGTTGGGTCTTTGCTTATTATGGCTATGATTGCCGTCTTGGTGTGGACCAGCGTGTACATGGTTGCTAAGGCCTTGCGGAAGGAATCTGTGGATCGTTCCACATTCATTCTGTTCAGCTGGATGCAGGTATTCACCGCATCAGCCTTTGCTTTTAGCCACGGCTCTAACGACATTGCCAATGCGGTGGGACCGTTTGCGGCGATTTTGGACGTTCTAGCTACTGGCGAAATCAATTCCGAGGCAATGGTGCCGACTGCGCTGCTGTTCGCCTGTGGCATCGCGCTGGTGGCAGGACTGTGGTTCATTGGCCGCAATGTGATCACTACGGTTGGATCGGGCCTTACCAATATTCACCCGGCCAGCGGATTTGCCGCGGAGCTGGCGGCAGCCGCCATTGTCATGAGTGCATCACTACTAGGACTGCCCGTGTCCTCCACTCACATCTTGATCGGCGCTGTCCTGGGGGTGGGAATTGTTAACCACGAAGCGAACTGGGGCTTGATGAAGCCCATCGCGATGGCATGGGTGATTACTATTCCCGTGGCGGCAGGAATTGGCGCGATGGGTCTCTTTATCCTGCGCCTCGCATTCGGAGCCTAACGCCTTCGGGTTGTGACCGCTCCAGGGGGAGCGGTCTTTCGGCCGTAGTTCTGCTGCGTTAAGGTCATTCACGAAAAACCTTAGGGGTTGGTCTTCGGTTTTCCTCCGGCCTGGGCAAGTTGTTGTATTCTAATTAATTACTGTGATTTTTGTCTTATTTTCTGATAAAAATTAATCTATAGTTAACCCAGTGGCTAAGAGTGGGATAATCTCTATTTGCCCCTGATTGAAACAATCGCCCTGCGCAATTCCCTGTGCCCAATGAAACCAATGCAGTGGAAACCACCATCGTCTTTCGGGCAAAGGGTAAACCGGCGCTTGACTACACTCAGGAAGGCTTTAACACTCATGACCGTGGATACCTCGAACGCAGCGGGGGCTGCGACCAACAATGCTGGGGCGGTGAAGGGGGCCGATGCTAGCGATAAATGGTGGCACCTCGCTTTCGGGCTTTTGCTGCTGGGTACCGTCGTTACTTTCGGCCTGTGGGTGACCGACTACGTTGGCGCCACATCCCATTACGTCGTTCTTATTGTCACTATCTTCTTTGGCCTGTTCATGGCTTTCAACATCGGTGGTAATGACGTTGCCAACTCCTTTGGAACCTCCGTGGGTGCGGGCACGTTGACGATGAAGCAAGCGCTTATGGTTGCCGCTGTTTTTGAAGTTGGCGGCGCCGTCCTGGCCGGTGGCAGTGTGACCGAAACCGTCCGCAGTAACATCGTCGATCTTGACGGTGTGCAGCTGGAGCCCATGGAATTCGCCTACATTATGATCGCGGCTCTCCTCGGCGCTGCACTGTGGCTGCTGGTTGCTACCAAGATGGGATGGCCCGTTTCCACCACGCACTCTATCGTCGGCGGCATCGTCGGTGCGGCCGTCACGACTGGTCTTATCACCGGTAAAGGTGGATGGGACATGGTCCAGTGGAGCGAAATTGGCCAGATCGCCATTTCGTGGGTGTTGTCCCCGGTGCTGGGTGGTCTGGCAGCGTATCTGCTCTTCCGGGCCATCAAGGGTGGAATCCTTCGCTATAACGAGGCCGCTGATATGCGACTACGCGAACTGAAGCAGAAGAAGATCGAACATCGCCGTCGCCACAAGGAGGCATTCGAGCGACTCAGCGAAGTTCAACAGATTTCCTACACCAATGCCATGGCTCGTGATGCCCAGACCGTCATGGACGATGACTTCGACCGCGAACAGTTGGAGTCGGAGTACTACCGCGACCTTTACCGCCTGAATGATGAAGCCGAGGACGTGGAAGCCCACCAGGCCCTGGAACGCTGGGTTCCGCTGCTCGCTGCGATTGCGGCGGTCATCATCACCGCGATGATGCTGTTCAAAGGGCTGAAGAACATCGACTTCACCCTCTCCACCTTCAACACGGTGCTGATCATGCTTATGGTTGGCGCAGTCGTGTGGATGGCCGTCTACATCTTCGCCCGCACAATGAAGAACAAATCCCTGGACCGCTCCACCTTCCTGCTTTTCAGCTGGATGCAGGTGTTTACCGCGTCCGCGTTCGCATTTAGTCACGGCTCTAACGACATTGCCAACGCGGTAGGCCCCTTCGCCGCCGTTGTGGACGTTATTGCTCACAATGAGATCCGTAGCTCTGCTAGCGTCCCCGGTGCCCTGATGGCTGCCGCGGGTATCGCACTGGTTGCCGGCCTGTGGTTTATTGGCCGTAACGTGATCAAGACCGTTGGTACGGGCCTGACGAACATTCACCCAGCCAGTGGCTTCGCCGCCGAGCTTTCGGCAGCTGCTGTGGTGATGGGAGCTTCTTTGCTGGGGCTGCCCGTTTCTTCCACTCACATCCTGATCGGCGCCGTTTTGGGCGTGGGCCTAGTGAATAAGGCCGCTAACTGGAACCTCATGAAGCCCATCGCGTTGGCGTGGATCATCACTGTGCCTGCCGCCGCTGCAGTGGGTGCGGTAGGCGTCTGGATTCTTCGTATGGCGTTCATGGGTTAACAATTAGCTTTCGAACGCTCCCTTTTCTCGAGCCCGGTACGCATGATCCACCGGGCCGCGGCCGTGCCCCACGCGTAGCGCGGCCGCTTTTTCTATAGCCCCATGCAGCCACTGGGTCGCCCAGACCAAGGCGGCGTCGTAGGAATTGCCACCACCCAAACGAGTAGCCAAAGCAGAGCTCAGAGAACAACCCGTGCCGTGAGTATGTGGCGAATCAACGCGCGGGGAGGAAGCGATGTGCAAGGGGGAGGTGCCAACGGTGGCGCGGTGTGCCTCGGCGCTTTCGGTAGCGCTATGTGGTGCCACCCAGGCGTTACCTGCTTCTTCCCCGTTGAGATGGCCTCCTTTTACTATTACATTGACGCCGTGCTCATCCGACCACGCCTGGGCCTGGGCCACGGCTTCATCGAACGAACCAGCGGGAGTTTGCTCGCACAAGATCGCCAGCTCTGGAATGTTCGGAGTGATCACGGCGTGGTCGGCGTAAGCACTCAACGAGGCAGCAAAGGAGCGTACGGCCGCTTCCGCATCCTCGGCGAGCAGGCGATCCTCGCTGGTGGCGATCATCACGGGATCGAAAACCAACACGGGCACGGGGTGGTTGGCCAGCCAGTTTTGTACCACCTCGGTGGTTGTGAGATCACCGAGCATGCCGATTTTGACGGCATCGAGATCCACGTCCTCAAAAACCGCTGCCAGTTGCTGTGTGAGGAATTCGGCGCCAGGAGTGTGTACGGCGCGAACTCCCTGCGTGTTTTGTGCGACCAAGCTTGTAACGACGGATAAGCCATAACCTCCGGCGGCGAAGATGGACTTCAGATCGGCTTGGGCACCTGCGCCACCGGAGGGATCCGTGCCCGCGATGGAAAGCACGCGCGGGGCAAGGGGGAAGTAATTGCGGTTATTCATACCTCCTATTGTGCCTCCGGTTGCGCTTTCGGTTCTGGTTCCGGTTGCAATTGCCGGCGCGTTTTCCTTGATGCCCGCTGACATGTCGGAGGGGGAGGGGGCAGGTCGGTTAGGCTCCTGTGTCTGGCTGTGGCAGTTCGCGTGGAACCACCTTGCCTACTGGGTTCCGCGGCAGCTCATCTAGGTAAACGAAGTAACGTGGAACCGCGTGGCGCGCTAGCTTCTGCTTGACCTCGGCAATAACCCCCTGCTCGAAGGACCGCTTTTCCTCGTCAGTGAGTTCTGCCGCCTTCCTGTTCTTGAAAACGACCCACGCGCACAGGGCTTGGCCGTACATGGGGCAATCAACGCCACGAACAGCAGCTTCCTCGATTTCTTCGCGAGAAGTGAAAATGTTTTCTGTGTCCTGTGGGTAGACGTTTTCCCCACCGGAGACGATCATGTCGTCACTGCGACCGGCGATGAAGAGCAAACCCTCTTCGTTGTAGTACCCCAGATCGCCAGTTGCGACCATTCCGTCAACAACGTCCTTGTCGGAACCGGGGCGGGTATAGCCCTCGAAGAGCATGTCGTTTTTGACGAAGATGCGACCGGTTTCACCAGCGGGTACTTCCTTGCCCTCGTTATCCAGGATCTTCAAGGTTGTGGCCATCGGCGGCCTACCAGCGGTCTTGGGGAAGCGCCTCAATTCTTCTGGCGTGGCGATGGAAGCCCAGCTGACTTCGGTAGAGCCATATAGGTTGTACAACACGTCGCCGAACTTCTTTTGCGTTTCCTCGATTACTGCCGGTGGCAGAGCTTCGCCTGAGGTTGCGATGATCTTGGTGCCAGGGTTAAACCCTTCCGGAACAGCATCGAGCATGCGGCGGAGCATGGTGGGAACCATAGCGATGGTGTACGGCCGGTTCTTCTCGATGACCTGAACTGCGGCCTCAGGAGTGAATTTGCGCTGCAGAATCATTGTGTTGCGCAGGGCTAGGGCCAGCTGGATCTGGGCGAAGCCCCATGTGTGGAACATGGGTGCGGCAAGGAAGGCTGGGCGGTGGTGCTTCAGCGGGATGCGGCTCATGATCGACGAGGCCGGCATATACGTCTTGGGCTCGGGACGGCGCGCGCCCTTAGGAGTACCAGTAGTGCCCGAGGTCAAGATAATCGTGCGGCCCATTCGTGGACGGGAGGGGACAGTGAGATCTTCTGGTGTGGTCCGTAGAACCTCATGCAGGCTGGCCCACTCGTTGCTGCGGGTGGCGTAATCACCGCTGTCGATGGCATCGCGAACATTGCTCTGGGGCTTTTGGGCGGCCTCCGCTTCGCGGCTCAGTCCCAGGGTGTCGCCGAATTCCCAAGCGACAATCACGTGCGCGCCATTGAAGTCCTTCGGCAATAGCGGCAGGAATTCCTCGTCGATGAACATTACATCGACCTTTTGCTCGGTAAGAACCGCGCGGGTTTGCTCGGCCGAGGAACCAGTGTTGAAGAAAACGATGTCCGTACCCAAGCGCCCGTGGGCACACAGGGTGAGGATGAGACCGCGGTGGTTACGGCACAGTACACCGATCTTGTCGCGCTCACGCACACCGCTGCGGAACAGGGCGCGAGCCAGCGTATTGGTCTGCTCGTGCAGTTCGGAGTACGTCATCGAACCAGCGTCGTCGATGATTGCCGTATGGAACGGGTCGCGAGCTGCGCCGATGGAGAGCAACCCGGCCGGAAGGAAGCGCCACTGGTACATCGATTGCAGCGCTTTACCTGCAGCCATGGGGGTCATAGGGCCCAGTACACCAGACTTGAAAAGCGGGACTGTGCCTTTGGCGAGGGTGCCCACGGTATCGGCATGGTCGCGCAAAGTTAGTTTGGGAGACATCGCTGCAGCGTTCATCAATCCGGACCTTTCCCAGCAGGTTTTTTGAATATATCTGCTGGTTAATTGTTGAATGGTTGTGTATTTCCACTCATGTGGTGACGTGGTCTTGACGTTAGCGTAGGGCGTGGGGGTATGGAGGAGTTTTGAGAAAATATTTATTTGTTTAGGGATACGATTCCTCGTTGCTCTCATAGGGTGTTCGCTGAAGGCGGACACCCGGGAAGCTTGAGTCAGAATAAGCTTGTGACCTGCGAATAGTGAGGTGGCTGGGGGCGTGGGGGCGTCGGAATAAGACGAGTAGAGGCGGTTGTTAGTACAAAGGCAATCGTTGTTGTCGGGTCGCACCACTATGGTGGGCAGCAGACCTTCCACCAGAAAGAAGAGGGAGTACACCATGTTTGAGAGGTTCACCGATCGCGCTCGTCGCGTTGTTGTGCTAGCGCAGGACGAAGGCCGTGCGCTGAACCACAATTACATCGGCACGGAACACATCCTGCTTGGCCTCATTCAAGAGGGCGAGGGGGTCGCGGCCAAGGCGCTGGAGTCCATGGGTATTTCTCTCGACGCCGTGCGTACCGAGGTTAAAGAAATCATTGGCACTGGCGGTCATCCGCCAAGCGGGTACATCCCGTTTACTCCGCGTGCCAAGAAGGTACTGGAACTGGCGCTACGCGAGGCACTCCAACTGGGCCATAAGTACATCGGAACGGAACACCTCCTGCTCGGTTTGATCCGTGAGGGTGAGGGAGTAGCTGCCCAGGTTCTGGTGAAGCTGGGCGCCGACCTTTCCCGCGTGCGTCAGCAGGTTATTCAGCTGCTCAGCGGCTATGAGGGCAACGAGAGCTCCGAAGAGGGCGAGGGTGAGCCCGCAGCTGCTGGCGTGGGCTCCGCTGCGAGCGCTACTAGCGGTAGCAAGATTGGCCAGAAATCGAATTCTCTGGTGCTTGATCAGTTCGGTCGCAACCTCACCCAGGCTGCCAAGGACGGCAAGCTCGATCCGGTAGTGGGGCGCGAAAAGGAAATTGAGCGCGTGATGCAGGTCCTCAGTCGCCGTACCAAGAACAACCCTGTGCTGATCGGCGAGCCGGGTGTGGGTAAGACTGCAGTTGTTGAGGGCTTAGCGTTGGACATCGTCAACGGTCGTGTGCCGGAGACGTTGAAAGATAAGCAGCTCTACTCGTTGGATCTGGGTTCCCTGGTCGCCGGTTCCCGTTACCGCGGTGACTTCGAAGAGCGCTTGAAGAAGGTGCTCAAGGAGATCAACCAACGGGGAGACATCATTCTGTTCATCGATGAGATCCACACCCTGGTTGGCGCCGGGGCTGCGGAGGGCGCGATCGATGCTGCAAGCATCCTCAAGCCCAAGCTGGCGCGTGGTGAGCTCCAGACAATCGGTGCCACCACGCTGGACGAGTACCGTAAGCACATCGAAAAGGATGCAGCCCTGGAACGCCGTTTCCAGCCGGTTCAGGTACCGGAGCCATCCGTTGATCTGACCATCGAGATTCTCAAGGGCCTGCGCGATCGCTACGAGGCACACCACCGCGTGTCCATCACAGATGGCGCACTCGCGGCGGCAGCGCAGTTGGCAGATCGCTACATCACCGACCGCTTCTTGCCGGATAAGGCCGTGGACCTCATTGATGAGGCCGGTGCGCGTATGCGCATCAAGCGGATGACGGCACCGAAGTCCATCCGCGAAGTCGATGAGAAGATTGCAGCAGTCCGCACCAAGAAGGAAGCGGCCATCGATGAACAGGACTTCGAGAAGGCAGCAGCTCTCCGCGATGATGAGCGCAAGCTGACCGAAGAGCGTGAGGAAAAGGAAAAGGCTTGGCGCGCTGGCGAGCTCGACGAGGTTGCAGAGGTCGGCGAGGAGCAGATTGCTGAGGTCATGGGCACGTGGACGGGCATCCCGGTCTTCAAGCTGACCGAGGAAGAGTCCTCCCGTCTGCTGCGCATGGAAGATGAGCTGCATAAGCGCATCATCGGCCAAGAAGATGCAGTCAAGGCAGTATCTCGCGCCATCCGTCGTACTCGTGCAGGCCTCAAGGATCCCAAGCGCCCATCGGGTTCCTTCATCTTCGC
Source organism: Corynebacterium sp. HMSC28B08 (assembly GCF_001806865.1). Classification (NCBI taxonomy): domain Bacteria; kingdom Bacillati; phylum Actinomycetota; class Actinomycetes; order Mycobacteriales; family Corynebacteriaceae; genus Corynebacterium; species Corynebacterium sp. HMSC28B08. Next base: position 104,443 of record NZ_KV786178.1, read on the forward strand.
TGGTCCATCAGGTGTGGGTAAGACGGAGCTCTCCAAGGCACTGGCGGAATTCCTGTTCGGTGAGGATGACGCTCTAGTGCAGATCGACATGGGTGAGTTCCATGACAAGTTCACAGCTTCTCGCCTGTTCGGTGCCCCTCCGGGATACGTTGGATATGACGAAGGTGGCCAGCTGACCGAGAAGGTTCGGCGCAAACCATTCAGCGTTGTTTTGTTTGACGAGATTGAAAAGGCGCATTCCGAGATTTACAACACCTTGTTGCAGGTTTTGGAAGACGGTCGCCTCACCGATGGGCAAGGTCGCATGGTCGACTTCAAGAACACCGTGCTGATCTTCACGTCAAACCTAGGCACTAGGGACATTTCCAAGGCCGTTGGCATGGGCTTCTCCAGCGGTGGGGAAGACGATGAATCCACGCAGTACGCGCGCATGAAGGACAAGGTGCACGATGAGCTGAAGAAGCACTTCCGCCCTGAGTTCCTTAACCGTATTGACGACATCGTTGTTTTCCACCAGCTCACCAAGGAACAGATCGTTCAGATGGTGGACCTGTTGTTGCGTCGTGTCACCAATGCGCTGGAGCAAAAGGACATGGGACTAGAGATTTCCGAGCAGGCCAAGAACCTGCTGGCCAAGCGTGGTTTCGATCCCGTATTGGGTGCTCGCCCACTGCGTCGTACAATTCAGCGCGAGATCGAGGACCACCTGTCCGAGAAGATCCTCTTCGGAGAGATCGGGGCAGGAGAGATCGTCACCGTAGACGTGGAAAATTGGGACGGCGAGTCCAACGGCAAGGATGCGAAGTTCGTTTTCGGTACCAAGGTGAAGCCACTGCCTGAGGCAGAGGAAGCAAGCCCCGCAGATGAGGCTCAAGAGGCTGTCGTTGGAGCCGCTGAGAAACAGGTGCCAGAGGACGAGGCTTACGACACTGCCCAGGAATCCGGTGAAGGAAACTGGTCTAAGGAGCAGTAAGGACTCCGGCTGCCCTTCCCTTGAGGCTTTCCGGTTCGTACCTGAAGCTAGAAGAACCAGAGACCGGCCCCCGGTGCACTACCCCAAGTGCGCCGGGGGCCGGTTTTTATGCTGGTTTTCTTTGTGGGCTAGCGCGGAATATTACCGCAACTCGTGGTGGGGTAGGGCTTCCCACGGAAAACGGCATCCAGCCAGTTCATGGCCGGAGCCAGATTGTCCAACATCGGTAATACGTGGTCAATCAACGGAGCGACCGGAGGCAACGGGGTTTCGCGGTAGTATACCGACGTCCCGGCCTCGCACCACTGCCGTGCCATCGTGCGAGCGCCCTGCACAGGAATGGAATCGTCGTTTTTTCCATGCCCAACGAATACTGGAACGTTAGGTGGCCTGTGACCGATTTCCTGATCAGCCAAGACGGACTTCAGTGGCTCCTGCTGGGCGAGCTGCTCCAAGGACTTACCGGATTTGGTGAGGGTCCGGGTATCTACATACGCATGCCGGGCTAGGGACTGCGGAATGCATTCATCGGCAGTCTGCTCTAGCAACCGCTTACCTTTATCGTTGAGTAAATCATCAACCAAGGGTTTGAGTTCTGGTTTCGCGGCAATGAAACCATTGATGGCATATCCCAAAACCCCGGCCAGAGGCTTGCGATCAATCGCAGCTGCGGTTTGGGCCAGGTTGGCTGGTGTACCCCCGGCGTAACCCGCGACCACGTTAATACCCTTGCCATAGGTGGGAGCCAGCTCCACGGCAGCTGCGGATCCGCCACCGCCCTGGGAGTATCCATAGAACGCCACTGGAGAGGCCGAGGTGATGCCCTTTACGTTCAAGTTGACAGCCGCACGGGCCATATCGATGGTGGCTTGCCCTTGCTCCACGCGGTTCATGTAGGTGTGTTGGCGGGAGGTGCCCAAACCGGGCAGGTCGGTCAGAGCAACATTCCAGCCACGCGCCAAGGCGCCTGCCACCGGAATGGCCTCATATTCCAGCCCCACCGACAACAGCTTTCCCGGAGCACACGCATCGCCACTGCCCTGGGTGCCGGGTGCAATAGTAAGCAAAGGTCGCGGCCCTTTTCCTGTCCATGGCTGAGACGAGCGCAGTACGGTTCCGGTGACTGGGATTCGTTGACCGTTGTTGTCAGTGGACACATAGGCCACGCGCTCGGACTTCGACATCATCCAGTCGACGAATGGCAGTCCAAAGGCAAATTGGCTCGGTGCCCGCTTGATGACATCGCCGGGGTTGCCCGACACAGTCGCTGGAAGGGAATCGTAGAACCCGCGCGCATTGCGATCCAAAGCCCCCCATGTATTAGATGACAGCATGTCCGCCGGTCCTTGGGAGGATCCCAGGGCGGAGGAGGACCCCGATGCTGCAGATCCACGGGCCGAACCTTCCGCCGCATCGTAGGAGGGGCTCGGTGCCGGCTGGGCGGCTGCCAGGCCGGCACCACCTACGGCACTACCAATTCCGACGCCACAAGCTAGCGCCACAGAAGCTGATGCTTTGCACACCCGCTGCGAGATGAAAGATACTAGTGAGGTTCTCATGAATGATGACTATAGTTTTACCGCAGACATATTTTTGCCACGTAACGGAAAATACTTCGGAAATTGATGTAATTCTTGCGCGGAGCTTCCCGGACTCTTGCAGGTCTGCGATGTTCTGCGGCAACTATTGCGTTGATTAAAAGCCGAACTATGTGGGCAAACGCAGCCCGGTTAATCCGGTTTCGGGCTTTGGTTCAGATCGGTTGCGGTTAACTGTTGCGCGTTCTCCTCGGGCCTCGGTGTGCTCTGCTATTCCCTCCGTGGGCGCTGCGTTCGAGGGATCGTTACTGGTGGTTGCGTCTTGCCGATGCCCGTCGGTGCGCTCCGCTAACCCGTCTGCAACCAGAGAATTCACTGCCCGGGTGAGCTGTGCTTTGTCGTGCCACAGCAGATCGATCTCGGCACGAGTGGCGCGTGAGTCTTTGCGAGAACGCAGTAAACCCATAATTTTGCCCCGCACCTGCCGGTCGGTGCCTTCGAACTTCTGAACGCGTTTGGCGGCGGATGCTTTCTGCTGTGCTGAGGGCTCTGGTCGACCCGCGGCTACCCACTGACAGTGTTTCCGCACAGGGCACTGATCACATTGCGGGTTCTTGGCTCGGCATATAAGTGCCCCCAGCTCCATGAGGGATGCGGTCATCATCTGTGCATCCTCGTGTGCCTGAGGATCGTGATGATGGGGTTTGACGTGGCGTCGAACCAAAAACGGATCTGGATCCACCCACGGCATCAATTCGGCGACATCCACCAAGTCCCGTGCGCGCGCCGGCCCCTGCAAATAAGAGCCGAAAACTACTCGGTGAAGTACACGGCGCACGTTGGTATCGACCACGGGGACTGCTTGCTCGAATGCAAAAGCGGCCACAGCGCGGGCTGTGTAGGAACCGATACCAGAAAGGGATTCGAGTTCGGCGATGGTATCGGGCACGTTCCCGTCGTGGCGCTGAGTGCAATCACGGGCACACTCCTGCAACCGGAGCGCACGGCGCGGATAGCCGAGGTTGGCCCACATTAGCAAAACTTCGGCCTTGGAGGCGACAGCTAAATCTGCGGGCTGGGGCCACCTCCTCATCCATGCTTCCCACAGGGGGATGACCCGAGAAACGGGGGTTTGCTGCGACATGACTTCGCTCACTAGAATTGCCCACGGCGAGGTATCTGGGTGGCGCCAGGGCAACACGCGACCGTGGCGGGCGAACCAGTGGTTAAGATCGCGAGCGAACTGTAGCCGGTCTATGGGGTAGGCGCTGAGGCGCCCTTCCGCGGAGGTGGCGAGGGGGTAGTCAGGGGTTGGCATAGCAAAAATAAGTCTATCCAAGGCAGAATTAAACGTATGACAAGCCCGCACGAAATGACACCCCAACAAGCTTGGGAAGCGCTGCGCACAGGCAATGAGCGCTTTATGCAAGATAATAGTGACCACCCCAATCAAGGCCCCGGTCGTCGCCAAACCCTTACCCAAGGGCAGCGCCCGCATGCCGTGGTACTAGCGTGTTCGGATTCGCGCGTGCCCGTAGAGATCGTTTTCGATCAAGGCCTAGGGGACCTGTTCGTCATCCGTACGGCGGGTGAGATTACGGACCTCTCCGTACTCGCAAGCCTGGAATTCGCCGTTGATGGCCTAGGCGTGCCTCTGGTTGTGGTCCTCGGTCACGAGAGCTGCGGGGCTGTGAAGGCTGCCCAGAACGCTCTCGATGGCGGAGATCTTCCAGATGGATTCCAACGCGTGCTGGTGGAGAAGGTTACGCCCTCCCTGTTGTCAGCACGGAAGAAGGGGTTCGAGGGCTCCGATGAGTTCGAGAAGAACCACGTGCGGGAAATCGCGGATCACATCGTGGATCGATCCCCTGAGATCCAAGCGCGCGTCAAGGATGGGCGGTGTGCCGTCGTGGGATTGCGCTATCGTCTGTCGGACGGCCGCGCGGAGCCCCTGGTTGGGTTCGGCTTGGACATTGAAACTGGTGAACCCAGCGCCTAAAATGCGGCGAATTTTGACGTTCCAAGACGTGTCATTACCGCAGGCGAGCGCACCAATCGGCTAGGGTGAGCCCCGTGACTGATCCGAACTCCCGCAAGCCGCTACCCCCCGAGGTCTACAAGCGCCGGCGTATCGCTGCCGTCGTGGTGCTGGTGCTGGTGTTGCTACTGTTGTGGTGGTTGATCGGGTCTCTGGGTGGGGACGAGGAAACGCAGAATGCGGCGTCGAATCAAAAGGCCCAGACCACCCAGACCTCGTCGGTGGCTGCCAGCGACAGTGCCACTCCGACAGAGACGAGGAGTGAAAGTTCCGCGCCGGGAGAATCGGACAAGAATAAGGAGCAATCCCAGACCCCCAGTGAGACCGCAAAGGACGAAGGTAAACCGAAGAAGGACACCTGTGGTTTGTCGGACCTGGAAGTAATCGCGAAGCCTGGCGCACCTTCTTTCGCGCCGGATGCGGTGCCGAACTTCTTTGTCACCATCAATAACCCCACCGCCGCCGATTGCACGATCGACTTGGATCAAGACAAGTTGAGCTTCGAGGTCTTCACGCTCAACAACTACCAGCGTGTGTGGGGTGACCTAGATTGTAATGAACCAGGGGCTTCAGGCGAGCGTGTAATCAAGGCAGGGGAATCCGCCAAGTATTCGTTGAACTCTTGGTCGCGCACGACCAGTGCTCCGAGCGCATGTGAAGCGCGACAACCCGTGGGGCCCGGCGGTTACCTTTTGTACGCGCACGTGGGTGATAACACGTCCAAGCCCGCCACGTTTAACCTGCAGTAACGCTTAGCCAGCAGTAACGTTCAAGCCTGCAGCAACCTTTAACCAGCAGCAACCTTCAAACCTGCCCACTTCACGGCCTCGTAGAGGTGGCCTACTTCCGTGACTTTCATGTTCTTAGGGGCATCGTAAAGGCAGTTTTTGGGAACTGCTGCTGAGGTGAAACCCAGGCGGGACGCCTCGGCTAGCCGTTGGGTTAATTGTGGAACGCGCCGGACTTCTCCGCCCAGGCCCACTTCTCCTACCGCGATCGCCCCCAGGGGGAGCGGGTGGCCAGTGGCAGTGCTTGCCAAGGCCAACACTAGGGCGAGGTCGGCAGCGGGCTCCTGGATGCGGATGCCCCCGACGGTGGCTGCGTAGACTTCCTTTTCGGTCAAACGCAAGCCGCAGCGTTCGGAGAGTACGGCCAGGTTCATGGAGACGCGCCCCGCATCGATCCCAGTGACGTAGCGTTTCGGGTTTCGGATATCGGAGTTGACGGCGAGGGTTTGCACCTCGGAGACCATGGCCCGGCGACCATCCATCGTGACGGTGATGGCCGTGCCGGTAACGGATTCGGTGCGGTGGTGCAAGAAAAGACCTGAGGGATCGCTGACTTCGCGGATGCCGTGTGCGGTTTGTTCGAAACAACCGACTTCGTCGGTAGCACCGAAACGGTTTTTGATACCTCGCAAAAAGCGCAGGGCCGAGTGCTTATCCCCTTCGAAGTTCAACACCACATCCACGAGGTGCTCGATGGTACGGGGGCCGGCTACATTGCCCTCCTTCGTCACATGACCAATCGCGATGACTGGGGTGCCGGAGGCCTTGGCGAAGGTCGTGAGTGTGGACGTTACCGATCGGGTTTGGGTTACACCACCGGCCACTCCTTCTACACCTGTTGCCTGCATGGTTTGCAGTGAGTCCACGATCACGAGTTCAGGTTTCACGGCTTCAATGTGAGCGAGGGCGCGCTCCAAGTCGTTTTCATTGGCCAAGTACAGTCGATCGTCCAATGCGCCTGTGCGTTCTGCCCGGTGGCGCACTTGTCCCACGGATTCTTCCGCGGTGAGGATCAATACGGTTCGTCCCAGTTTTGCCCATCGCGCGGCTACCTCCAGAAGGAGCGTGGACTTTCCCACCCCGGGCTCGCCCGCCAAGAGAACCGCGCTACCGGGCACGATGCCACCGCCCAACACGCGGTCCAGCTCGGCCAAGCCACTGGGCCGGTGGTTGGCAATGGTTGGATCGATCTTGGTGACCGGCTGTGCTGCGGCGCTGCTGGGAATCAACCCCGCGGAGCTGCTGACAGCAGCGCGACTACCCACAATGGCCGTGGCCGGCGCTTTTTCCTCAAGTGTTCCCCATTCACCGCACGAGGGGCAGCGGCCCATCCACTTGGAGATCTGGTACTCACACGCAGTGCACGTGTAGACGGTGTTCTTCTTTGAGGTCTTGGCCATGGGGTCCACAATAAACAACCGGCCGGACACGCAATGGTGCCCGGCCGGTTTGATATTCGAACAGGGGCTTTATCGAGCGCGTTGAAATAGGGAAACGCGCGCGACCCCTCCGCTGCGGGTGCTTAGTGCTGGTGCTCGCCGCCAGCCTTTGGGGCGTCGGTGGAGACGTGGGTCTCGGCATCGCGGTTCAGGGTGCCGGCCTTCGGGGTGTAAGCAACGATAGGAGCGTTGACCTTTGCACTGCCGGTATCGAACTTGATCTCAACTTCCTTCTGACCACCGATGTGCGCACCGGTCAGGCCGGAGATGGAGGTGGTGACGTAGCTGTTGCAGGAACCCTGCTGGCCACCCTTCTTCATCGAATCAACGGCATCCTTGTAGTCCGCAACGAGGGAGCAGTTGGGGCCAACGGCCTTATCACCCTGAAGGGTGACGGGCTTGCCGTCTACCTTCACGGACTGGAGGTTAACCTTCTTGCCGACCTGGTCAACGTTGCCAGCAGTGAACTTCACGGAAAGCTGGTTGTTTGGATCCACAACAACGGCTACATCGCGCAGAGAAATCTGCTTACCGGCCTGTGCGAACACGCCGTTCACGGCGGGAACTTGATTGGCCGTCTGAGAGATGTGACCTGCACCGCAGGCGGTCAAGGCCAAGGCGGAACCAGCGGCCACGGCAGCCAACGCAGCACGCGTGGCGGTCGACTTCTGGGACTTCACGATGAGATCCTCCATCTGAGGCGATAATGCAATAAACGTCTAGCCAATAGATTAAACCCTTCGCACCGCGAATACATAGTTGTGTTTGCGCTGCTGACCTATGGCGGGGGCATTTGATGGGTTTTTCGCCCCAAATAAGGGTGGAAGGCGGGTGTTCCGGCCCTTTAATCGATTGTGTGCACTCAAGGGCAGCCCCGTCATGTCCGTTGACAGGCCGGGGCAGCCTCGGTGCCCAACTGCAGTCTGGGGTAGAATCTGAAAGCCAGCTGGTTAAAACCCCTAGGTTGACTTGCCCTAGGCGAAAGTGGTTATAGCCCCCCAAGGAAGGATGAGTTCTCTCACTCATGGAGTTCAAGGTCGGAGACACAGTCGTTTACCCGCACCACGGTGCCGCCGTGATCGAGGGGATCGAGCAGCGCGAGTTCAAGGGGGAGAAGGTCGACTACCTGGTTCTCCGCATCAACCAAGGGGACCTTTCGGTTCGCGTTCCCGCAGCTAACGCGGAAAAGGTGGGTGTGCGCGATGTGGTCGGCGAGGAAGGGCTTCGCAAGGTCTTTTCCGTCCTTCGCGAAACCGATGTGGAAGAAGCCGGCAACTGGTCCCGCCGCTACAAGGCTAACCAGGAGCGTCTGACTTCCGGTGACGTCAACAAGGTCGCCGAAGTGGTTCGTGACCTGTGGCGCCGCGATCAGGACCGGGGCTTGTCCGCAGGTGAGAAGCGGATGCTTGCTAAGGCGCGGCAGATCCTCGTCGGTGAGCTGGCCTTGGCTGAGGGGGTGGACGACAAGAAGACCGATGCCCTCTTGGAAGAAATGCAGGAGGCGATTAAGCGTCACCGCGAGGCAGCCGAGGCCGCACGGGCAGCAGGCATCGAAGATGAGGATCCCAAGCGCCCTGGCACTCCAATCGATCTCGATGAAGAATTGGATGAGGACGAGGATTAATCGCCGCCCCGCTGCCAGCCCTTGTGCGCATTCCCCTATGACAGCGGTGCGCGTGGGGGAGGGGGCGGTTCGCTTCTCGGTGGATTCAAGTACGGTGCACACGGAGTAACGCATACCCATGATCAATACGGATCACGTCTTCGCGCTGGTCGCCGCCGCCGGCAGCGGAACGCGGTTGGGATTTGATACCCCGAAGGCATTCGTCAAGTTACGCGGTCGCACGCTGTTGGAACGCAGTCTCGACGCGCTGGCTGAATCCCAGTCGGTGGGTCATGCCATCGTGTTGGTCAGTCCTGACATGGTGGACGCAGCCCGGGAAATTGTGAACCACCCGGAAAACAAACTGTCGTGGGCCCCGATGGGCGTCGGAATAGAATTAGGAGGCAGCGAGCGGGTTGACTCCGTTTACGCTGGCCTGCAAAAGGTTCAGCCCCTTGCCGCCGGTCGGCCGGATTCGTTGGTTCTTATTCACGACGCCGCGCGCTGCCTAGTCCCCGCTCAGCTGGTAGCGGAAGTTGTCACTGCAGCGGGCGATGCACAGTCGGGCGCGATCCCGGTGTTACCCGTAGCCGATACCATCAAGGTGATCGAGCCGCTGGGGGCGCAAGTTAGTCACGCGGTCGCGCGGTTAGATGGGGCAGAAAAGGTCGTGTCCACCCCGCCACGAAGCATGCTCCGAGCAGCACAAACACCGCAGGTTTTCCGGTTTGATCAGTTGCTGGATGCAAACGAGCGGTATCTGAACGCGGTGGAGATTGGCTCGGCCCATCCCACCGAAAAGCACGGCTTGGACTCGGTGCAAGAAGCTACGGATGATGCGTCCCTCATGGAGATGGCGGGCTATGAGGTGGTCGCTGTGCCGGGGCATCTCCTGGCAATGAAGATCACCACGGAAATGGACTACCGGGTGGCAGAAATGCTGCTGGCCGGAATGGAAGAATAAGACTATACAAGGAGCCGACCTTCATGATTATCCCTCGAGTTGGAATTGCCACCGATGCCCACCAGGTGGAAGCAGGGAAGGACTGCTGGATGGCCTGCCTGCTGTGGGAAGGGCAAGACGGTTGTGAGGGACACTCCGATGGTGACGTAGTGGCTCATGCGGTGGTGGATGCGCTGCTCTCTGCGGCGGGGCTGGGGGATTTGGGAAGCTTCGTTGGGGTGGGACAAAAAAAATACGACGATGTCTCGGGTGCACGACTGCTGAAGGAATGTCGGGCGTTGCTGGAATCCAAGGGGTTCGTTATTGGCAATGCGGCAGTACAGATGGTGGGGAACCGCCCGAAGATGGGAACGCGCCGGAAGGAAGCGGAAAAGGTTATGGGCGACCTGATCGGCGCACCAGTTTCGGTGTCCGCCACAACTACCGATCACATGGGCTTTACGGGCCGTGGTGAGGGGGTAGCCGCGGTTGCTACAGCGGTGGTGTGGAAACCGAACAAGTAGCTGTTGACATGGCTCCCGGGGGGTAATCTACAAAAGTTGATAAAGGTCTTCACCAGAGGGAGCTTATGAGTAAGTGTATAAGCCAATGCTCGGTCGCCCGACCCGAGTGGGGTGGGGGTACCCAGGTCATGCCACGTACTTTTTCAAGCTACACACCTGGGGCTGGCAGTCAACAAGCGCGAAAAACTTCAACATGTACTTCTAGATGGGGAGTGAATCTTTGAATCAAGCTGCCACCTTTAGCTTCCATTATCCGCGCACTCGAGAAGGCGTGACCGTTACGGGGTTAAAGATTACCGGACGGCCAACCGTGTTGCTAGGAACCAATGGTGCGGGGAAAACAACACTCATGAGGCTATTGGCCAAGCAGTTGCGTCCTAAAAGCGGTCACGTTCCTGAACTAGGAAAAGCTGTCTATGTTCCACAACGTTTTGAAGGCATACGCGGCTTTCGTGTGATTGATTACGTGGCTTATGTTGCATGGCTCAATGGTGCAGGATGGTCTGATAGTAAACAGGATGCGCGTCATTGGATTAGCTTTGTGGGGTTAAATTCCCAGCGCGATAAAGAATGCCGGCAACTGTCGGGAGGACAGCAAGCGCGACTTCAAATTGCTACAGCTCTAAATTCTCGTGCAGAATTTGTCCTGCTCGACGAGCCTAGTGCCGCTTTGGATCCCCTAGCTAAACGCGACTTGCAGGATCTGTACGAATCAATCGCCAATTCCGGTGTAGGGCTGTGGGTGTCTAGCCATCAGCCACTTGAGATCGAAGCACCATTTCTAGACGTAGTTGTCTTGAATCGGGGTGCAGTTGACTTCCAGGGGACTGTTGAGGAATTCTTGAACCTCGCGAATGACTCTAGTGGGTCACGCCGATCTTCTGATTGTTCAGATTACACTCACGCTCTGGCTGTGGCCTTTAGGAGGGGGCGTTGACGGTGAACCGAGTCCTCTTAACCAACATTGGCTTGCTCTGCGGTGCTTTTGTGCTTGCGCTGTGGAGTGTAAATGTCAATGCTCTGCCCTCTAGAACAATTCCGAACATTGTTTCGAACAGCCTTGGGCTGTTTTATGTACTTGGCCCTGCATTAGGGTTAATTGGAGCCAAAGAAATGGCTCGTTTTAAAGGCTTGGTGCGATCGCGCACGTCAGGAATATTGATAGGAAGAATTGCCTTCCGATCGTTAGGGTACGCGGCCGTTTTTGGGATTTTGGCCCCGTCGATATATTTGGTGGCACAATTATTAACAACAGGATCTTTTAACTTGTCAACGGATCTGATTATGGGTGCGTTGACTATCTGTCTTCAATCGATGACGTGGATCGCTTTTGGTGCTGCGCTAGGACTCTATCTTCCGGCGGTGGTGGCGGCTGCGCTGGGACTGTTCGTGCCGTTTATCCTTGCAGCCTACCCGGTAACCATGGGGAACGTGGCATGGCGACAAATGTTCGGTCAACCATACACTTCTTGTTGCTCGATTTCCCAGCAAATTGATCCAATTTTGTGGAAGTCGTCGATATTGGTGTTGGGGTCAATTCTTGCGGGCGCTTTCATTCTGGTGTTGACATTTAATAGAAGGCAAAAACCCGTGCTATTGACGAAGTTCTTTAGTATTGTTGTCCTTGGGTTAGTCGCTTGTGCTGGATATGGCGTAGCTAAACAGGGAAATTACGATTTGGCCGTTCCTCGTCCTGAGGATGCGATGCGCTGTGAGGGAGATATTTGCTTATGGCCTGAAACGCCAGCAGAGCAACGTGTTGCGAATGAGAGGGTGTGGAACTCCCTTGGAGTTCGAGGGTACCGCTTAGTTGATACCGAACTGGTGTCTGATCGGCATCTGCTATTCGCGCGCACCAGTGACGAGCGTGAGGTTAGAAAATATATACTCACGCAGCTACTTGTACATGAACCAGAACTGAAGAATTCTCGTTCGTGCTGGAGCTCCGAAGATGGCGAGCTGTCTCTTGCCGACGCACTGCCTGATCTGGAATTAGAAGACTTGGAATCCGCTGTCTTGACTTCGTCGGGAAAGTGGCGCGGATTACACGGGACGAATCAGGGAATCGATGTTCGAATGATCGCTAGACATGTCAACCGGGAGTGCCAGGGACAATGGTGAATTCTTTATCGAGGGTTCCATTGTATTGTAAAGGCCATTCAGTGCCGCTCGTGCTGGTCATTCATGTCATTTGCCTGGTGGGTGCTGTAATGCTGGGGACTACATCTATCCCTGTGCCGTGGGCCTCGTGGAACTCGGCTGGGTTTATTCCTTTCAATTTTGTGTTTTCTACTGCATTGGTGAGTTCTGTAGTTGTATTTTGGGAGAGTCGTCTCTCTATTTTGGAAGAGAGTTCTCATCAATCATGGGTAGTGTGTGATTGGTTATTCTTGTTGGTGTGTTTGGCTGAGTGCGTGGTTGTCGCTCTGCTTGGTAACGGCGGTATGCTCCAATACACCCTGATTTCCTTAGCTGTCCTCTTTGTTGCCTGTTTTCTAACGACAATTCGGAGGGCGTTTTATACAGTCTTGCTGACCACGGCAGCTCAATGCATTCTGATATCCGTTTTACCGAGTAAGTGTTTGCCTGTTTTTTGGCCCGCTAAGACGAATGTCATTGTTTTGGTCGGAGTTTTAACTGTCGTTTTGTTTGCGCTCGTGCGTTCTCCGATGAAGAAGGGCTACTCGCTCTTCGGTTAGTTTTTAATTCTGGTGTCGGTACCCGAGAATACCTTTTGAGAGACAATTACTGAGCTGGATATTTCGTCGTGTCTATACGGTTACAGATTTCCCCCAGCCCGTCGATAGCGATCCTCACCTCGTCATTGTGGGCTAGGTAGCACGGCGGCGTCATGCCATGGCCCACGCCCTCGGGCGTACCAGTGACGATCACGTCACCGGGCTCCAGCGTGGCGAAATTACTGATGTATTCCACTAACTCAGCCGGTTTGAATACCAAGTCCGCCACAGAGTGTTCCTGGCGTAACTCTCCATTGACCCACGTGCGCAGCATCGCGCCGTCTGCCACCGGATCGTATTCGTCCGCGGTGGTCAGCCACGGGCCAAAACCGCTGGAACGATCCAAGTTCTTCCCCTGCAGCCACTGCTGCGTGCGGTACTGCCAATCGCGCTGGGAAAAGTCATTCATAATCGTGTAACCGGCGATGGTGGGGCGGGGAATCCCACTCTTGGATCCTTCCGTGTTGCTTTCGCTCGCACCGATGACCACCGCTAATTCGCCTTCATAATCCGCCTTGTCTTGCATCCCTGGCGGCACCACGATATCGGCAAACGGCGCAGCCAACGCGCTGGCGTATTTCACGAACAAGGTGGGATGATCCGGAATAGGATGCCCCATTTCCTCGATGTGCTCGCGGTAATTCAACCCCACGCAGAAAATCTTTCCGGGCTTCGGGATTACCGGCCCCAACTGGGCGGCGGAAAAAGAAATCTCCGGCAGCTCAGCCATGATGGCCTGGTCTACATTGAGGTCAAATGGCAGGTGGGCGTCGAGCGAAAAAGGCAGCAACACCCCGCGGCCGTGACCTTCCTCGAAAGAAAAGGACGTGACGGCAATAGGAACCCAATCGCCACGAGAGGAACCGCGGAGGTCACCCCGGTACGCCGATCCGGGTGGAAAATGTATGGTAGCTAGCTTCACAGTGGGTACTCCTACGTACAATGACGATTGTGACTTTGCGAATCTACGATACTGCCACCCGCCAACTCCGCGATTTTGAACCGGCCCGTGAGGGGCACGCTTCCATCTACCTGTGTGGCGCTACCGTGCAATCCATCCCGCACATCGGGCACGTCCGCAGTGGTGTGGCCTTCGACATCCTGCGTAATTGGCTGCAGGCGAAGGGGCTGGACGTGGCGTTTGTGCGTAACGTGACGGATATCGATGACAAGATTCTGACTAAAGCCGCCGAAAACGGTCGCCCGTGGTGGGAGTGGGCTGCAACGCACGAACGTGCCTTTAGCTGGGCTTATGACCAATTGGGGGTGGCCCCGCCTTCGATTGAACCACGCGCCACCGGGCACATCCCGCAGATGATTGAGTACATGCAGCGGATCATCGACAACGGTCACGGTTATGCGGCCGATGGCAATGTATACGCGCAGCCTGCGACTATCGAGAACTACGGTTTCCTGTCGGGGCAGAAGCTGGACGAGATGGACCAGGGCGAATCCGCCGGCACAGGCAAGCGCGATCCGCGTGACTTCACGATGTGGAAAGCAGCCAAGCCCGGTGAGCCCGCCTGGGATACCCCTTGGGGTCGCGGTCGACCAGGTTGGCACATCGAGTGCTCCGCTATGGCAACCACCTATTTGGGTGGCGAGTTCGATATTCACTGCGGTGGCCTGGATCTACAGTTCCCGCATCACGAGAACGAGGCTGCGCAAGCTACCGCCGCAGGCGACGGTTTCGCCCGCTACTGGATGCATAACGGCTGGGTGACCATGAGCGGCGAGAAGATGTCTAAGTCTCTAGGCAATGTGTTGAGCATCCCCAACGTGCTGAAGCTCGTTCGTCCCGTTGAGCTGCGCTATTACCTGGGTAGCGCTCATTACCGCTCGATGTTGGAATACTCGGAAACGGCATTGGGTGAGGCCGCTGCCGGTTACCGTCGCATCGAGAAGTTTCTGTTGCGTGCGGCTGGTTCTCTTTCTGGTTCCGACGCCACAAGCTTGCCCGAGACCATTCCGGCTGGTGAGGTAACGGATGCCTTCGCCGCGAAAATGGACGAGGATCTGGCGGTGCCTCAGGCGTTAGCTCAGATCCATGAACGGGTGCGCGAGGGCAACAAGCTGCTCGAAGGTAAGTTGGACGAGGCGAAGCGTGCGGAGCTGGCACAGATTGGCGGGGAAGTCCGCGCGATGGCGGCTGTGCTGGGTGTGGACCCGTTCAGCGAAACGTGGCTGGAGTCCACCAAGGCTACCACGGGTGGATCGGATGCCGCGATGGGTGCCCTTGATGTGCTGGTGAAGTCGGAGCTGGTACGCCGGGCCGAAGCGCGCGCAGCCAAGGATTGGGCGACCGCGGATGAGGTCCGGGATCGCTTGGCCGAGGCCGGTATTGAGGTCACGGACACCGCCGATGGCGCGAAGTGGGCGCTGAAGGGGTAACAATACCAACAATTTTCAGCGGTCTGGGTCTATCGTTGAAAACCGCTGGGGTGAATTGGAGCCGTCGATAATCCGAGTGGAGAACGAAGATGGCCGCTGGGTTCAGCGACCGATGTAACTGGGGGGGTAATTTTTGCCAGTCGGGTGGGACTAGGAATTTACTTGAACGACGAGGTCTGCGACCCGGTTGACATAGTCCGCAACGAAATCTCGGGTGCCTTCATTGGCAAACTCACCGTCGTCTGCGATGAGGGAAGGGGATTGCCCGAGGAATACCTCGGGCTGCCCTACACTCGGCATGTCGAAGTAGGAGAGCGCCAAGCGGAGATTCTTCTGGGAGCTGTAACCGCCCATTCGACCCACCGAATGGCTGATGATTCCCATTGGTTTGTTCTTCCATACCACGTCGGAGTTTGGCTTAGATCCAATGTCCACAGCATTTTTCAGGCAAGCGGGAATCGTGCGGTTGTTTTCTGGGGTGACGAAAAGAATTCCGTGTGATTCCTTGATGAGCTGCCGGAATTGCTTGTACTCGTTTGGTTCAGAGACATCGGGGACGTTGGGGTCGTCGTATTCGAAGTTGTAGAGCGGGAGCTTGCTGATATCGATGATTCGCACCTCCCAATCTTGCGGGAAGAAAGTCATGGCTTGCTTGGCGATCTTGAGTGCGTAAGAATCGCGGCGTAGGCTGCCAACAAGCACACTGATTACGTAATGGGTGGACATAGGAAAACTCCTTTCGCGAGTTTCATTAGGTAAAGGGGATGGGGTTGAGGGAGACTGCATCAGTCACTCTCGTTCATGGGAAGTAGACGTTTTCAAGAGCGGAGCGATGTGATCGTCACGGGCGAGGCAATTTCGCTCGTGATTGCGTCTGGCTAGAAATCCCAGTCGGTATCTGCGGTGTCCTCAGCCTTGCCCATGATGTAAGAGGAGCCAGAACCGGAGAAGAAATCGTGGTTTTCATCTGCGCCTGGGGTCAGCGCGGACAGTATTTCTGGGCTGACATCGGTCTCCTCGGCCGCGAAGTGCGGGTGATAACCGAGGTTCATCAGTGCCTTATTCGCGTTGTATTTCACGAATTTCACAACATCAGGCATGAGCCCCAGCGGTTCGTAGAGCTCCGCGGAGTACTGGACTTCCAGTGCGAAGAGCTTCTCAAGTAGCGCATGAGTGAATTCCGAAAGCTCTGCGGTGCGCTCCGGGTGGTTTTCCAATCCGCGTTGGAATTTGTATCCGGAGTAGTAACCGTGGACCGCCTTGTCCCTCAGGATCAACCGGATCATGTCGGCGGTGTTCGTAAGCACCCCACGAGTGGAAAAGTGCAGCGGAAGGTAGAAGCCTGCGTAGAGAAGTACCGAGGAAAGGAGGGTAGCCGAAACCTTTCGTTTCAGTGGGTCCTCCCCAAAGTAATGTTCCAATACGGAGTGACACCGTTGCTGTAGCACGTCATTGTTGACGGCCCATTCATACGCTGCGTTAATCGATGGGGTGTTCGCCAGCGTTGAAAACACACTCGAGTAGGATCGAGCATGAACTGACTGCATGAATGCGATATTGGTATATACCGCTTCTTCATGCTCGGTTTGGGCGTCTTGAATCTGACTTATTTCGCCCACTGTTGCCTGCATGGTATCCAGCAGGGTAAGTCCCGTGAATACCCGCATTGTCAGTGTTCTTTCCATATCGGATAACCCATTCCAATCTTTGAGGTCATTCGACAATGGAACCTTTTCCGGCAGCCAGAAGTTTGCGGTGAGACGCTGCCAAACTTCTTGGTCTTTGTCATCTTGGACTTTATTCCAGTTGATGGGGCGAATTCTTGCCCCTGGATTGTATTTGGCTTTCGGGGGTGTAACCGATTCGGCAATTGTTATGCGCATTCTTCTCCTTTGGGTCTACTGTCAATTGATAGTTTCTGGTCTGGCAGAGCCACGTGTTGCTAGTGCGTTGCGCCACCAAGGTGCGGTATTGCCGACGTTTTTGTTGCGCTGATGTGACATCCACAAAGCCGTGTTGCGCTAACGCAGTTGCGGTGGGCGTTGTGAAACATGACCGTGCTTCACATCGATTCCCTAGGCAACCGTTTCCAGAATTCTGTGAGTCCTTCGTTGACTCTCTGCACGTCACGGTCGGTGCCGAGCAGTTCAAAGCGGTACAGCTCGGGCACTGAACACTTCTTTGCGATGATGGGGCCTGCGATGCAGAAGTGCTCACCGAAGTTAGTGTTTCCACTAGTGATCACCCCACGAATGAGCTTGCGATTATCGGGGATGTTCAAGAACTGGATTACTTGCTTCGGCACGGCCCCTTTGAGTTCTCCGCCACCGTAGGAAGGAACCACGAGTACGTAAGGGGACGTCACTCGGAGCATGCCTTCGACTCGTGGCCTCAAGGGGATGCGCAGCGCTGGTCGGTCCAGCTTCTGGATGAAACGATGGGTATTCCCCGACGCGCTTGAAAAATAGACGAGATCAGCGGGTTTTCCAGTATTTACACTGCTTCTCAGGCTGACATTAACCGTACGCGTGCTGTTGCTGGTGGCGGACATACAGAAAGTTTTACCACGGCATGAACTGGATGTCTACGTTCTACCTAACTTTAAAGTTCAATGGATTGAAGTTTAATCGGGTGCGCAGTTTAGGTGCGGGGGAGTGGGAACTCACTGGTTCCCTCCTCAGGATTCGGGTACTCGTCGGGTTGAAGTGGAAAATTGTCAGTTTGAGTGGCGCCAGGTGAGGGCAGCTCATTACGCTTCGACCACATTGGGTTCAGTCCGGGCATGAACCACATGGTGGTGGCAACGATGACTGCAATGATGCATCCCCCCACGGTGGACCACCTTGGTGGGATGTACCAGAACCCAGCTATGACAAGTAGGCCCATTGCGCCAACGATCATGGGGATGATGAGGCCAAGGTTCAAGCGACGGGCGACCTGGTACTCCTCCCAATCGGCACCGGGGAAGCGGCCACGCGCTTGGGATCGGATTCGACGCGGGGTTTTTATGGCGGGCACTGCACATGCGATGAGAGTTAGCGCAAAGCCGGCGCTGGCGACAATGACGTCCCCGATGACGGCGCCATAGGCCATTACGCCGAGTGCCACAGCAAGGGCGAGTCGCTCTGAGGGGGACAGAGAAATCGTCACATGGGGGTCCACTTCGGGGTAGAGCGTTTCGAGGGGGTTTTCGATGTAGTAGTTCATTTTTTGTCATCTCTTAGGGGTGTGACGGGGGTATTTGGGAGCTGTGCCGAAACAATTTCTAGGCGACGGAGGATTGCCGTGCTAGCTTGTGCTTAGGTTTGCCTTACCTAGTTAACCGTAGGCTACCCTAATGTGCAAAAGGGACTTGGTAAGAGAAACCGCTTCCAATCTCCACAGTTTTCGTTTCGATTAGGAATTACATGTCTCTTTCACTTTCTGGATCACGACGGGGCCTGCTTCACCGGCAGATTAACCGCAGGTCGATGGCTCTGGGTGCAGTTACCACGCTCATCTGGGCGCCTATCGCGGCAACTATCGGCAGTACTCCCGTCGCGCTTGCGGCCAGCACCTGTGAATTCAATTGGGGGATCAAACAGAGCTATCGCCAGTACATTCAAGGCCCCGTCGCCAAGGGTGGCTGGGGCGGGGACGGTATCGGCTTCACCGGCGATAAAGTGGGCGCTAACGGTGCATTCAAATTCAGCCCCCAAAAGCCACAGGTGACAGGTGACACTGTCACAGTGCCCCTTAACGGTGTGCTTCACTTCAACGGCCACAACTACGGCGGCGAGGATTTATTGGACATGACGTTGTCCGATTGGAAGATTCGCGCCAACGGGAACATGGCCGACATCCTGGTGGATTATGTTTCCTACGAATCCGACATGGTGAACAAGACCAAAAAAGGTAACAAGATCACCGGGGATGACGAAGTAATCGCCACAATCAAGCTCGCCAATCCCGTCAATACCACGTCTGGAGCGGTTGATCTTTCCGGGAATACAACCCTTACACAGGGTGGCCACCGCTTATTCCTTGCTTACGACGCAGGGGTATCAATGGATCCGACCAGCGGCGGCGTTGCTCTTGATGGCAGTTGCGGGTCCGGATCAGGTTCTGGTGCAGGTGCCGGTTCTGGGTCCAAGCGCCCTCTGACCACCATCAGTGGTAATTTCACAGGGTTCAACAAAGAAGCCATGTCGATTCTGTCTGAGACAAACGACACCATGAACGCGCTTACGTCGTTCATGGGGAACACCCAGGCATTCCTTGATGAGTACGAATCCTTTGTGAAACGTGGCGGTGGCAATACCGTTTCAGGTGGAAGTGCGTCTGGGGGTACTACTTCTCACACCTCTTCTCCATCGGGTAATTCTGCCGGAAACAGCACGAAGTCCAGCTTAGACGCCGCAGGAACTAGCCACGGCACGTCCAAAACAACGGCGGGAACCGACAAAAATGCCACATCACACGGTGGAAATGGCTCATCCCGGATCGCGTCGGTGGCTGGCGGGGGTGCAATTGGTGACGCAGGCGTTGCGGGCAGCACATGTGAGGCTGTGAAGTCGGTTGAGAGCGGCGAGGCCGCATGGGCAGTAAAAGAATCTTTCCAGTCCTACATCACCGGATCCATTGCCAAAGGCAAGTGGGATTTGAATGGAGTGGGCTTCAATAGTGGTCAATTCCAATTCACGGCCAATGGTGGCAACGTTGATACTGATGCAAAACAGGGATCTATCTCCCATGGAGGAACCCTGCACTTCACAGGCCACAACGGAATCTTGGATTTGAGTATTTCCAACCCTGAAATTCAGTTTGAGGGTGAATCAGGAAAGCTCGTTGCCGATGTTCGTTCATCAACCATGGAAGGTGAAAAGAGAGATTTCGGCCGCACGGCCCTAGCAGATCTGAGCTTCACATCGCTTGATGTTTCGGATGGTTCGGCACGGGGTAAGGCAGACGTTTCGTTGACCAGCGATGGGTCTAAGGCTTTCGCAGAGTTTTACGAAGCAGGCACCCAACTAGCACCCATCTCGTTTAGCTCACAACTGGGCGGTCAAGGTGACTGTGCCGGGGTGGGGGGTTCCACAACTTCTGGTTCCTCAGCGGGGCAGGGCGGTGCAGGTTCTGCGGCCTCGCGTACAGCCGCTGCTGCCAAACTTGCTGCGAAAAACCGGAGTGGAGATGCAGGCACTAACGGTGATTCCTCCTCCACTGGTTACGAAAACGGTTCTGACAAATTCAAGATCAAGTCGGCCGCAGCTGATGACAGCGGATCAAACCCAACAACCTACCTGCTCCTACTGATCGCGGGATTTGTCGTTGCAGGCGGAAGCATTGGCCGATTAGTCGCAAATAACCCGTCTTAACAGTCGTTAATGACGAGAAGACGAGATTGAGAAGAGTCAGAAAGCACGTTTCATGGTTAAAACCCTAAATTCAACCGTAAAGGTTGCGATCTTCGCTTTTGCTGCTCTCATGTGCGCGACAGTCCTGTCCGCATGCGGTGTGAAAGGCGCCTATAGTTCCGACGATGATTCTTCCCTGCGCGATAGTCTCAAAAGCGCAAGTGACTTGCAAAATCCCCATAGTTTTGAGGGGGTTTCCCACGTTAAGGATTTCACCGATGTGGAACCAATCACCGCCAATCCTTCACCGGTTCTACCAGTGGAATTAACGGACGCAGATGGCAACGAGGTGAAAGTTGAAAGCGTTGAGCGAATCCTGGCTCTCGATTTGTATGGCACCTATACCAAGACCCTGACTGGTTTGGGCTTGGCGGGAAACATCGTGGGTCGAACGGTTTCCTCCACCGAGGGCATTGTGGCCGATAGGCCGGTGGTCACCCAGGGAGGACACAATATCAACGTCGAAGCGGTTCTTTCGCTGCGGCCCAGTGTGGTTATCGTGGATCACTCCATTGGCCCGCGCGATGCCATCGATCAGATTCGTGCAGCCGGAGTGACCACAGTCGTTATGGAGCCGACCCGGACCATTGATTCGGTCGCTGAAGACATCAAAACTTTGGGTGCAGTTGTGGGCCTCGTGGATGATGCGAAAAAACTAGCTGATCGTACAGTCGAAGAGATTGATCTGGATAAGGAAGCCATTAAGAAGATGGTCCCCGCCAACCCAATGCGCGTGGCATTCCTTTATGCCCGCGGTAACGGCGGCGTCTTCTTCATCATGGGCAATGGCACCGGCGCGAAGGATCTCATCGAAGGAATCGGTGCTATTGATGTAGGAACCGAAAATAATCTCTCCTACATCGAACCAGCCAACGCAGAAGCCCTCGCCCGCTTGAACCCAGATGCATTCATCATGATGACTGGTGGTTTGAAATCGACCGGTGGCATAGACGGTCTGCTGAAACGACCCGGGGTAGCACAGACAAAGGCCGGACAAAAACGGCGTGTCATCACGATCCCCGACGGTCAGTCCCTTGCTTTCGGACCAATGACTGGGCAGACACTATTGCGGACAGCGCAGGCGCTATATGACCCACACGGCTAAAACACACGAGGTTTTTCAGGCTCGGACGCGGCGCCGGATATGCGTATTCAGCTTGCTCGGAATCCTCGTCATCTTAGCGGCATTGCTGTCCATTGTGCTGGGACAATACTACGTTCCTCTCAATCATCTGGGAGCCATCTTGTTGGGAAGGGATCATCACGCGGATCTCGCATCCAGTGTGGTGTGGGATATCCGCCTACCTCGGATCCTCCTTGGGTTCCTCGTAGGCGCGTGCCTTGGAGTGGCGGGGACACTCATGCAGGCAGTATTTGCCAACCCGTTGGCCGAGCCATCGATCATTGGGGTCACGGCTGGAGCAGGTGTCGGTGCCGCCCTGGCAATCGTGTTCAACATTGCCTTCTTGGGCACGTTCACCACTCCATTCTTTGCATTTCTCTCTGCACTCATTGCTACCGTGCTGATCTACCAACTTGCCCGCAGCAATGGTCGAGTGGTGGTGATCAACCTGGTTCTCACCGGCATCGCGGTCAACGCAGTTTGTGGAGCCGTCATCTCCTTCATGGTGTACCTAGCCCCGACCACGAGTAGAGAAGAGATCATTTTTTGGCAAATGGGTTCCCTCAATGGTGCTCAGTGGAAGCACGTGTGGGTGGTACTTCCCATCGCAGTGATAGCGGTAGCTGTCGCTTTGCGCCTTGGCGGTGCACTAGACGTGCTGGCTTTGGGTGATAAAGCAGCTGGACACACGGGAATCAACGTTGGCCAACTGCGCGTGATCGCGATTGTTGTCTCAGCCGTGCTCACAGCGGGTGCAGTTGCGTTCGCAGGGCTCATCGGTTTCGTGGGACTCATCATCCCGCACCTGTTGCGCACGGTGATGGGGCCGGAAAACCACCTGCTCATCCCCGCTTCGGCCCTGGGTGGCGCGGTGCTCATTGGACTATCCGATGTGGCTGCTCGCACGATGATCGAATTTGCAGATCTTCCCATTGGTATCTTCACCGCGCTTGTTGGTGGTCCCACGTTTTTTGTAATGCTTCGACGCATGATGAGGAAGGGGATGCATTCATGACCATTAATGCTGACGACGTTGCCATTGAAGTAACTGCGCTCAACGTCAACGTTGGCACAAAGCAGTTGCTGAGCGATATCAGCTTCACCGCCCGTAGGGGCGAGGTCACCGGCCTGATCGGTCCGAATGGCGCAGGAAAATCGACCTTGCTGGCTGCATTATCTGGAGACCTAACTCCGTCTTCGGGGACAATTTCTGTCGGCGGACTTAACCCGTCGCTTGGCGACGCAAAGACAATGGCTCGTCGTCGCGCGGTGTTGCTCCAAGACGTCTCCGTATCCTTTGAATTCTTGGTTCGGGATGTCGTGGCAATGGGCCGGCGACCTTGGCGAGGCGAGGTCGATGGTAGCTACGATGAGCTCGTCATCGATGCAGCCCTAGAAGCTACAGATACGGCCGCACTTGCAGACCGAGATATCGTCACTCTTTCCGGTGGGGAGCGAGCACGTGTTGCCCTCGCCCGAGTGTTAGCGCAGCAAACACCGATCATCTTCCTCGATGAACCGACCGCGCCGATGGATATCCGGCACCAAGAACAAGTCCTTAGCCTGCTCCGAGAAATCGCTCACGCAGCCGGCACTGCGGTGGTGGTTGTTTTGCACGATCTCAACGCGGCGGCTGCGTATTGCGACCACATCACATGTCTTTCGGGTGGTCGCATCGTCGCCGATGGGTCGGTCGATGAGGTTTACACCGATGAAACCTTGACGATGATCTATGGATGGCCGGTCGAGGTTACGCGGAGTGCAGACGGTCGCATTACCGTCTGTCCGCGGCGGAGGGATCCGCCCGAAGCAGCAGGTCGACTGCTGAATCAATACAAATCCAACTCGTTTCATTAACCCCATCTCAGGAGGAGTAAATCCATGACCATCAAGTCACTTCGCACTACAATGACTGCTGGTGCTATAACCCTTGCACTTGGCAGTACTGCGCTCACGGTTCCTTCTGCTGCAGCAGCAGAAGAAGAAAAGCAAGGATCCTTAACTGCTCAGTGCAAAACGTTTGTCACCGGCGGCACGTTTAACTGGGGAGTAAAGAATAGTTTCCGCCAATACATTCAGGGGAATATTGCTCGAGGTAGCTGGAGCTTGGACGGCAACGTCCAAGAGTCGGATCCAAGCAACCGCGCGGGCAAAGACTTCCAGTTCAAGTTTGAAGTGGATCCCAAAACCTCGACAATTGAAGTTAATGACGAGGGGAAGGTAACGAAGGCAGATATTCGTACGAAGCCGTCAAAAATCACTTTTGAGGGGCACAAAGGCTCGTTGTACACGAATTTTCTGAACCCGTATGTGATCGCGGAAGGTAATGGCATCCAGGGTGGTGCAGGGTACCTCGCGTACTACGTGCCGGGTAAAGGAATGACTGAATACACGCCAGAAGATCGTATTGAGCAGAACAAGGTCACCGGCAGTGATGTGTTTTCGAAGGGGCAGGGGACGTGGACTGTTGGCACAGGCACCATCAATCTGGATGCCTCCAACATGATGTATGTGCCCAAGCCCGGTACGGATTCATGGAAAGGCATTCTTGAGGGAGTTGATGCCTTGTTCATGGGGTTGTACAACGCTAAATACAAGCCGGAACTGGATGACATCAATGTCGTGCTGACCACCGAGGAGAAGTGCAGCCTTCCCCAGACACCGCCACCGGCAGCCGATCCTGATCCAAACATGGAGACCGGAGGGAACGACACTCAGGGTAGTAGCAGCAATAACCAGGGTAGCTCCGGTAGTGAAATGACTTCCGGCCATTGGAAGAAATTCGCAGAAGTGTGGAATTACCTCCTAGGTGCCGCGGGAATTCTCGGAATGTTCGCGATCCTCGCCCATGCTCTGAAGGTTTCGGGAGTCTTCGAGGACGTGAGTAAGCAAATCAATGACTTTTTGCACAAAGGCAAACTTCGTTAATGCATTTACATGATGTACTCAATCTCCTGAAAGGAATAGAACAATGACGGCTCCTACAGCCACCAACTACGCCACCGCGCCTCTTTCTGAGGTCTTGCGTGATGCCACTTCCATGGCTCACGAACATGCAGAAGGTTCGACGTTCATGACGAAGCTTCTCAGCGGAGACCTCAATGCCAATGCGATTTCCTCGCTCTCGGGCCAACTGTGGTTCATTTATGACGCCTTAGAAAACGCTGTTCGTCGAGTTTCCACCACACCGGTTGCGGCGCCAATCGTGGATACCCGTTTGGAGCGACGTGCTGCGCTGGAAAACGATCTTTCAAAATTAATCGGCGCTGGTTGGCTCGACGAGATACGAATTCTTCCTGCGACAACGAGATATGTCGATCGTCTGAATTCTCTTGGGGAAGTGGACGCTGCCCGGGTTATCGCCCACCACTATGTCCGTTACCTCGGAGATATCTCCGGTGGGCAAGTGATCGCAGCGCGTCTAGCCAGCTTCTATGACATCGATTCGGAGGCATTGAAGTTTTATGATTTCTCCGCTATCGGCAAGATTCCTCCATACCGGGCCAATTACCGCCGACAGCTCGACCAGCTTCTCCTCGCTGAGGAACAACGCGTCGAGCTGATTGAAGAAGCCAAAGAGGCTTTCGCATTGAACACTGCGGTGTTCGCGGACCTATTTGAGGTCTGCGCATAGCTGGGACCCAAAACGGTCAGCGACAAGTACCCCGCTCATCCCTGCGCCTCACCCGGCGTCCCATCCCGATGCTCACCTGGCGTTCACCCGGCGTCCCACCCCGATGCTCACCCGGCGCCTCACCCCATTCGTCTACTTCTACCTATCGTTCATCTGGGAATCCCCCTCGCGGATTTCCGCTTATCAAGGAGACTATTCATGTCCCGTACCGCTACTCGCGGCATCATCGCTGCTTCTCTAGCTGGCGCCGTCGCTTTCAGCGGAATGGTCGTTCCGCTGGCTCATTCTGCGGAGCCATCCACCGAAACTACTCCAGCCCTAGAAACTGGCGCCTTCGCGTGGCCCATCAAAGCCTCGTTCCTTAACCATGTTCAAGGACCATTTGCCCGTGGCACGGTCACCGCCAGCGGTGGTGCGGAATTCAAGGGAAACCAGTTCGTGTTCCCCGTTAACTCGACGAAAACCTCTTTAGATGCGCAGGGTAACGGAGTCATCAGACTGGATGGCGCTGCGCACCTCGTGGCGTATCGAGGTTTGGGACCTAACGGTGGCCCAGCTCTCGATATAAAGTACTCAGACCTCCAATTAAGAGTCGCTGGCACTCGGGTTTCCCTGATTGGTGACTACGCTCTATCTGGGAAAACCGCGAATGAGCCAACGCAGTTGAATAACCACGGCGATGATGAAATCCTCGCTACTTTCACCGTGGATGCGCCGATTCGGCCGGGGACAGACTTCTCCGCGATGGATCGCCCCACGGCGGCAGGAATTGGGTTGCAGCATTCGCTGCTTCGCTACAAAGAAGGTGAGGCATTCACGGATGCGGATGTGGACCTTGTGCTTGACTATGCCAATGATAGGAAGGCTGATGATGTCACCCCGGTAGAGCCACAGGGCAGTGCGACCGGCTCGGTGGGACCTTCTCACGGTACAGCTAACGGGTCCTCGACGACCGGAACCATCTTTGGGGTAATTATGGCCCTGATCGCAGCTGTGGGTGGTGGCGCACTCGCGCTGGGGATGGCGGGGTGGCAGGGCGTTCTGAAAAACCTTGGTATTCGCCTGTAGGTATTGAAGTCGGTTCATTCTACCGGGGTAAGGCGCCCAGCTGTGGCAACGACCGCATCGTTGCGACTGCGTTGCGTTCCGTCGTACTGGTTGCTCCGCAGCCGCGTTACGCCAGCGCCTTACCCCGCTGTTCCGGCAACATAAACGCCGCGATGGCGGCGATTGCAAAAGCCGCCCCGAACACGGCGAACAACACACCCTGGCCACCAACGGCCAGAATCGGCGGCACAATCAGCGGAGCCAGGATCGACGCAATACGACCGAATCCCGCAGCAGCTCCCGTGCCAGTGCCACGCAGGTGCGTGGGATACAGCTCTGGCCCCACTGCGTACAGTGCACCCCACGCGCCGAGGTTGAAAAAGCTCAACAAGCAGCCGGCGGCGATGATTTGCCATTCGGCATTCGCGAAGCCATACAGCCCTGCGGCCACCGCCGAACCCGCCAGGAACGTCGCCAGCGTCGGGCGCCGGCCCCAACGCTCAATCAGAAATGCACTCACCGCATACCCTGGCAATTGCGCCAGTGTGATGATCAGGGTGAACGTGAAGGACTTCACCAGCGTAAAACCCTGTGCGTGTAGCAGCGACGGGATCCAAATGAACGCCCCGTAGTAGCTCAAGTTGATGCAGAACCACACCGTCCACAGTGCCGCCGTGCGTTTACGCAGCGCGGTCGCCCAGATGGAACTGGTTGTGTCTAGGTCTTTTTCTTTGGCCGACGCCACGACGTGCCCAAATTGGCTTTCCTTCGGCTGAGAGTTTAGCGCGGGGGAGGCCTCGAAGTCGCGGACGATCTTCTCGGCCTCTTCGTGGCGCCCCTTGTTCTCCAGGAAGCGGACGGATTCGGGCAGGCCTAGGCGGATGACGAGGGCATAAAGCGCGGGGATGCACCCCATGGCGAGAGCCCAGCGCCACCCGGCGTCGGAAGAAGACACAATGAACGCGCCGATACACGCGGCGGCGATCCAACCAACGGCCCAGAAGGCTTCGAGCAGCACGACCATACGACCGCGTGCCTTGCGAGGGGAGAATTCAGAGACCAGTGTGGATGCCACGGGGAGTTCAGCACCCAGGCCCAAACCAACCACGAAACGCAGTGCGATGAGTACAGCCAACGAACCCGCCAGGGCGCTGGCACCTGTTGCGATACCGTAGATCAACAAGGTGGCGGCGAACACGTTGCGTCGACCGAATTTGTCCGCCAGCAATCCGCCGAGGGTGGCGCCGATGGCCATGCCTACGAAGCCAATTGAGCCCAGCCAGGATGTTTCAGTCTTGGTGAGATGCCATTGCGCGGCCAGAGCGGCCATGATGAAGGAAATGAGGCCCACGTCCATGGCATCGAGCGCCCAGCCGATACCAGAGCCGGTGAGAAGTTTAACGTGACGTCGAGTGACGGGAAGCTCATCCAGTCGATCGTTGCGAGAGAGCTGGCCAGTTGCCGCGACATTAATTTCGGCAGTGGTGGAGCCAGGCTGCGAGGAGGGGTTTTCCATAAAGATGAAAATAGTACATCGCGGGGCTCTAACGATAGGATGGGCGACAGTCAATCAAGAAAAATAATGCATGTAATCGAGTATGCAGAGGGGCCAGATCATGGCAGGAAATTCACGCCGCACGGGTGCAGTGCGCAAGACCGAGCGCAAGGGGGCTCCGAAGGGGTCGGGAGGTCAGAGGCGCAGGGGGCTTCGTGGCCGTAAAGCCACGCCGAAGGCAGAGGATCGCACGTACCACCCCGCGTATAAACGCAAGAAAGAAGCAGAGCGCCGCGCATCGGGTGCGCACAACCGTCGCGATCGCGCCGACGCTGTGGAATTGGTTGTGGGCCGCAACCCCGTCGTGGAGTGCCTGCATGCGAATGTCCCGGCAACCGCGTTGTACGTGGCCGAGGGTACGAAAAATGATGAACGCCTCTCCGAGGCAGTGCATACCTGCGCTGATCGCGGTATCTCCGTGTTGGAGGTGAGCCGCCAAGAACTCGACCGCATGACGGGAAATGGGATGCACCAGGGCATTGGCCTGCAGATTCCGCCGTACCAATACACCGAGGTCGAGGACCTTATTGCGTCGACCACAAGTGCTGCCACTCCCGGTATGGTCGTGGCGCTCGACAACATCACCGACCCTCGTAACCTTGGCGCGGTTATCCGGTCTGTGGCCGCATTCGGTGGTCACGGGGTTATCATTCCCGAACGACGCAGTGCTTCAGTGACTGCAGTGGCGTG
The DNA here is from genome assembly GCF_001806865.1 of Corynebacterium sp. HMSC28B08. Lineage (NCBI taxonomy): Bacteria > Bacillati > Actinomycetota > Actinomycetes > Mycobacteriales > Corynebacteriaceae > Corynebacterium > Corynebacterium sp. HMSC28B08. Next base: position 132,863 of record NZ_KV786178.1, read on the forward strand.
GCGGACATCCGCTGGAACCGCCGCGCGCCTTCCCGTCGCAAAAGCCACGAACATGGTGCGCACCCTCAAGCAATTCCAACAGGCCGGTTATCAGGTAGTGGGACTGGACGCTGGGGGCGATCACACCCTCGATACGTACGACGGCACCACCCCTGTGGTGATCGTGGTTGGCTCGGAGGGCAAGGGATTGTCCCGACTCGTGGCGGAGACATGCGACACGATCATGTCTATCCCGATGGCCAAGTGGGTGGAATCCCTCAACGCCTCTGTTGCTGCGGGTGTTGTGTTAAGCGAGTTCGCGAGGCAGCGTCGCGTGAAGTAGCGCGGGGTTTGCATTGGGTGGGCGTCCCACGCGCCTGAAGTAGCGCGTGGTTTGCATTGGGTGGGCGTCCCACGCGCCGACCGCCAACCGCCGACCGGCGGGCGGGTCCGGTGGGGGCGAGGCTCTTGTGGCCAATGCGGATCTGAGCGCGTGCTGCCACACGTCCCGCTAGCCCAATAGCTCGGAAAGGTCCACCCGCTCCCATGCCTGTCGTAGCTCCGACTGGGGGTCCGTTTGAAGTTGTTCGGCGCGGGGCAGGGTGGCGTCGAAAATAAGGGTGGAAAAGCCGGTGGAGTAGGGAGCGAAACCTGGGTCGCCGTCGTGAATGAAGGCACGCCAGCGATCGTGCATAGCCACCGAGGTGGCATGCAGATCGTCACGACCACCCATGAGTAGCGCAACGCGGCCCTTATCTTCGCGGTAGCGCCTGAATAGAATCGGCAGGTCCAGCGCGTGCATGGAACCTATTCCCGCGCGGCGAAGAAACGGAGTGGTGGTATCCAAACGGTAGAGCCAGGCCTTGCCCGGCGCGTGATTGCGTGCGAGTTGCCATGTGGGGGCTGTAAATATGGAGTCGCCGAAGAAACGGCCAGTCATCAGGCGCGAAGAGGCCGACGCATAGTGCTTTTCCAAAATCTCCATGCCCCGCTCGCCATGGACGCGCGCGAAGTTGTTCGCGCGTTGGCGCTGCACCCTTCGAGGGTTGGGCTCTAGGCGCATCATGTCGTACTCATTGAGGTTGGTACCGGTCAGCAGTGGAATGTCCAACGTCGCGCCGGGTGCCAATGGGTGCCGGGGTAGCAGGTCGTTATCAATAAGCGGGGCGAACGGTCCAGGGATGCTGTGGGGGTTAGCTGCTTGGTAGCGCACCAGTTCGTCGGAGAGCTGCCCCAGAATAGCTGCATCCGCGGTGAGCATCGCCTGGGTGGATTCACGTAACTTCGCAGGCGAGAGCTCCGGGGGATCTACGCGGACCCGTGTGCGCTCCTTCACCGGTAGCCGTTGTTCACGTTCAAGACGGTAGAACCAGCGCGCTGCCCGGTCGGTCCACTCCTTCGCATGCTGGCGGGAATGCACCATGTTGCCGGCAGGCGATTGGGAGATCGCCCCGCGCACAATGCCCCGGAGGGACGGGGTGGCCAACAACGCGTTGACCATGGATCCACCGGAGGATTCTCCCATGATGGTCAAACGATCTGGATCCGCGCCAAACGCTGCGGCGTTGGAGTGAATCCACTGGATGGCCGCGATGAGGTCGGAATGGCCCGGATTAGTTTCCACATTGTCCGGGCCGTATGTTCCCTCGCCGACGGCGAGCTGACCGAGAATTCCAATCCGGTAGTTTACGGCGACAAACACGCAGTCCATGGATGAGGCGAAGTATTCACCGGAGAACATGGGCTGGGCGGCGGAACCATGCACATTGGAACCTCCGTGGATCCACACGACGATGGGGCGATGGGCTTCGCGGTTGAATACCTCTCCGGCTTCCGCGTTGGCATCTGGCACAACAACGTTGAGCCACAGGCAATCTTCGCTACCGAAGCGGCGACCCCCCGTTTTCTTGGGTGCCGGGCGGTACTGGGCGCAAAATGGGCCGGAGCGATCGGCGTGGTAGACCTTAGTCCAAGGGGCAATGGGGCGGGCGCGTTTGAAACGAAGAGGGCCGATGGGCGGTTCGGCGTATGGAATACCACGGAAAGCTACCACCCCGTTTTCTTTGTGTCCTTTGATCGGGCCCGAAGAGGTGTTAACTACCCATGGGTTGCGGGAGTGAGGGGTTCCAGGGCTTTGTAAGGGAGGAACCTGTTGAGGATGCAAACTGTCTGTTGACGGTTGAATTGAATCGTGCGGGGCATATGGTCGATTGGGTTGAGTCACATATTCGACCTTATAACTTATTAAAGCTCTTATAAATACCGCCCGTGGATTGAGGCTGCTCCGTGGCAGCCCGGTCTGTTCGGTCAGGTCAGTATAAGGGCGTGGTCGGCCCCAGGGGCGCTTATCCCTACGACCCAGGGACTGAGTCAGCTGGGTGGTGGGGGCGCTCAGTCACATCGTCGGAGTATTCCTGCGCGCGGTGTTCATCGGCATTCAAGGACCGAGAAAACGCCCATTCAATCCCGCGGCACACTAGGTAGATCGCGAAGCTCAGCGATGTGACGAAGACAGATACCGGCAACCCCGGCGCCAAGGACAACAGCAGGCCGCCCACGGCTGAAATCACCGAGAATGTGCCCGAGAGCAACACGGCGATCAGGGGATTGCTCGTGACTCGCACCGCGGCCGCACCCGGGGTGATGAGCAATGCGATCAGCAGTAGCGCTCCCACGATCTGCACGCCCTGGCTGGCCACCACTCCAATGAGGGCGGCGAAAACCAGCCCCAGAGTTTTGACCTTCACACCCGAGGCCCCAGCCAGCGCGGGATCGACGGTCGCGAATAGTAGCGGTCGCCACAGCAGCGCCACGACTGCCACCACGGCGACAGTTAGTACCGCCAGAAGCCCCAGCGAGCTGGAACTCACACCCACAATCTGACCGGTCAACAGGCTGAATGCCGAGGAACTACGGCCGGGGTACAAGTAAATGAACAGCACGGATAACCCCATGCCGAAGCTCAATACCACTGCAACAATCGAATCTTGTTCCTTCGCCCCCAGTGCGGTCAGTATCACGGCGGCGAGGACGGCGCCCACGAGCGCGCCCCAGCTCACTCCCATCCCAACCAGTAAAGCAGCGGACGCTCCCATAAGGGCCAGTTCGCCGGTGGAGTGCGCTGCGAAGCTCATGTGTCGCATCACAATCAACGGTGCAATGGCGCCGGAAACAATTCCCAGCAAAAGGGCGGCAATGATGGCATGCTGCACGAAATCCACTTGCAGTAGCGTGAGCGTATCAGCCCACCAATCACCCGTGTGGAAATCCGTCATATGACAATCAGCCTTCCGTCCACGTTCAGAACTCGCACATCGGTTCGGTACAGCTCCGATAGGGTCTCGGACGTCATTACTTCTTCTACCGAACCGATGGTATGCCCGTGGGGCGTGAGGTACAGGACCCGATCTGTCACATGCAGAATGGGGTTAATGCCGTGCGTGACAAACAGCACGGCGGTGTTGTGTTCCCGTCGGCGCCGATCTAATAGTTCTACGGTTCGTTTTTGCGCACGCATGTCCAGGGACAACAACGGTTCATCGCACAGCAATACGTCCGGATTGTTCGCAAAGGCCTGCGCTTGCCGAATGATTTGTTGTTGACCACCCGAAAGCTGGCCAATTCTGCGATCGGCCAACCCAGTTGCCCCTACTTCTGCCAGGGCCTGGTCAACGGTTTTCCGGCTTGGCTTTCTTTTTTTGACGACGCCATGGGCCACAGCGAGCCCGACTAAATCCCGGGCTCGGATGGGGATTGTGGGATCGAACATCCGTTGCTGGGGAATGTAGCCGATCCGCCCATTGACCTCGCATGAACCGCGGGTGAGCTTGCGGGTACCCAGCGCAGCATTGAGGAGCGTGGATTTCCCTACTCCGTTGGTTCCCAGAATTGCAAGGAACTCACCTGGCGCGACCTCGAAGGAGAGGTCGCGCCAGAGCGGTTCCATCGCGGCGTCGGTAAAAGAAAGAACCATAGTTGAGTAACCTACGCCTTTATTTGGTGGCGGCTTCCAGATCGGAGATCAGCTTCTCAGCGTACTGCAGGTAGTCCTGATTATTGTCCGGGGTTTCGTTAACGTTGATGACCTTCACACCGGCATCCTTAGCGGCCTTGGTGAGTTGTTCAGCCGCGGGGGTTTGCGACTGCTCATTGGTGATCAGGATGTCGGCTTTCTTAGAGGTAATGGTCTCACGAGCGGCAGCCAGGTCTGCAGCGGAAGGCTCCGACTCGGCGAAAACGGACTTTGCGAAGGCTTCCGGGGTGACATCCGTGAGACCCGAATCCTTCACTACGTCCGAGGCGATTGATTCCGTGAGCACCACGTTCTTGCCCTTGAGCGCCTTGATACGATCGGCGAACTCATTGGTCTTCTTCTTGAAGTCCGCTGGATCCTTGGCGATCGAGTTATCCTTCGCGTTCAGCTCCTTGGCCAGATGGTCGGCGAAGTTATTCACCGTTTCCATGTCGAACCAGATGTGAGGGTTCTCGCCGTGGGCGTGGTCATGCTCGCCGTGAGCGTGCTCGTCGTGCATCGCATCGCTGGGCGCGGCTTCGTCGTGGTTGTGCTCGTCGTGTGCGTGCTCACCCTCGTGCTTGTGCTCGTCGTGCATCGCATCGCTGGGCGCGGCTTCGTCGTGGTTGTGCCCGGCGTGGGCACCCTTGTCACCTGCGCCGTGATCGTGGTGGTGCGCTTCACCCACCGGCTTGGCTGTGATGAGGGGAGTGCCGCTTTCCACGTGATCGGTCAACCAATTGTCGTAACCCGCGCCATTCCCCACCACGATGTCTGCGGACTTGAGTTCGGCCAAGTCCTTAGCGGTGGCCTCGTACTCGTGTGGATCGTCCTGATTATTGTCCAAGATAGTGACTACCTCGACGTTGTTGTGCCCCTTGGCAACCTCTTCTGCAATGTCGCCCCATACCGAGGTGGACGCAACAACCTTGATGTTCTTGCCATCGGCAGCTGTATCAGTCGAACCACCATCTGCACACGCAGTAACTCCCAACCCCAAGGTCAGGGCGGCTGCAAGTCCGGTCAAAGTCTTCTTCATTCGAAATCACCTATTTCTCGTCTCGACGCTGACAACCGTTCCCAATTATTCCTTATTGCATAGTACTAGGGCATGGTGAGCTTTCCTATTCCACGACCGCTTACAGTAGTGACTATGAATCGTCGTTCAGCACGCCGTGGCACCCTCGCATCGATCGCCGCGGAAATCGGGGTTTCGCGCACCACTGTGTCGAATGCCTATAACCGGCCGAATCAACTGTCGCCTGAGCTGCGCGAGAAGATTTTGGCGACCGCTGAACGCGTAGGTTATCCAGGCCCGGATCCCACCGCCCGTTCACTGCGAACGCGCCGCGCCGGTGCCATCGGAGTTTTACTGACCGAGGACATGACGTATGCCTTTGAGGATCAAGCATCCGTGGAATTCATGGCGGGCGTGGCCACGGCCTGCGGCCCCCTAGATTCGTCGATGCTCGTGCTACCTGCGGGCGTCGGTAATCCAACGGAAAGAGCAGCGCAGCTGGTCAACCAAGCTAGCGTGGATGGTTTCATCGTCTATTCGGTAGCCGCCGATGACCCCCACTTGGCTGCAGTGTTGGCCCGGGGACTACCAACCGTGATTTGCGATCAGCCCGTGAAACCCGCTGCCAAGGGAGATTTCGGTTTTGTGGGAATCGACGATCGCGAAGCAATTAAACCAGCGGCGCAGGCCGTTGTGGATGCCGGTCACACCAATATTGGGGTGCTGTGTATCCGCCTTGACCGTACCCCCAACGATGGTCCCGTTTCTGCCACTCGCCTGCGTACGGCTCAAATGCACGTGCAGCGCTCCCGCGTGCAGGGGGTTTTGGATATTCTTTCCGACGCCGCGCTGGATCCAGCCCACGTTCCCATAGTGGAACGCCACATCAATAATCGGGAGACTGCGAAAGAAGCCGCACGCGAACTGTTGACGTCCCACCCGGAATTGACCGCGGTGGTGTGTACCACGGATTCAATGGCGATAGGAGTGTTGGAATATGCTCGCGAACAGGGAATTTCGATTCCCGCGCAGTTGAGTGTTACCGGTTTTGACGGCATCCCGGAGGCCCTACACGAAGGCATTACAACGGTACGACAACCAACGCAGCTTAAAGGCCAACACAGTGGCGAGATGCTGGGAGCGATCCAAAGCGCCGGTTTCGCTAAGTCGGCAAACTTTCCGGAAACACACGTGATTCTGGAGACGACCTTTAAGCCCGGAACGTCAATTGCTCCACCAGTTGCACAAGGTAATCGCGCATAGCGGTGGGGGAGCCCAGACCGAACTCCGCGGCTGTTGGCTTGCCTTTTCCGTCTGAATCGACGTGGATACCGATGTCGTATCCGGGCCTCAAAAGCTTCAGTACAGACTCGTCCGTCGTATCGTCACCAGCAAAAAGTATCCGGTCGATGCCATGTTCGTCGCAGAAAGCCTTCACATAATCGCCCTTGGAGGTGGAATCCACCGCCACTTCCAGGATGCATTTGCCTTCAGTGATCTTTGCCGATGGTTGGGAACTGGCGAATTCCCGGTAGCGGGCGGTGGCAGTGGCGGCCGCGTGAGGATCCTCCGCCGTGCGGCTATGCAAACCCACGGCCAATGGTTTCAGCTCCACCCACACGCCGGGGGCATCGGCGGCTACGTCATGCGCTACCTCGGATAGCCGCTGCCACAAGTCCAGCTGCCCCGGCGAGAGCTGGGGGTGAGGCTGGCCCAGCTGGGCCTCGACCACCCCTTTGCCAATGGGGGCAGGTTCGGCACCGTGGCTTCCCACCAAATGAATATCGCAGGGCAGCTGCAACTGGGTGGCCGTCACGAGATTGCCCAGGTTGCGACCAGAGATGATCATGGCTTCCACATTGGGTAGCCCGGCGGCTTTCTCTAAAGCTTCGATTGCGCCTGCCTCCGCCCGGCTAGCCAGGGGCTCGTCAGAAAAGGGCGCCAGCGTTCCATCGAAATCCATCGCCACCAGCAGTTTCTCATCGGTCGGTACATCCGGGATGATCGGGGCGGGAAGACCGCCGGAATGCGCGTTCGTGGACATGTGGGGCATGGTTGCTTCGCCTTTCTGCGGTGCTTGCTCGCTGTGTCAATGGTTTCGCTGTCGCCACGGGGATAGCGCTGCGGCCAGTGTTGGGTCTGCGGTGCTTGCTCGCTGTGTCAATGGTTTCGCTGCCGCCACGGGGATAGCGCTGCGGCCAGTGTTGGTTCTGCGGTGCTTACTAGACGTATCCGATTTCTACTTACTGGGCCCACTGATGAACTCCATCGCCGGCGTGGTCTGCCACTGTTGCTCGTCCCCGTCCTTGCGCTGCAAACGCAACGTGGAATCCACGGGGCGTGAAATCGCCATGTCATGGCCCGCCAAAACCTGCTTTATCCGATTAGCGTTGTCCTCATCCCCCGGCACACACTTCGTATCGTCACGCTGTTCGGAGGTGATATCGCCAAACCGAAGCGCCGAGCCTTCCTCGAGCCATTCCACGCTGCCCCGTAAAGCGATGCACCCACTGGCCCCAGTGAACTCTCGATCACCGAAAACGAGGAACGCCCGCCCCTGCTGGTTTTCGGGAAGGATGGAGGGCCGGGTGGCGTCGGAAGTAATTTGAGTGACCTGCCACTGCGTGGTGCCCAATGGTGTTTCCTGCGTGGCGCAGGCGGCCAATGGAAGACCAGCCACGATGCACACGACGGTGATGCGGGCAATGTTTTTCAACGCGACGGGTGGCACTAGGCGTTATCCACCTTCTGCAACTGACGAAGGAAAGATTCGGCCCAGCGGTTAACGTCGTGCGTACGGACGTGATCCCACATGTCCAGCATGCGCTGACGGCGAGAGTTCGGGTCATCCGTCGCGGCCTTCACCACCGCCATGGCCGTGGAGTCGGGGTCATGGGGGTTACACAGGTAGGCCTGCGTTAGCTGGGTGGCCGCGCCCGTGAACTCCGACAACACCAGCGCACCCGAACCGTCGGAGTGGCACGCCACGTATTCCTTGGCGACCAGGTTCATGCCGTCCTTCAGTGCAGTGACTAGGAGTATATCGGCGGCGGAGTACAACGCGGTGATGTCTTCAAACGGCAAACCAGCGTGCGTGTAGTGCACGACCGGGCGACCCAGCGAACCGTAATTGCCGTTGATACGAGAAACGATCCGCTCCACCTCCTCGCGGACGCGCTGGTAATCCTCCAGGCGCTCGCGGGACGGGGTGGCCACCTGCACCATCACAACGTCTTGAGCTTTAAGGTCCCCGGAATCCAGCAGGGTCTCTAGAGTTTCCAACCGATGCGTGATGCCCTTGGTGTAATCCATGCGGTCCACACCGGCAAGCAGCAGCTTGGGGTTGCCCAACTGCGTGCGCAGTTTTTCCGCACGGGCCATCACCTCGGGGGACATGGCTGTCTGATTGACGTGCCTAGCATCAATTGAGATGGGGAAGACCCCCACTTTGACCTCGCGCGTGGACCCGTCACTGTCTTGGACCTGAACCACGCCGACGATGTCACCTGGTTGAGGCAGGCGGGCCCCACGGACGAAAGTGTGCTCATCTTCTGCGTGAGCATAAGAGACGTCCTCGCCCAGCGCCTGCAACGTGTCTAGGAAATTGATGGCGCCATCGGCGGTGTGGAAACCCACGACATCCGCGCCCAGCGTTCCCTCTAAGATCTCGCGGCGCCACGGCAGTTGCCGGAACAACTCCGGGGCGGGGAAGGGGATGTGAAGGAAGAAACCGATGCTCAAGTCGGGGCGCTGTTGTCGCAGTTGCCCCGGGACTAGGTGCAGTTGGTAATCCTGCACCCACACCGTGGCGCCCTCAGCGGCCTCACGCGCCGCGGCATCCGCGAAGCGCTTGTTGACCTCCTGGTAGCGCTCCCAGTAGTCCTTATCGAACTTTGGGCTGACGATGAGGTCGTGATACAAGGGCCACAATGTTGCGTTGGAAAAACCCTCGTAGAACAACTCGTGGTCTTGGGCATCCAAGTTCACCGGCAGCATCCGTACGCCGGCCTGTTCAGCCGAGGGCATGTCATCGACCGCGACTTCATCCGTGCAGCCCGGCCAACCAACCCATGCCCCCTCACGTTCATGCAAAACGGGCTTCAACGCAGTGACCAACCCGCCAGGGGAGGGGTTCCACTCCACTTTATCCCCGTTGAGCACTCGGTCGACGGGTAAACGATTGGCGACGACGATGAAATCGCTAGTCATGAGAAGCTTTTACTCCGCAGTCTTAGAGGTTTTCTTCGTGGCTTTGGAGGCTTTTTTGGTTGTCTTCTTTGCTGCCTTGGTGGTTTTCTTCGTAGCCTTGGTGGCTTTCTTGGTCGCCTTCTTGGCAGCCTTCTTTGCCCCCCGCTTCGTGGTCTTGCGGGTCGCCTTCTTGGCCTCGGCTTCCTTGGCCTCAATTTCGGCGACAACGCGGCGGTGGATCAGTCCCTCTGGCTCTACACCCAGCATGCACATCAGCGTGGCTGCATCGAGGAAGTCCTCGGAAAAAGTAGCGACAATGCGCTGCGCTGCTGCGGCGGTCTCCGCCTCCACGGCGTGGAGGGACTCGGTGTTGTTGGAACGATTGTCGGTGACCTTCGGCGGCACGTGCGCAACCCCTTTTCTCTCTTGATGCGGGTCTATCTTCGTTGCACCAGCGCGACCAACTAGGCGAGCAACCGCGTTGCCGGCGGGGGAGCCGGCCGTACGTCGTGTCGCGTATCCAGTTGGGGCACTAGCTTCATCGGGCAGAGGCTTTTGGTGAAAAACCCCTCAACCAACAGTATTTTACGCGAAAAGGTTTCAGTTGGTGCGATCAGTCTCCCTTGGGCTCTTCGGGCTTCGGCATTTTGTGGTCCAGCTGCCACAGGGATTCAGATCCCTTCTTTTCTCGACGTCGCCAGTGCAGTGGCTGACGAACTCGGCCGTCCACTGTGAGGCGTGGTTGGGAGATATCCCTGCGGCGCACGATTCGAGGGCGAATGAGCTGTTGGTATCGATTGATAATGCGGCGCGGCCGGCGGATTCGACGCGCGGTCCACTCACCCAACACAACCCCCGCGGCCAACGTGGTGGCGGTAGCCAGCGCCAGCGCCAAATTGGAAATACCCACAACGAATTGCTCGCTCAGCATGGAGCTCATACCGCGGTAGAGCGCCAAACCGGGCAGTAACGGAGTGATCCCGGCGGCCGCGGTAATCTGCGGCGGAATCATGTACCGACGGGAAAGCAAACCACCGGCAAAACCAACAGCCAGGGCGCTGGTGCCATTGGCGAACATGGGCGACCAACCCGCGACACTCTGAATGACGAAGAACGCGGTGGATGCTACCAGCGCGGTTAAGCCAGCTACGATTGTTGCGCGGCGCTCGGTGAAACACGCGATACAGAAGAAGATAGTGGCGAAGGCCCCGGAAATGATCTGCAGCGGAACGGAGCCGAACTCGCCTGACGTTTGGGAGGTATCGATGGGAGGCAACGTAATGCCGATCCATGCCATGGCTTGAATTCCGGCACCGATACCCGCAATGATGCCGCCGGTTTGCAGCAGGGTTTCAAAGAAACGGGCGGAGGACGTGACAGGGGCGCCGGTAATGCCGTCTTGGAGGGCTTGCACCAGCGTCAACCCAGCCAGCAGCGCCACGATGCACGATGCGATAACCAACGAGGGCGGTAGGAAAAAACCCAACTCCACACCCACGGCATAGGTGAGAGCCGCAGGGATCACGGAAGCGAAACCGCCCAGGACGTTTTGGAAGAACACGGGCAGGGATTTGGATGCCAACCACGCGTTGGCAAACACCGTGAAGATGGTGGTGACACACGCTACGAAGGCAATGATCCAGCCACCGCCCAGCAGCAACCCGACCGAACCGGCGAATCCGCCCCAGGCAAGCAGTGCGTAACGGTTGCGGAAAGGCAGGTTAGAGGTCTCGATCTCGAACAGAATCTGCTGGGCCATCTCCAGCGGCGTGGCGCCCGCCACGATGGATCGCACCAACCGATCGACTTCTGTCAACCTGGAAAAATCCGTGGTGACCTTGTGCACAACACGGAACACCGACGTCGCAGGCTGGTTCTGGTTGAACCGCGCATACACCGTGATGGTGTTCAATGTGATGTCCACGTGCGTGTAGTGCAAACCGTAGGCGGTGGCAATGGCCCTTATTTGGGCTTTCGCATCGGTATTTCCGGTGCCGGCCGCTAAGAGCTGATCGCCGATGCGGGCCGCCAGGTCCATGACTGCGTGCACTTTAGCGGGATCGCTTAAGTCGACCGGTGCCAGGGGTGATGGCGGTGGTGCGAGGCGAATCGCATCGATCGTTGCGCGATTGCCGGTGAAGAGCAGCTCAGCGCCCTTGCCAATGGCGCTCCTCAGGAAATTACTCACCCGTCACACGCTACATTGCTGCCCTTTTCTTGTCAGCAGGGGCCGGACGTTCGTACATGGTCCTAATGTGGTGGCGGTTTGGTGCTCTGGCTTAGCTTGCTGGTACTCTATCTCTTATCCATTGTGACGCCGCGCTGCAGTCGGGCGCGGTTAATTTTTGGGTTCTGCTGGAGTGGCGCAATCGGTAGCGCAACGGTCTTGTAAACCGTAGGTTGCGAGTTCAAGTCTCGTCTCCAGCTCCACTACTTTCTACGCTGTTTGTGGGCGCTATTGTGTCAGCATGACTCTTTGGAAACTCAGCGACGATTGGCTGCGCAATCATACATCTCCAGACTTGGTCTACACCGTGGTCCTGCGGTTGGATTCCCCAGACATCACGCAACGCGTGTGGCAGCAATTCGGAGAACGGGTTGTGGATGGAGCGGAGGCTGGGGGAGGACCGGAAGGCCACCCCACCGTGCTGTGGGGTGGCGCATACCTAGAACTGGTGGGGGATCGGGAGATTGAAGCTGGCAGTGGTGGGGAAGATGCCTTGGATTCCCTCGACTACGTGATCAATGAGTTACTGGCTAACGCTATTGCTAGCGCAGATGTGAGCACCAGGATTACGGTGGTGTCGGCCGCGCGTCAGCTGGTCAAGGACTAGCTACTGCTGAAAGCCGTAATACATGACTTTGCATTCGCCGGATTCCGATAGGCCCCGGTGCTTATAGCCGATGCGTTCATAGACGTGCTCGGCACGGTCGTTGCCGAAGTCCACGGCCAAGCTAATTCCCGGTGCGCCGGAAACTTTAGCCAATAACATCGCACGTTCCATGAGAATGGTCCCCAGACCCCCGCCGGGGTGACCGGGTGCGAGCGCTAACGCCACTTCAGGCACATCAGCGCTGACGAAACCACTGCAGTGCTCCTCTTCGGTTCCTCTACGCAGCCAAGCAGCACCAATATCGCGACCATCCTTTTGGATAATGATCCCGCCCTGATCTTCAGTCCACAAACCGACGTAGTTGTGGCTATCTTCGCCGAATCCCTCGGGCAGTTCCCGATCTGCATCCCCGAAAGTTTCCGCTTCGCGAAACATCCGCTCGATAAACGAACGGTCGGCTTCGGTGGGGCGACGGAATGTGATGGCAGATCCGTCTTTGGCATGGGTGGGCGAGTAGGGATCAGCCGTGTGAAGTGAGTTTGACATGCACTCTAACGTAACAAAAGCCGGCCTCCAGGGAGACCGGCTTAAGGGAGAACGTGGCGTCGATTAAAAAACCACGCCCAACGGCGATAAAAACCGAAGGGTCCTAGAAGATGAAGACTTGGTCGCCAACGTTCAGAGACGCGAAGTACTGAACGGCATCCTTGTGATACAGGTGGATGCAGCCGTTGGACATAACGTACGGGTCGCCCTCGTGAAACGCATGGCCATTGTTAGTGAAGTACACGGAGTATGGCATTGGAGCATTGCCGAACTCGCGAGAGATCTCGTCCTTCACCTTACGGGTCACGACCATGGAGCCACGTGGAGTTTCCTCGCCGCGCTTACCGGAGGAGATGCGAACCGGACCGTAGGTGCGCTTACCGTTGCGCTGCAACCAGGTGACCTGGTTCTTCAGGTCAACACAAGCGCGTGCAGATGGAGGGCAAGGATTGTTGGCCTGACGGGCGGCAGCGCGTTTCTTCGCAGCGGCAGCGGCAGCGCGCTTCTTGGCAGCAGCTGCTTCGGCACGCTTCTTCGCGGCAGCACGAGCGCGCTCGGCTTCACGAGCCTTCAGGGCGCCAGGGGCGATGAAGTTGGCCGTGTTATCAATGCCTTGACGAACCGGGCCACGAAGCTGAGGGGGCAGATTGTTCGTCTGGTTGTACAGGTTGTCGCGTGCGTCCAGAACAGCCTTATGATCTGGGGTTGCGGAACCAAGAGGGCCTGCTGGAGCAGCAGAAGCGGTACCGGCACCCAGAGAAAGCGCGGTGAGCATTGCAACGCCGGCTGCGGTTGCGCGGCGACGCAAAGAAGGTGGGTTGTTCGAAGTCATGGCAAGAAGCTTAACCTGTCTATTAGTTTTTGCATAGTCGACATTCAAATGTTGGCACCCGTGTGTTGCGCATGATTTTTCACAGGAACTGTACAGTTGATGTACAGGACCGGCGATATTCGTTGGATGACAATGAGGGACATGACCATGCCGAATAATGCACCAACCAAGGTTCTCGTCGTCGACGATGAATCGAATATTTCTGATTTGCTCAAGGTGAGCCTCAAGTTCCAAGGCTTCGAGGTGGAAACGGCAGATAGCGGCCAAGCAGCGTTGGACATTGTCGATGAATACCAGCCCGATGCTTTCATCTTGGATGTCATGATGCCGGGAATGGATGGGTTTACCCTCCTCAACAAACTGCGCTCGCAGGGCCACGATGCCCCTGCGCTATTCCTCACCGCCAAGGATGGGGTGGAAGATCGCATCCACGGGCTGACTATTGGTGCGGACGACTACGTGACTAAACCTTTTAGCTTGGAGGAAGTCATCACCCGCCTGCGCGTGATCCTGCGCCGCGTGTCCCCAGAAGATGAAAAAGAATCGAATGTCATCACCTACGAAGATCTCACCCTCGACGATGACATGCACGAGGTCACTAAGGCAGGAAAGGTTGTGGACCTTTCGCCCACAGAGTTCAAGTTGCTGCGCTACCTCATGGTGAATGCGGAAGTGGTTCTTAGTAAAGCCAAGATCCTCGACCACGTGTGGAACTACGATTTCGGTGGCGACGGAAACGTCGTGGAATCCTACGTGTCCTACCTTCGGCGAAAGATCGATACCGACGACCCACGCCTTATTCACACCGTTCGAGGTGTGGGGTACGTGCTACGCAAGCCCCGCACCTAAATCGAGAATCGACCGGTCCCCCTTGTCCACGGAGAATTTGTGACTCATATCGATCCCCCGATGGGAACGGCAGTCAAGGCTGAGCATCCCCGCAAGAACTTCGCGGGGCATTTCCTTTCCCACTACCCGCTGCGTATTTCGCTAGTGGTAGTAATTACCGCCCTTGCAGGGGTTGGTCTCACGATCTCCAGTGCGGTAGTCACGTCCACCCTGCAACGATTCATGATCCAACGTGTGGATGATCAGTTGGCAAACGCAACTGATTCGTGGGCACACCGCACTTCAACCAGTCGCACAACGCCGTATGGCGACTTGGGTAAAACTGAGGACCCCCGTGGATCGGGCAGCTCGGACGGGTCCTCCTCAGGCGGCCTGCTTGGATCGTATCCAAACAAAAGCGATGTGGATCGGCCTCCCAGTGACTTCTATGTGCTGGTAGTAGATGGCCCCGTTGCCTATGAGCAGTTCAACAGCGTGAACGAATCGAAGCCGGAGGTTCGTGGCCTCGACAAACCAACCCCTCCTACGACCGTGAGCGCCCGCCCGGGCAGTGCCTCACCCACGGCGTGGCGCGCGGCGAGTGTGCAGAACCAGGATGGCACCGTCACGATCGTTGCGCTGCCCCTAGCCGATGAAGAACACACCATTACCCGCCTCATCGCGCTGCAGGTCATCATTGGCCTTATCGCTTTGGCCGCCATTGTGGTGGCCAGCATGTATATCGTCCGCAGGGCGCTGAAACCACTGAACCAGGTAGAACACACCGCCTCGTTGATCTCGCGCGGCCACCTTGAACAACGCATCCCCACCTGGTCCCCAAACACGGAGGTGGGGGCGCTATCGCAAGCCCTGAACCGAATGCTGGCACAGATCCAAGGGGCGTTCATGTTTGTGGAGAATTCCGAGCGTCAAGCCCGCGGGTCCGAGGCCGCCATGCGCCGTTTCATCGGCGACGCTTCCCATGAACTTCGCACCCCGCTGACCTCCGTGCGCGGATACGCAGAGCTCTACCAATCCGGAGCTACCGATGATGCTCGCATGGTCATCGACCGCATTTCCGAAGAGTCTGCCCGTATGTCCCTCCTCGTCGAGGATCTGCTGGCGCTGGTGCGCATGGATGAAGGGCGCCCACTGAAACAGGACCGTGTGGACGTGCTGGAGCTGGTGCTGCACTCGGCGGATTCCGCTCGCGCCGGTTTCCCCGGGCGACACGTGTCGGTCAACAATAGGTGTGGGGACATTCCGGTGGTCATTGGTGATGCTAACCGGTTGCACCAAGTGGTGGGCAACTTGCTGACCAACGCACTTCGTCACGGTGGGGATGCCGCCCAGGTTCAGATCAACCTGTCCCAAGGTAGTCACACCGTCATCATTGAGGTTTCAGACGACGGTAACGGCATCGCCGAAAAGGACTTGCCCCATCTGTTCGAACGCTTCTATCGCCCGGATGTCTCGCGCTCACGTGCATCGGGTGGCTCAGGGCTGGGCCTTTCCATCGTGAAATCCCTCGTAGAGGCCCACGGTGGCACCATCACCGTGGCCAGTCGGCTGGGGGACGGAACTACCTTTACCGTCGAGCTGCCGTCCGCTGCGGAGGATGTTCCAGAGCATGCTTAACCAATCCAGCGACCTTGCGGTTGCGCACCAGCATGTTGTGGGCAACCTCTAAATCGGGGTAGTACTTCTGCACCAACACCAAACGCAGAGGCCCAGGATGCGCGGGAGTACCGGTCCATTCGCTATCGTCGGCAAGTGCAAACGCGGCTTCCAAAGGAACAGTTCGGTCATACTTCGTAGCAATCTGCGTAATGGGGACCGTGCAGGTGGCCGTTTGATGCAACACCGCGGTCAATTCCGGGGAGCCAACGATCTGTTGGGCGAACGCGGGACCGGCTACGGCATCGACGATTCGCAGCGCGGCGTCGGCACTAGGCCGACCAGACCACGGCATGCGAACACCCCGAAAATCGGCGCCCAACCCAACTATATGGTGCACAAACCGACCAGCGCGCGGTCGGGATGCCACAGCGAGGGACAGCAACCCGCCCTGTGAATGCGCCACCAAGTCGAACGTGGGCGATTTGGTCTGATCGTGTAGCTCCTCCAACTGCTTTTCAATTTCTTCGATGGAGCCGTTGAGGGCTCGCGTGCCATTATCGCCGTAACTCACGCTAAAGACGCGCCGGGACCGCCCGTCGTAAGTGGAACGCAGATACGGGACCAAACGGTTGAAATTCCCGCGGCCCCCCACGGTGCCGTGCACGACCACCACTGGCCGAGGCTCTCGCTGGCTCAGCTGGTACGTCGGCGACTCCTCCCAATGCCCTAGATCCGGCAGGTAGGAGAAAATCGATCGGCGCGCTGCCTCCGTCACGAATCCCACTCCTCTTCTTGCCCCTCATCATCCCGTAGTGCCTGCACAAGCGTCTCGTGCACTAACTCTTGGATGGCGGGATTGCTGGGCAACTCTTCATGCCTACATTTACCGACGCCCACGTCCTGCACAAAAACATTCTTCACTAGGTCCGAGTCCTCCATGGACAAAAACGCATTCTCGTGCGGGACAACCGTCGAGTCATTGCGGGTGGCGTAATTGGTGTAGCGAATCATTGGGCGGGTATCGGGGCTGGCCGCGAGTGTTTCTAACACAGGGGAGCCGATGATTTGTTGCATACCGGCAGCGCCGAATACACGGCGAATGGTCGCAGCGGCCATGCGTTGCGTGGTCTCTGAGGTCAGGAGGTTCCCCAGCATTCCCAAAAGCGTGGTCCCTTGGTGGGGTGAGCCCAAACTGATGAGGTGGTGGACGTAATCCTCCCCGCCTAATTCGTTGATCCAATACCGAGCCAGCAACCCGCCTTGGGAATGCCCTACAATATCAACGGCCTCGGCGCCGGTAGCTGACAAGACCTGTTCGATGTATGCGCCGATATCTTGCGCTGAGGTGGGGATATCCTGCGTTCCATGCACTCCATAGTCGGGGCTAAACACCACAAAGCCGTCGTTGCGCAGGCGAAGAACAAGGTTTTGCCACACGTTTTTAGAACTGATGGTGCCGTGAATGAGCACTACCGGGTAGGGCCGATCCAATGTGGGCCGGGCTTGCCAAAGGTCATCTGCGTAACCGTGGGAGACCTGGCGCGCACCCAGTGGGGGATCGGGGATGGCGCCACGTAGTTGCGGCATTGATGGGCGGGTGACACCCAGGTTGCCGGGAATGTCGTAGATGAAACGCCCCGTTGAAGCTACGCCGTTGGATAGACGAGTAAGCCACGTCCGTTCTGATTTGTCGAGCAGTGGTTCGTCGGATTCTGACAGGGCAGTGCCGTCGGCATTTTCACCTGCAGCCTGCTCAGCAGTGAGGTCATCGGGTGGTGTGCCGTCCAGTTCATTGGAATCGGCGAAAGAGCTGGAGCTACCCGTGGCGAATTCGGGATCCGCCCAATCAGGGGCTAGCGCGAATTCGTCATCGGATTCATCGTCATCTTCGATGGGGTAGGGGCGCTGCTTGGAGGTCATTAGTCCTTGGGCTGTTCCTTGAGGTCAGTGGTGCCCAGAATCGCGCGGATCTTGTCGGCGGCAGCTTCCATCTTGGCCGGGTCGGTCTCATCCATTTTCATCACGTTCGCCAGTGAGTAGCCGGACATGTCGGCAGCGGGGAAAACGTGGATGTGAGCGTGGGGAACCTCAAAACCGGCGATGAGGTACCCAGCGCGTGGAGACTTGAAAGCCTCGATAATCGCCTGGCCTACTTTTTGCGCAACTTCATTGCAGTGTGCCCACAGGGCAGGATCCATATCGGTCCACCGATCGACTTCTTCAACTGGAACCACGAGGGTATGTCCGTATGCGACGGGCTCGATGGTGAGGAAGGCCACAACCTTGTCGTCACGGTAAACAAATCGACCGGGTAGTTCTCCATTGATGATCTTTGTGAATACGCTCGTCATGGTTCTCGATGGTAGCGCCGGACCGTCAAACATGTGGTGGGTAAAGTATTCACTATGCGCATTCTTGTGATCGGAAACGGTGCCCGCGAGCACGCTTTGGCTTATTCTTTGTCCCAGGACCCATCGGTGGACGAGGTCCACGTCAGCCCCGGCAACGCGGGTATGGCTGCTGTTGCTACTCTCCACCCCTCTGGTGATGCAGTTGAACTAGCCAGGGACATTCAGGCGGACCTCGTTGTCATCGGGCCGGAAATCCCATTGGTCGCCGGTGTTGCAGACGAATTGCGTGCGGCCGGTTTCGCCGTGTTTGGTCCGTCCAAGCAAGCTGCTCAAATCGAAGGCTCCAAGGCTTTTGCGAAGGATGTCATGGCGCGCGCCGGGGTTGCCACGGCGCAGGCCCAGTCGGTGCCGGTCGGTGCTTCGGATGCTGATATCGACGCCGCTTTGCACAACTTCGGCCCCATGTACGTGGTGAAGGATGATGGCCTCGCCGGTGGAAAAGGTGTGGTTGTTACTGATGACCGCGCTGCGGCTGTGGCTCACATTAAGGCTGTTCATGAGGGTGGAAATCCGGTCTTGTTGGAAACCTTCTTGGACGGCCCGGAGGTATCCCTGTTCTGTCTCGTCGACGGGGAAACCGTCGTTCCGCTGCTGCCCGCCCAAGACCACAAGCGTGTGGGTGAAAACGATGAGGGTCCCAACACCGGTGGCATGGGGGCGTACACTCCGCTGCCGTGGTTGCCCGAAGATGGTGTACAGCGCATCGTCGATGAGGTGTGCCGTCCAGTAGCCAAGCAAATGGTGGAAGATGGGGTTCCTTTCAACGGCTTGTTGTATGCCGGGTTGGCGTGGGGCAACAATGGCCCATCGGTAGTGGAATTCAATTGCCGTTTCGGTGACCCGGAAACCCAGGCGGTGCTGGAGCTGCTCAAGACTCCGCTCGGCGGGGTGCTGGGCGCGGTAGCACGTGGTGAGCTGGAATCACTGCCCGCGCTCGAGTGGAAGGAAGGCTACGCCCTGACGGTCGTACTGGCTGCAGAAGGGTACCCGGAAGCACCAAAGACGGGCGAGGTTATTTCGGGGGCTGATGCCGGGAGCGAATCCAAGGGGATCCGGGCCGCTGGTGTGGCGGAAAAGGATGGGAACTTGGTTTCGGCAGGTGGCCGCGTGATCAATGTCATCGGCTCGGGCGCCACGCTCGAAGAAGCCCGCGACCAGGCCTACCGCGTGATGGATAGCGTGACCTTGCCGGGTGGGCACTTCCGCAGGGACATCGCCCTCCCCGCGGTCGAGGGGCGCATTTCGGTCTAATAGCACCTTTCTTTGCAAGCTTGGCAGGATTTTGTGGGGATGGAGCGTTGACCAGCCTGTGGTCATGCGTGGTAGGGATTTCCCTTCTGCGCTGCGGTCTCGTTAAATTGCCCATATGCCTGAAGGTCATGTGATTCACCGGCTCGCGCGGCACCTCAACCAAAACTTTGGGGGCCAGGTTATGAGGGTCAGTTCTCCCCAGGGGCGTTTCGCCGCCGAGGCGGCTCTGATCGATGGGACTCAGTTATGCCAAGCACGTGCGTGGGGGAAGCACTTGTTTTTGGAATTTGGTTCCAAACGTATCGTGCACATCCATTTAGGTTTGATTGGATCGTTTCGGATCGAACCTTACCAATCGGATACGCCGTGGGGACAAGTTCGTTTGCATTTGCATCGGGCGATAGATGACGGGGGAGCGGATGCCTACGCGCTGAGCAACACAGATAGGCAGGCCGGCTCGGTGAAAACGCAAAGCACAGGCACCGCAGGTGGCGCAGCCATGCTTGATAACGCGGCCCAGTCAGACAATCAGGCCGTAGCTGCTAATCTACGGGGCCCGCAGTGGTGCCGGTTGATTACCGAGGCCGAGATGGACATAGAGATCGGCAAGTTAGGGGCGGATCCCCTGCGGCCCACCGATCCTTTGAACCTTGAACTAAAAGAAGAAGTCTTTCGGCGGTTGACGCGCAGTCGCCGATCGATTTCAAGTTTGTTAATGGACCAGAAGTTCTTTGCCGGGGTAGGCAATATCTACCGCGCCGAGGTGCTCTTTCGTTTAGGGATCAATCCGGAAACGCGGGGCGATGTGGCGTCGGAAAGAAAAGAAGAAATCTGGGAAGACCTGGTGGAGCTCATGGCTTACGGCGAGCAGCACGGACGCATCGATACAGTGAGGCAAGAGCATAGCCCTGAGGCGATGGAAAGAGCACCGCGGGAAGACGACCACGGAGGAGAGGTGTACGTGTACCGCCGGGCGGGGCAACCGTGCTTGGTGTGTGGGGATGGCGTGCAACATGCGGTGGTGGAAGGGCGGAATCTCTTCTGGTGTCCCACGTGCCAGCGATGAGGCACGGTAGGAGGTCCCGTGACTGCCGTAAGAGCAGGATGCATTCTTTCCTGGTGCTCCGATTACCAGCGATAAAGGCGCGGTAAAAACTGGTAAAAGCGGTGGTGGGGGAGAGGTAGCAGGTGCGAGGCGGACTTGTGGGATAATGACGGACGTGCCTGCGAAAAAGAAGATTTCAAACGTCCTTGCTAACCGATACGCATCCCCTGAGATGACCGCGATTTGGTCACCGGAGGACAAGATCGTCATGGAGCGCCAATTGTGGATCGCCGTGATGAAGGCCCAGCAGGAGCTGGGTGTTGAGGTTCCTGCCGAAGCGATCCAGAGCTACGAGAAGGTCATCGATAACGTTGATCTGGAATCGATCGCGGAACGGGAGAAGGTCACCCGCCACGATGTAAAAGCTCGAATCGAAGAGTTCAACGCCCTGGCCGGCAATGAGCACATCCATAAGGGAATGACGTCCCGCGACCTGACCGAAAACGTCGAACAACTGCAGATCTACCGCTCCCTGGAGATTGCTCGGAACAAGGCCGTGGCCGTGCTGGCGCGCATCGGCAAACGAGCGGGCGAGTACGAATCCCTCGTAATGGCGGGGCGTTCCCACAATGTGGCCGCGCAGGCGACAACGTTAGGAAAGCGCTTTGCCTCCGCCGCAGACGAATTGCTCATCGGTCTGGAGCGGATCCAGGATCTGCTGAATCGCTATCCACTGCGCGGTATTAAGGGGCCAATGGGCACCAGCCAAGACATGTTGGACTTGCTCGGTGGGCAGGAGGACAAGCTGGCGGGCCTCGAATGGAAGATTGCCGACGAGCTAGGATTCCGTCGCGTGTTCGACTCGGTGGGGCAGGTTTACCCGCGCAGCCTGGATATGGATGCGTTGTCCGCACTGGTAGAACTCGGCGCGGCGATGAGCTCCCTGTCGATGACGATCCGTTTGATGGCGGGTAACGAGACCGTGACGGAGGGGTTCAAGGAAGGCCAGGTTGGGTCTTCCGCGATGCCACATAAGATGAACGCCCGTTCGTGCGAGCGAGTTGGCGGCATGCAGGTGCTGCTGCGCGGTTACCTGACGATGGCCGCGGACCTAGCGGGTGCGCAGTGGAACGAAGGTGATGTGTTCTGTTCCGTAGTTCGTCGCGTGGCGCTACCGGATGCATTCTTTACGTTCGATGGCATGTGCGAGACGTTCCTGACCGTGTTGGACGAATTCGGTGCATTCCCCGCGATGATCGAGCGCGAACTGGACCGCTACCTGCCATTCCTGGCAACAACGAGGATCCTGATGGCCGCTGTGCGCGCCGGGGTGGGGCGCGAAACTGCGCACGAGGTTATCAAGGAGCACGCGGTTGGCGTGGCTTTGAACATGCGCGAAAATGGTGGCGAGCAGGATCTGATCCAGCGCCTAGCCGCCGATGAGCGCTTGCCCCTAACCGAAGAGGATCTAAACGAAGCGCTGGCCGACCGACATGCCTTCATCGGTGCGGCGGAGAGCCAAACGCAGCGTGTCCTGCGCCGTGTTACTGAGATTACGAAACGCTACCCGCTGGCGGCGGCGTACACACCAGGGGAGATTCTGTAACCCGCAGGTTGCTCCGGGTAGGCCCAGTGTAGGTCTAGGCAACCGAGCACTCGGGGAACCGGGTGCCCGGGCAACCCCCGGGTGGCCAGACTTAGGGCGTTAGCCCTAAGTCGCGGGCCATCCCCAGCAATCCTAGCCCTGGTGCAGCGGGATCGACCCGCCCGGAATCGAATCCAACAGCCGCTGGGTGTAGTCCTCGCGCGGATTCATGAACAGATCATCGGTCTGTCCACGCTCCACGATTTCGCCTGAACGCATCACCAGCGTCTCATCCGCGATCTGCTTCACCACCGCCAAGTCGTGGGTGATGAAGAGGTACGTCAGGTCCATCTGGTGCTGCAGGTCGTTGAGCAGCTCCAGCACTTGTGACTGCACCAGCACGTCCAGTGCGGACACCGCTTCATCGAGGATCAACGCTTCCGGGCGCAAAGCTAGCGCACGAGCAATCGCCACGCGCTGCCTCTGCCCACCGGACAGCTCTCCGGGGTAACGGTGCATCATTGATTGAGGCATCGCAACCATATCCAGCAGCTCGCGCACCCGCTGCTCGTGTTCCTTCTTGTTTCCGATTTTGTGGATCCGCAGTGGCTCGCTGATCGTAGAGAAAACGGAATACATCGGATCGATCGAACCGTAGGGGTTCTGGAAAACGGGCTGCACGTGGCGCCGAAACTTTAATTCCTGCTTGCGATCCAGGTTCGTGACGTCTTCGCCATCGAACGTGATCGTGCCACTAGTGGGCTGCAACAGCCCCAGAACCATCTGTGCCACGGTTGACTTACCAGAACCGGATTCGCCCACCAGAGCCAGTGTCCGCCCACGGTCGAGGTAGAAACTGATGTCCTGCGCCGCCACGAAGTCCTTCTTTTTCCACGGTTTTTCTCCGCGTACTTGGTAGATCTTCGTGAGGTTCTTTGCCTCAATCAAGGGCTTATGGGTCGACGCCCCGCTGGTGCCACCTTCCTTGCCCTCTGCACTACCGACTGGCGTGGCCTTGGCGGGCGCGGGGGAGGCCTTGGACCGCTTCGTATCCTCGGGACGCTCACCCTCGCCTGCGCGTTGAGGATCGTTTTTGGCCGCGCTCTGTGCAGTCACCTCGGACCTCCGCGCCGACAAGCTCGGTGCGGCGGACACCAACTTTTTGGTGTAGGGATGATGTGGGTCTTGCAGAATCTCCAGTGCAGGGCCCGATTCCACGATGCGCCCCTGGCTCATCACCACGATGCGTTGAGCGCGCTCCGCAGCCAACCCCAGATCATGGGTAATGAGCATCACCGCGGTGCCCAGTTGCGCGGTCAAGTTGTCTAGGTGATCCAGGATCTGCTGCTGCACGGTAACGTCCAGCGCAGAAGTAGGTTCATCGGCGATGAGCAGCGTCGGGCGGGCGGCTAAACCGGCGGCGATCAACGCACGCTGGCGCATACCACCGGAAAACTGGTGGGGGTACTCGTCTACGCGCCGGGATGATTCCTTCATACCGGCCTCATCCAGCAACTCAATAGCGCGCTGGTGGGCTTCGGAACCGGTGGCGATGTTGTTGTATTTCAGGCCTTCCTTGATGTGGTGGCCAATGGTCCATACCGGGTTCAGGTTGCTCATCGGATCTTGCGGGATCAACCCCACAGTATTGCCCCGAATAGCGGTGAACTGCTTTTCAGAGAAATGAGTGATGTCCTGGCCCGCTAGTTCGATGGTTCCACCCGTCACACGCCCACCACCGGGGATAAGCCCCAGCACCGCATGCGCAGTTGTGGATTTACCCGAGCCTGATTCTCCCACGATTGCCACGGTTTCACCCGGGTAAATCTCGAGGTTTACGTCGAAAACCGTGGGCAGCGGATTCTTCTTCGTACCAAAGGCGATATCCACCCCGCGCATGGACAGGACGGGGGAGGGGTTGCTGTTGGCGTCGGATTTATTACCGACGCCCACACGGCTGGCGGTCGAGCTATCAGTAGGGGCCGAGGAGTCAGCAGGTGAGGTCATCGGGTGCGCTCCTTAGGGTCGAGGGCGTCCTTCAAGGTATCGCCCAACAGGATGAATCCCAGCACAGTCATTGCCAAGGCAGTAGCCGGGTAGAACAGGTTGGAAGGGGCCACGCGCAGTGTGGACTGTGCAGTGGAGATGTCATTGCCCCAGGAAACCACGGTTGGAGGAAGCCCAATGCCCAGGTAGGACAAGGTGGCCTCGGCAACGATGTAGATGCCCAAGGACGTGGTGGCCATGACGATGATCGAAGCCAAGCAGTTCGGCAAGATGTGACGGAACAGGATGCCGGACTTGGAAAGCCCCAGCGCGCGAGAGGCGGAAACATAGTCGTTGTTCTTCGTGGACAAGACGGCGGAGCGAACCACGCGCGCCATCTGTGGCCAGCCAAAGATTGACAAAACGAATACGACCGTGAGTGTATTGCGCACACTAAACATCTGCATCAACACAATGCCGGCCAGCAGCAGCGGGATGGCAAACATGATGTCCGTCAGCCGGGAGAGAATGGCATCGACCCATCCGCCCACGTAACCGGCGACGGACCCCACGATCACGCCGATGATGGTGACAAAGATGGTGGTCAACAGACCCGTGACCACGGATGCCCGCGCCCCGTAAATGGTTCGAGCGTACACATCGTAGCCCTGCAGCGTGAAGCCGAAGGGGTGCCCGCTGCGGCTCGGGGCCAAAGAATTGTTGAGGTCTGCCGCGCGGGGGTCCGTGCTGGAAAACAGGCCAGGGAACAAGGCGACTAAGAGGGTCAACACAATGATCACGGATGCGACCCAGAACAGTGGGCGCCGGCGTAGCTGCTTCCATGCGCTGCCCCACATACCCGTAGGGGCGCTATCGGGGAGCAACTGGTCGCGGGTGAGGACGTCCTCGGTTTCAGTTTCGGCTACCCAGCGTTCCTGACGGCTGACGACCGGGCCGATCCCGCGGTGTGCCATAGCGAAATTGGAATTGTTGTTAGAGGAATTAGGCATAGCGAATCCTTGGGTCCAGCAGGGCGTAAAGCAAGTCGATCACGAGATTCGAGATAACGAAGATGATGACGAGCACGGTGACAACACTGACGACGGTGGGGGATTCACCCAGGTTGACGGCTTGGAAAACGAGTCCGCCTACACCGTGAATGTTGAAGATGCCCTCCGTGACGATCGCGCCACCCATGAGTGCTGCGAGGTCGGCGCCGATGAAGGTGACGACGGGGATCATGGAGTTGCGGATCACGTGGTTTCGGATAACAGCCCAGCGCGGTAGACCGCGGGACTGTGCCGTGCGCACAAAGTCGGCACGCAGGTTTTCGGCGATTTCACTGCGAGTGAGGCGCAGGACGTATGCGAAGCTGACTAGGCCCAACACGGCGGCGGGGAGCAGCAGTCGTTGAAAAGAGGCATTGCTGCCGACGGTGGGTGGCACAACACCCCATTGAATTCCGAAGAGGAACTGCCCCACGAAACCGATGACGAAGATTGGAACTGCAATGATGACCAGGCTGATGACCAGCAGCGTGGAATCGAAGAAACTGCCTTTCTTCAGACCGGCGATGATGCCGAAGCCGATACCGAAGATGATCTCGATCGCCAGGGCCATCAGTGCCAATTTGATGGTGATGGGGAATGCCTCGGCCAGCACGTCGATGACCGGGCGATTGGAGAACGTCATACCCAAATCGCCTTGGAAAACACCGCCTAAGAACAGCAAGTATTGCACAACGAATGGTTTATCCAGGTTGTATTGTTCGCGGATCGCATCCAGCACATCCGGATCGGCGGCCTTTTCACCGGCCAGAGCGAGTACCGGGTCACCAGGTGTGAGGAACACCATGGCGTAGATCAAGAAGGTGGCCCCCAGGAAAACTGGGATTAGTTGGAGAAGGCGTTTGCCGACGTACCACAACATTAGTTGTCACCTTCCTTCGTGAGCTTGGTGAATTCGGGGTAGCCGTTCCACCCGGTTTGGAAGTG
The DNA here is from genome assembly GCF_001806865.1 of Corynebacterium sp. HMSC28B08. Taxonomy (NCBI): domain Bacteria; kingdom Bacillati; phylum Actinomycetota; class Actinomycetes; order Mycobacteriales; family Corynebacteriaceae; genus Corynebacterium; species Corynebacterium sp. HMSC28B08. Next base: position 158,992 of record NZ_KV786178.1, read on the forward strand.
CTTTAGGTTGGGATTCCACGCCGTGGATGCAGATTTGTACCACAGGGGAATCTGCGGGAGGTCTTCCATGAGCACAGCCTGAGCTTGGTTGTAGATGGGTTGAGCTTTCTCCGCGCTGGGGCTACTTGCGGCTTTGGCCAAAAGAGCATCGAACTCAGCGCTGGAGTAGTCCGTGTCGTTCGAGCTTCCTTTCGTCCGATACTGGCTTTCTAGGAAGTTGGCAATCGAGGGGTAGTCGCCCAGCCAACCCGTGCGGTAGCCGGCGCCGACATTGCGGTTCACTACGTCGTCGCGCAGGCCCTTGAAGTTTGGATAAGCCCTACCTTCGGCGGGAATCCCTAAGGTCTGACGGATGCTGTTGGTCACTGCCTCTACCCAGGATTGGTGGCCACCGTCGGCATTGTAAGCAATTTGGAACTTGCCCGTAAAAGGCCGGATCTTATCGGCCTTCGCCCACAGTTCGCGAGCCTTTTCGGGTTGGTAGGTAAGAACTTCCTTGCCCTTGATGTCAGGGGTTCCGCCCAAGGTAGGGGAGCCGAAGTCCTCCGCGGGGGTCCGGGCACCGAAGAACAGTTTTTCCGTGATGAGATCGCGGTTGATCGCCATGCTGAGTGCGTGCCGGCGCAGCTTTCCTTCCTCGTCATTGCCAAAGTGCTTGAGGTTGAAAGGAATGCCGAAGGATTCGATGGAAGCCATGGCACGGTTACTGTGCGACTGAGGGAAATCGGCTTGGTACGACGGGTATGCGTTTGGGCCGACGGTTTCACGAACGGAGTCTAGATCACCGGCTTGCAGATCGGCGTAGGCGGTGTCCAGGCTGGTGTAGAACACAAAATTCAAACCTGCGTTTTGAGCCTTGTCCTTGCCGCTGTAGTTGTCGAAGGCTTTGAGGCGAACGTTGACATTGTGCGTCCATGCGTTGTCCCCATCCATCATGTAGGGGCCATTGCCGATGGGGTGTTCGCCGAACGCGTCCATGTCTTTGAAAGCCACTTTTGGCAGTGGTGCGTAGGCGTAGTAACCCAATCGCAGCGGCCAGGTGGCTTCGGGAGCGCTTAGTTCCACAGTGAACGTGTGGTCGTCTATCTTGGTGAGGCCGCTTAACTTATCTGCGGTGCGGTTGTCTCCACTGAGCTCGTCAAATCCCTTGATGTTGGAGAAGAAGTCGCTCCCGAGTTGTGCGTTTTTGACGTCCGCACCGTAGTTCCATGCGTCGATGAAGCTATCGGAGGTGACCTCTTCACCGTTGTGGAACTGCCAACCGTCTTTAATTACCACGGTGAACTTTGTGGAATCCGCGTTGGGTGTAATGGATTCCGCTACCTGGTTGTATGGCTTACCTTCGGGGTCATAGTCAACGAGGCCGTCGAAGAGTGTTTCCATCAGCGTTCCGCCACCGTTTTCGTTGGTGTTGGTCGGTACCAAGGGGTTTTGAGGCTCGGAACCGTATACGGAGATGTACTCCGCAGGGGTGTCGGGTTGCTTGGTGGAACATGCTGCGAGGCTCGCGCTGAGGGTAATGGCAGTGAAGGCCGCCAGAACTCTTGTCGCTTTCATGTGCCGTCTTTCCTCTTTCACGTGAAGCTGCGCCGGGGCTGGCCAAGCCACGCTGGAGTTCAGCGCGAAACGTTGTCCGGTAGCACAGCATTGGAACGATAATAAGAGTGGTAGTCATTAAAATGAAAAAGAAAATGTTGCCTAGGACACGTTTCGGGGGCAATTATTAACTACCTTGCATGCTCCCCGCGCAGGAATAGCGATGTTTGTGCACCAAACGAGGTGGGTGGTCCCCACCCACCTCGTTTGGAATAGTAAAAGCACTCATACGGGTCTAGACTTTCTCACCATGCGTCCTGAACTTTCCGACTACGAGCACATCTCCGCAGGCAAGGTCCGCGAGATCTACGAAATTGACGATGACACGTTGTTGATGGTTGTTTCCGACCGGATCAGTGCTTACGACTTCATCCTCGATACGGAAATCCCAGATAAGGGGCGGGTGCTTACCGCGATGAGCGCCTTCTTCTTCGACAACATCGATTTCCCTAATCACCTGGCTGGCCCGTTGGACGATGAGCGCATTCCCGCATCCGTCCTGGGGCGGGCAATGGTGTGTAAGAAGCTGGACATGGTGCCATTCGAGTGTGTGGCTCGCGGCTACCTCACCGGTTCTGGGCTTAAGGAATACAACGAAACCGGATCGGTGTGTGGCGTCGAGCTCCCAGAAGGCCTCACGGAGGCATCCCGGTTGCCAGAGCCAATCTTTACCCCTGCCACGAAGGCTGAGGTTGGTGATCATGATGAAAACGTAAGTTTCGACGTTGTCGTCGAGGCCCTCGGCGAACAAAGGGCCAAGGAACTTCGCGACGCCACCCTGTCGATCTACTCCAAGGCCGCGGGAATGGCACACGAGCGCGGAGTGATTTTGGCGGATACCAAGTTTGAATTCGGCCTCGATGAGAATGGGCAGTTGGTGTTGGCTGATGAGGTTCTCACCCCGGACTCCTCCCGATACTGGCCAGCGAATGAGTACGAAGAGGGCAGGGTGCAGCCCTCGTTCGATAAGCAGTATGTGCGCAATTGGCTCACCGGGCCGAAAGCTGGCTGGGACAAGAAGGAAGGAACCCCTCCACCAGCACTGCCCGGTTCCGTCGTCGAAGCCACGCGTGCGCGTTACGTAGAGGCCTATGAAAAGATCTCGGGCAAGCGTTTTGCCGACTGGATCGGTAGCTGCGTGTAAACCGCCATTGCATAAAAAGCCAGCTGTGTTTGCAATCGTGGGCTGGTCAAACCCCGCATGAGGGCGTGCCACGCTTTACGGACGTAAAGACGAGGCGGATATCGCTAGTCAAACCCCGCATGCGGGCGTGCCACGGTTTACGGACGTAAAGACGAGGCGAATATCGCTAGTCAAACCCCGCATGAGGGCGTGCCACGTATCAGACCGCGCAGAACCGACTGCAGACATGAACCCCGCTGTTAGAGTGGGGTCCATGTCGATCGAGAACTCCTCACATATCAGCGCTCCGGTGCCCCGGAAGCAACCTACGACCCGTACGTTTCACGGACGCGAATTCGTTGATAACTACGAATGGATGCGCGATAAGGAATCGGAGGAGCTGCTGGCGCACCTCCAAGCGGAGAACGAGTGGACAAACCACCGCACGGCGCATCTCGATGCCCTGAAGAAGGACATCTTCGAGGAGATCAAAGCGCGTGTGCAAGAAACCGACCTATCGGTCCCCGTGCGATCCGGCCAGTGGTGGTACTTCTCGCGTACTGAAGAGGGTAAGAATTACCCGGTTATGTGCAGGATCCCCGTCCGCGATATCAATGATTGGACCCCGCCGGCTATCGAACCGGGGGTTCCCGCCGAAGATGAACAAGTTTTCCTCGATGCCAACCAATTGGCGGAAGGAAGCAAGTTTTTCAGCTTAGGTGCTGCCAGCGTGACCCTCGACGGCTCTAGGATCGCCTATTCCGTGGACCTCGCCGGTGATGAACGCTTCACTATGCGGTTTAAGGACTTGACGACCGGTGAGCACTGGCCGGAAGAAATCAGCAACATCAGCTACGGCGCCACATGGGTGGGAAACGATACGGTCTACTACCAGCGGGTTGATGAGGCCTGGCGCCCGCACGAAATCTGGAAGCACACGCTGGGCACTCCGGTAGAAGAAGATGAGTTGATTTTCCGTGAGGAAGACGAGCGTTACTGGACCGGAGTGGGTACCACCCGATCCGAGCGCTACCTGTTGGTATCCACGAGCTCCAAGGTCACCAGCGAATGCTGGTACCTCGATTTGCAGGACCCTGATGCGCAGCTGACCTGTATTCTGCCACGCGAGGATTCCGTGGAGTATGGAGTTGATCATGCGATCGTCGATGGTCGTGACTACTGGATGGTTGTGCACAACCGCAATGGCGTGAATAGTGAACTGGGTTATCACCCGGTGGGTGTGATCGAGTCCCTCGCGGAAGTATCCCCTCTTGTCCCACACCGCGATGATGCCCGCGTGGAAGGGGTGGAGGTTTTCCGGAACTACCTCGTCCTGGAGTTGCGCGAGGATGCGGTGGAAACCGCTTATCTTATGGACATCCGCCATGGATTCGGTGAGTTTCAGCAGATCGACTTCAATGAGGAATTGGTCAGCATTGTCGTCGGAGGCAATTCGGAGTGGGATAGCCCGGTGTTACGCGTGGTTGTATCCAGCTTCGTGCGTCCTACGCGAGTATTCGAGATGGATCTGGAAACGGGCGAGAAGATCCTGCGAAAGGAGCAAGTGGTCCTACCTGCGCCCGATGGCAGTCCGTTCACACCAGGTGACTACGAGGCGCGCCGCATGTGGGTTACGGCCCGCGATGGGGAACAGGTGCCGGTATCGCTGATCTACCGTTCCGGCTTGGATCTCGATCGTCCGAACCCCGTGCTGCTCTACGGTTACGGATCCTACGAGATCTCCCGTGACCCAGCGTTCCTCACCGCACGTCTTCCGCTGCTCGACCGGGGCGGCATCTTCGCTATTGCCCATGTGCGCGGCGGCGGTGAGATGGGTCGTTCATGGTACGACAACGGCAAGCAGTTGAAGAAGATGAATACCTTTACGGACTTCATCGACGTTGCTGATCACCTCATCGAGACGGGCTTGACCACCGCGCAGACGATGGTGGCCGAGGGCGGTTCGGCCGGCGGCATGCTCATGGGTGCGATTGCTAACATGGCGCCAGATCGCTTTAGCGGAGTGCAGGCCATTGTGCCCTTTGTGGATCCGCTGACATCCATGCTCATGCCCGAACTGCCCTTGACCGTCACTGAATGGGACGAGTGGGGTGACCCGTACCATGACCCAGAAGTCTATGACTACATGGCTGGTTATGCCCCTTACGAGAATATCGATCCGCACACTGATTACCCGGCGATTTTGGCTGTGACCAGCCTGAACGATACCCGTGTGTTGTATGTCGAACCCGCCAAGTGGGTAGCCAAGCTGCGCGAGGTTGCCGGAGCTGATGCCCTCATGAAGATCGATCTGACCTCCGGCCACGGTGGTGTTTCTGGTCGCTATGAGCAGTGGAAGGAAATCGCTTTCGAGACCGCGTGGGAGCTTGAGCGCATGGGGTTGGTATAAGCGATTTCCCCTAAAAGTAGCCTCGCTGTAACGCCCTCTTTACCTATATCTGCCATGGTTCCAAGGCATGAACGCCTCCCGCCAGCCCCGCCTCATGCTCACCGTTAGTTCCATCGGTAGTGACGATGTCATTACCGCCCAGCGGATCTGTGACATGGCACGCGAATACGGTTATCGCGCGGGCTTGGTGGTGACGGTCAACGGGCCCAACTGGCGCCTCCGTGAAGACCCGCCGGCCCTCGAATTGATCCTGGATTCCGCTGCCCGTCACCACGAAGTCCTTCTGGGGGGTCTGGGCCCCCTGTACCATTCCTCCGGACGAGTCGAAAAAGGAGAGTTCTTCCAGCTTGGCCGCCACGAATCGTCCCTCCGCATCAACGGTGCATGCCGGCAACTCCACCAGTTGGGCATCCATCCGCACGTGTTCGCTCCGTCCCGGTGGGGCGCTTCCGCCGGTGCTATGGAGGCGGCGCGAAATGCGGGCTTCGGTGTCGCAGCTGATGCTTACTACGTCTGGGACCTCGCCAAGGACATTGCGCATCCGGTTCGCGTGCTTGCCTTCGGCGAAGGTTTCGGTGCCGCCAAATGGTGGCGTCGCAACTTGTTGCGCACCGTCCAACGCATGGCCCTCAAGGGGCAAGACGTCCGCATCTCCGTGTCCGCGGGCAAAGCCTCAAAGGACTCTGTCTTCAAGGACCTCGAGCGCGCCCTGCACATCCTTCACGCTGCAGGCTACGCAGGCACCACCTATGAATCCTTCACCCGCCCGCGCGAAAGCACATTTGCTGGCCGTGTGGGCGTCGCTTAAAAAGCTTTTTTATTACCGACGCCCCTCGCCCCATCCGCCGAAGGGGCACCCTAGGTGAACGCCGGATTTGGGTGAGGTGGGTCAATGTTACGATGGTGCAGTAAATTCCACCCTTACAACTGGGAGAAGCGAAATCACCATGGCTCGTGTTGTTGTCAACGTTATGCCGAAACAGGAAATTCTTGATCCTCAGGGGCAGGCAGTGGTCCGCGCCCTGGGCCGCATCGGAATCAGTGGAGTAAACGATGTCCGTCAGGGCAAGCGTTTCGAACTGGATGTGGAGGAAAGTGTCAGCAAGGAAGACCTGGAGCGAATCGCTCGGGATCTGCTGGCGAACACCGTGATCGAAGACTACGACGTCGTTGTCGAGACCGAGGATGCGGAGGCTGCCAAGTGAGTGCACGCATTGGCGTGATCACCTTCCCGGGCACCCTCGACGATGTGGATGCCTCCCGTGCGGTGCGACTGGCGGGCGCGGAGGCTGTTGAGTTGTGGCACGCGGACGAGGATCTCAAGAACGTAGACGCCGTGGTTGTTCCCGGTGGTTTTTCCTACGGCGACTACCTGCGCGCTGGGGCAATCGCATCCATCGCTCCGGCGATGCGAGCTGTGGTGGAATCCGCGGGGCGGGGAATGCCGGTGCTGGGTATCTGCAACGGCTTCCAGATCCTGCAGGAAGCAGGGCTTCTGCCAGGCGCTTTGACCCGCAACGAGGGCCTGCACTTTGTTTGCCGCGATATTTACCTCGAGGTGGACAACAAGAACACTCCGTGGACCCAGGGGCTGCCAGACCGCATTCTCGTGCCAACGAAGCACGGCGAAGGCCGCTTCCAGGCTGACGATGAAACCCTCCAGAAGCTGGAGGACGAGGGCCGCGTGGTATTCCGCTACGCCGTAAACCACAACGGATCCCGTAATTCCATCGCCGGCGTGTGCAGCGAAAACGGTCGTGTCGTTGGCCTCATGCCCCACCCAGAACACGCTGTAGAAGAACTCACCGGCCCATCAACTGACGGACTGGGTTTGTTCACTTCCGTTCTGCACACCCTCGTTTCTTAGGAGCCGACGCGAAACATGACTGAGAATAAGATTCACAACGATACCGTCGCTGCGGCACAGGCAAACCCGGATCTCGAACAGCCCTACGCCGAACTGGGATTGAAAGACGACGAGTACGCACGGATTAAGCAGATCCTCGGCCGCCGGCCCACCGATGCCGAACTGGCGATGTACTCCATCATGTGGTCGGAGCACTGCTCGTATAAGTCCTCCAAGGTGCACTTGCGATACTTCGGTGAGACCACGACGGACGAGATGAAGTCCAAGATGCTCGCGGGCATCGGTGAAAACGCCGGTGTGATCGACATCGGCGATGGCCACGCGGTTACCTTCAAGGTGGAAAGCCACAACCACCCTTCTTATGTGGAGCCCTACCAGGGTGCAGCCACCGGTGTGGGCGGTATCATTCGCGACATTATGGCTATGGGCGCACGTCCAGTTGCCGTCATGGACCAGCTCCGTTTCGGTCCAGCCGATGCCCCGGATACACAGCGCGTTCTGCCCGGTGTGGTTGCTGGCGTGGGTGGATACGGAAACTCCTTGGGACTGCCCAACTTGGGTGGCGAGACCGTCTTTGACGAGTCCTACGCGGGTAACCCGTTGGTGAACGCACTGGGTGTGGGCACCCTGAAGGTCGATGATCTGAAGCTGGCTTTTGCCTCTGGCACGGATAACCGGGTGATCCTGTTTGGATCCCGCACGGGCCTGGATGGCATCGGCGGTGTGTCCGTTTTGGCGTCGGACACGTTCGAAGAAGGCGCCGAGCGCAAGCTGCCGGCCGTGCAGGTGGGCGATCCATTTGCCGAGAAAGTACTCATCGAGTGCTGCTTGGACCTGTACAACGCTGGCATTGTCGTGGGCATCCAGGACCTGGGTGGCGCGGGCCTGTCGTGTGCTACCTCCGAGCTGGCATCGGCGGGTGATGGTGGTATGCACGTCAACCTCGACAACGTGCACCTGCGTGCCGAGGGCATGACCGCGGCCGAGATCCTCAGCTCCGAATCCCAGGAGCGCATGATGGCGGTCGTCAAGCCGGAAAACGTCGATGCTTTCATGGAGATCTGCCGTCGTTGGGACGTGCTGGCCTCCGATATCGGCTACGTCACTGATCAGGACAACCGTCTGACCATCGAGCACCAGGGCGAGATCGTGGTGGACGCGCCACCGCACTCCATGGCCGAAGAAGGCCCGGTGTACGAGCGGCCCTATGAGCGCCCTGCCGACCAAGATCAGCTCAATCAAGAACCAAACCTGGAGCGCCCACGCACCGCGATGGAGCTGCGCCAGGTGGTGCTGGATCTGGCAAGTTCCCCGGCCCTGTGCTCCCGCGCATTCATCACTGAACAGTACGACCGCTACGTCCGCGGCAACACCGTGTCCGCCAAGGATGCCGATGCAGGTGTGCTGCGCATTGATGAGGAAACTAACCGCGGTATCGCCGTTGCAACGGATGCTTCCGGCCGTTACACCAAGCTGGATCCCCGCACGGGTGCACAGTTGGCGCTGGCTGAGGCACACCGCAACGTCGCAGCTACCGGCGCCACCCCAGTCGCCGTTTCGAACTGCTTGAACTTCGGCTCCCCGGAGGATCCCGGAGTGATGTGGCAGTTCCGTGAGGCTGTTCGTGGCTTGGCCGACGGCTGCGCCGAGCTGACCACCCCAGTCACCGGTGGCAACGTGTCCTTCTACAACCAGACGGGCACTACCCCTATCTTGCCGACCCCAGTGGTCGCCGTTCTGGGAACTATTGACGACGCCTCCACGCGCATCCCCCAGCAAGTTACTCCACGGGTAGCCGCAGCCCAGGGCACGGACTTTGATCTGGTCTTGGTCGGCAAGAAGACCCAGGATGAACTGGGTGGTTCGATCTGGCAGCAGGTCGCGCACGATAACGCACTGGCCGGCATGCCACCACAGGTCGATTTGGCAGATGAGCAGAAGCTCGCAGAGCTTATGAGCTCCCTGCGCGGCAAGGTTGTTGCCGCTTCGGACTTGTCCGAGGGTGGTTTGTCCCAGGCATTGGTCGAGCTGGCGGTACAATCCGATTTCGGCCTGGTTGCTGACCCCACCGCGTTCCTTGAGGCGCCTACCGCGGGTGAAGGGGAGAGCGGCGATAGCGAGCAGATCGCAGCAGATTTGTTCGTGGGACTATTCTCCGAAACCGCATCCCGTATTCTGCTGGTTGTGGAGAGGGATAAGCGCGACGAGGTCGTAGCGGAAGCGGAGCGCACTGGCTTGGCTGCGGCTCACATCGGACGCACCGGTACCACGGACGATGCGGACCAAGCTGTGATCGTGTTGGCCAAGGGCGTGGTGGCGTCGGAAGAAAAACCAACCGATGTACCGCAGGCCCTGGTCTACAACCTCGACGAGATCCGCAGCGCCTGGGAAAGCACCCTGCCCGCGCTGTTTAGCCACGCGGCGGGAAACAACTCGGTTATTGAGTAATCCGGTACTCGTCGCGAAGCGGCTTTACTAGCGGCTTGGGCACGAACTCGCTGCGCAGCTCGCGCAAACGCAGCGAGTGTTGCTCGAGCCGCTTATCTTCGTTTGTGACTGGGACGAACTTGCGGGCCGCGAGCGGATTGCCGTCGATGTCCATGGCGATGTAGGTAAACGATGCGTGGATGGCCACGGGCAGGTTGTTCTTGCCGTGGCGGGGGTCGCCAGCGCGCAGGTGCACGATCACGGACATGGAGCGGGCATCCGTGCGGATCAAGCGGGCATCGACCTCAACCAGGTCGCCAATGTGGACCGGGCGGTAGAAGCGGATGCCACCGGCGTACACAGCCACGGTTCGCTCGCCCGACCACTGCATGGTGCAGGCTGTGGCGGCCTCATCAATCCACTCCATGGCCGTACCACCGTGAACGTTGCCACCCCAGTTGACGTCTGTGGGCTTAGCCAAGAAGCGGTTCGTGAGCTGGGGTGCAGTGGAATCCTCGGTGTAGGTCTGTCGCAGCATCTCCTCTTCGATGGCCTTGCGCAGCTGCACGCGCGACAAGGCGGCCTCGGCTACGCGCTTTTCCTCATCCGTTTTCGGCACGTAGTTGGGGACGGCCTTGGCCTTCCGGTTTTCATCCATAGCTACGAAAATCACCAAGCAGTCGCACGCGCGGGTGAAAATACCCTCGCGCGGATCGGCGGAAAACACCTCGTTGACGATATGCATCGACGATCGGCCGGTGTAGGCGATTCGACTGCGCACTTCCACCATGTGTCCGGAGGGAATGGGGCGGTTGAAGTGAATGTGGCCCACATAAGCCGTAACGCAGTAGGACTGCGCCCAGCCGACGGCACAGGCATAAGCCGCCTTGTCGATCCACTCCAGCACGCGGCCACCGTGGACGCCCATGGAACCTGCCATCAGCACATCGGTGGGTGCCGCGAGAAACCGTAGGGTGACCTCCGGCGAGCGGTTCGTGGCATCGTCGGTAGTGGAGCTGGTTTCGTGCTCGGCCATAGTGGTCTCGTTCTCCTCTTTTAACGTGGTCGCGCGTATTTTCCCCAATACGTCCAAAATTTTATCCTAACGCCTCGAGTAGCCTTGGTGGGCATGAAGCGAACATTGTCTGGTCCCGAACTCTCCGCTGCTGCGCGCACGGCAGTTGCGGAGGTGCTCGATTGGGTGCGCAATCCCCAGGGGATTCCTGCTCCCGGCCGTCAACCCCAAGCAGAGGCGGTGCGGTTGACTACTGCTTTGCTGGCCGACCTTGCACCAGGCAACAGTGTTGAGGTTCGTGTACCTCCTTTCGCCGCCGTCCAATGTGTGGCTGGCCCGGACCATCGTCGCGGTACCCCACCCAATGTGGTGCAGTGTTCGCCGTTGGAGTGGTTACGCCTTGTCGTGGGGGAAGTGGGTTTTTCTCTATCCGACGCCGAGCGCTCCGGGACTCGCGCCGGTGAGATCGAGGAGCACCTTCCGCTGCTGCGGTTTCCTTGAGCGTTACAACGCGAAGGGTCAGCCGTTACCTCTTTGGGAATTGCGCCGGTGGCGGGTAACGTTGGGGAAGTGGCAAACGAACTGAGCCAAAGCAACGGAACCAGCGCCCACACGCGAGGCACCGCATGCGGGCCCTACGACACCCTGGGGGAGACCGAACCTCGCGAGGAATGCGGTGTATTCGGAGTCTGGGCTCCTGGGGAAGACGTATCCAAACTCTCTTACTACGGCCTTTATGCGCTCCAGCACCGCGGGCAAGAAGCCGCCGGAATCGCTGTGGGTAATGGTGATCAGATCGTCGTTTTCAAAGACCTGGGTCTTGTCAGCCAAGTCTTCGACGAGCAATCGCTTGAGTCCCTCAAGGGGCATATCGCCTTGGGGCACACCCGCTATTCGACCGCAGGTGGCGCTAGCTGGGAGAACGCCCAGCCCATGTTCCGGATGGCCCCCAATGGGACCGACGTAGCCTTGGGGCACAACGGCAACCTGGTTAACCACCAAGAGTTGACCTTGGAAGCTGCGCGGTTGGGGTTGGTTGATCCCAAGACCCACCCGTCCGATTCCGATGTCATGTGTGCCCTGCTGGCCGCAGCAGTCCGCGATGATCACAGTGTCGAGGAATCCGCGGTGGAGCTTTTCTCGCGCGTCCGAGGCGCGTTTTGCACCCTGTTTACGGATGGTTCGGCGCTGTATGCCGTGCGCGATCCCCACGGTGTGCGCCCACTGTCGATCGGGCGCCTGCCCAATGGTGGCTGGGTTATCGCCAGTGAAACCGCTGCGCTGGACATCGTGGGTGCGGCCTTTGAGCGGGACGTGGAACCCGGGGAAATGATCGTCGTTGATGAAGATGGTCTGCGTTCCCGGATTATTGCGAAGGCGCAGCCGAAGGGTTGTGTATTCGAATACGTCTATCTGGCCCGCCCCGATTCCGTGATCCGCGGTCAGGTGGTCAATGCCACCCGTGTGGGAATCGGTCGTTCTCTGGCGAAGGAAGCTCCGGCCGAGGGTGATTTGGTGATCCCCGTTCCGGATTCCGGAACCCCAGCTGCGGTGGGTTATGCCCAGGAATCTGGTATTCCGTTCGGCCAGGGCCTGATGAAGAACGCCTATGTGGGTCGTACCTTCATTCAACCTTCGCAGTCCATCCGTCAGTTGGGTATCCGACTGAAGCTCAACCCGCTGCGCTCGGTGATCGAGGGCAAGCGGTTGATCGTGGTGGATGATTCCATTGTCCGCGGAAACACTCAGCGCGCGCTGATCAAGATGCTGCGCGATGCGGGAGCGGCGGAGGTGCATGTGCGCATTGCCTCACCACCAGTGAAGTGGCCGTGCTTTTACGGAATCGACTTCGCCTCTCCGCAGGAGCTCATCGCGAATACGGTGCAGCAGGATGATCCGGTTGCGCGAATTTGCGATGAAATCGGTGCGGATTCCCTTGCCTTCGTGTCCAGCGAAGCAATGATCGAGGCATCGGGACAGCCTAAAACGCAACTGTGTTCCGCATGTTTCGACGGTGTTTACCCGTTGGGCTTGCCCAACGACAACCCAAATTCTGCACTTGTTCGCAGTATGCAGGTGGAACACGGGATGAACCCCTCCGCGTGCGGTACAGCGGACGAATTGGATGAGTTCGTCCGATAACCTAGAGCTGTAGAAACCGGGCCTCACTAGGCATGAGCCCATTCCATTCAACAATCAAGGACTTTCATGACCGATCAGCAGCAGACCAACGGTGCCTCTTACGCCGCCGCCGGCGTCGATATCGAAGCGGGAGACCGCGCCGTCGAGCTTTTCGCCCCATTGGCTAAGAAAGCTACGCGTCCGGAGGTGCGAGGTGGCCTAGGCGGCTTCGCTGGCCTTTTCGCCCTAGGTGAGTACGAGAAACCGTTGCTGGCGGCTTCCTCGGATGGTGTGGGCACCAAGTTGGCTGTGGCCCAAGCGATGGATAAGCATGACACCATCGGCCGGGACCTGGTGGCTATGTGCGTTGATGACCTCGTGGTCTGTGGAGCGGAGCCATTGTTCCTCCAGGATTACATTGCTATTGGCAAGGTTGTACCAGAGCACGTCGCCAACATCGTGAAGGGCATCGCGGAGGGCTGCGAAGAAGCTGGATGCGCTCTTCTGGGTGGCGAGACCGCGGAGCACCCCGGTGTGATGAAGCCGGGCGAGTACGACGTGTCCGCGACCTCCGTCGGTGTTGTCGAAGAGGCCAAGGTGCTTGGTCCCGACATGGTTCGTCCCGGTGATGTTGTCATCGCCATGGCATCATCGGGTCTGCATTCCAACGGCTACTCGTTGGCTCGCCACGTGCTGCTGGAAACGGCAGGTCTGCCACTCGATGGTTATATCGAGGAACTCGGCCGCACGTTGGGCGAAGAAATGCTGGAGCCAACCCGTATTTACGCTAAGACCTGCTTGGATCTGGCAGCTGAGTGCGAGGTACACACGTTTGCTCACATCACCGGTGGCGGCCTGGCCGCGAACCTGGCCCGCGTTATCCCTGAAGGCCTGGTAGCGGAGTTGGATCGTGCGACGTGGACCCCGGGTCCGATTTTCCAGCTCATCGCTCGTGAGGGCAACGTGGAGCAGGCTGAGATGGAGAAGACCTTCAACATGGGCGTGGGCATGGTCGCTGTTGTCAGTGAGGAAGATGCTGAACGCGCCCTCGCGATGCTGACTGCTCGCCACCTCGACGCATGGAAGCTGGGCGAGGTTTCCGCTAGTGGTGACACTGCATCCGGCGCCGTTTTACGCGGGGAACACCCACGCGCCTAAACGTGGTCCTTGGGCTCCCGGGTGGTTTCAAACTCACGGGGCCCGTGCTACGTCGGGCCTGCGGAGCTTTTCTGTGGGCACGGGATGCCCACCACTCGGTCACAAAGGCATTGAAGTACAGCAGATGCACGTTGCTGGAACCCAAAACGACTAACCCCACTTCCGTGTTTAGAACTAACAGGCAGTGGGGTTAGTCGTTTTTTAATGAAAGCTGGTGCTCGCAAGCGTGGGGGGATCAACTCAGCGAGACGAAGAGTGATTGTCTTCGTCGTTCCATTCATCCCATTCGTCGTCGTCATAAGACGAGTAGCGATCATCGTCGTTGGAGGAAGAACCCGAAAGTTCCCTCTGCAGACGCTCCAGATCCATCTCTGGAGTGTTGTACTTCAACTGACGAGCAACCTTGGCTTGCTTAGCCTTGGCACGGCCGCGACCCATGGCCTGACCCCCTTGCGGTGTCCTCGGGCGACTCAGGAGTTCGGCCACCCTGCTTTTACGTTTAAAGTTTCTTCCTGTCCTACACCATAGCGGGTGCGCAAATATTTTTCCGCAAAGGGGTGCCCTCAACACGCCCATCCCCTAGGCGTGGTCGAGGCGGTTCAGCGTGCTGACGTGCGATTTTCCAAAAAATCTAGCTCGTCGAGAAAAATGAAAAATTTGAATTCAACGGAACTTATAAGTGGGTGACAACCTGCAACAGGTTTCAAGTAATTCGTCACCTTCTTGCGCTGTTTTGTCGGGCTCTTCGGCGTTTTCTCCCTTGCTGGTCCTATGCCCTAGGGCTGTTGCGCAGCTGGTTGATTGCTGCTTTGTCGGGGTGTTGGGCGCTTTCTCGCCTGCTGGTCCTATGTCCTCGGGCTGTTGCGCAGCTGGTTGATTGCTGCTCGCCCCGGTCGCACCGTGTCATCGCGGACTAGGTCGGCTGGGTCAATCGCCGCGTCTACACCGTCGGCTTGCAGAGCCGGGACTTTTTCTGGGGTCGACGCCAGCTTCTCCACAACCCCGCGCTTGACCAGAGCCAAAGCGATGGGCCCTAAATCACCGTCATGAGCACTGCTACCTACGCGGCCGATGGACGATTTACCGGCGGTGAGTTCGGATCCGACTGCAGGCAGTCGGTTGGCGGAACCGTCGAGATGAAGCAACACGATAACCCGCGGTGGCTTGCCCAGGTTTTGCACGCGCGAGACGGTCTCCTGGCCCCGATAGCAACCCTTGTTGAGGTGTACGGCGTGGGCGCTGGGGCCGTCGGTCACCGTACCGAGCGTGGTGGCCTCGGCAGACCGCGGGCCCGTGAAGAACATGGATTCGTGGGGGATAGTTCGCTCGTCGGTATCGATGCCTACCTCAGGGATGCGAGCGGCGATGCGAAGAGCGTCGTAGGCCATGTGTCCGGTGGGGGCTGCAACCTTAGAGAGCACATCCCAGGCAGCAGCAATGTCCTCGCGGGGAACCCAGATGTCCAAGGCTCCCATTCCGCCGGACGAATCCGGAATCCCGACAGCCCGGAGGCTGCGAGCGCGCCACGAATGGGCGCCGGGGAGGGTCGTTATAGCGTCAATAAGAGCAGCCAGAGGGGCATCGGAACCCAGGCCAGCCTCGCTCGGAGATGCGAGAGAGGAATGAAGCTCATTGGATGCGGAGTCCGTATTCAGGCTGCCCGCGGCGTCGACAAAAGGAAGAAGGCGCCCTACGACAGTCAGCTGGGCCAGAGGCAGGACCTCGACCTCGACCTTGGCCCAGAAAATCATCTTGGTTAGGTAGTCCGCCAAGCTGTCAGCGTGTGCGGCAGGGCAGTCCAGCAGTAGACCTTCGGGCAGGGCTGCGATGCCAAACTGATGGGTAACGCGACCCTGGAGGTCAAGGAGCAGCCCATAAGTGGCTGCGCCGGGATCGATGGCATTGACCTTCTGGGAAATGAGGTCGTTGAGCCACGTTCGGGCCTCCTCGCCCCTCACGAGAATGGCAGTGCGGTCCCAACGATCGACGAGACCCAGCGAGCGGGAGAGGCGTTGCTGCTCAACAAGCGGGTCACCGTAGTGGGCTGCGGTGGGCGTGGTCGCATCGTCGACCACGTTGGCCGCGCCCGGAACGTGGGAAACCAGTGGGCTAACGGAATGTTCCAACACATCTTCCATGGTAGGCACAAACCTCATTCGGGGTTTGTCTGGGGGTGTGTTGCGACGGTGGCGTGGGTTTGCCGATATAGGCTTGGGGGCATCGGAGCGCCAATGAAATGATGGCGCTCATATTGCTGGAGAATCGGGAAGAGCCACAGATGACTAGTCGGGATTCGCACCAAAACACCGTGGTTGTGAGTGTTTTGCGAAGTGGAATGGATACCTCTTTGGAACCAGAAGTGGTAGATCCAGGATCACCCCTAATCTACGCCGATGACTTGGCTGCGGTGCGCGGTGATGGGGTGTTTGAAACACTAATGCTGCGTGATGGACAGGTTCGCAAATTGGAAAGGCACTCTCGCCGATTTCGCAATAGCGCCATGATGCTCAATTTGCCCGAACCCGATATTGACCAATGGCATCGGGCGACCGAACTGGCAGTTCACGCGTTCGCAGAGACGGTGGGCGCACCCGAAGCCGCGCTGCGGTGGGTCTATTCGCGAGGCCGCGAGTCCACCGGTCAACCCACCGGATGGATTACGGTGGCTCCCATCAGCCCGGAAGTTGTGCGGGCCCGTGAGGAGGGGGTGGACGTAATGACGGCTGAGCGAGGGTTCCGCATTGACCTCTCACAGCGCTCACCGTGGGCGTTGGTGGGAGCGAAGACGTTGAGTTACGCGGCGAACATGGCCGCGTTGCGCTCCGCTAAGGAGCGGGGTTATTCGGACGTCATCTTCATCTCCGACGAGGGCCACGTTTTGGAAGGGCCGACGTCCTCGGTGATCGTGGTTAAGGGCAAGACATTGCTGACGCCGCCTACCCACGCCGGCATTTTGCCCGGCACCACCCAGGCTGCGCTGTTTCAGATCGCGGAAGCGGCCGGGTGGGAAACTGCCCAGCAAACCTTGACAGTGCAGGATTTGCTGGACAGCGATGGGGTGTTGCTGGTCAGTTCCGTGCGCGCATATGCGCGGGTGAACTCCATTGACGGTCACCCCATTGGCGAAACCGATAATGCCACTGAGATCCAAGCCATGGCTTGGCAGGCAGTGACCAGCTAACTGGGAGGTCGCGGACTAGCCCACAACTCGGTGAAGCTGTGCAGATAACCACGGCACCATCTCACCGTCGATGAGGCGCTCATCCACCCAACCCAGATCGTTGTTTGGCATCAGTCCATACAGACGTTTGCCTGGGCCCAAAGCAGCTGGCCCCGTCGCGGTCACCATGGTGGAGGCGCTTTCCAGCTCCCACGCGCGCTCAGTCATGGGCTTGCCGTACATGATCTCGACCATGCCATCGGAGTGCGAGACGATGAGTTCGATTTCATCTTTGTCGTTGATACGCCAAAAACCGGTCTCGCGACGATCAGGGGTGGACATGGGCTGGCCGTCGTCATCCATTCGCCAGGTGCGGGACTCGTAGCGCAGACGATTTTCTCCGTCGTGGGCGATAACGATCTGCTGGCCGAAAGTGTGCTCGCTTTCACCGGGATGCGCCGCTTGGCCCTGTCCTCGCCACACACCTACCAAAGGCAACAGGGCAAGTAGTCCATCGTGCAGATTTGGGCCGAGCCGAAGATTCGCTGTATCGGCAGGAATCGGGATGTCCTCAAAGTCCGGCACGTTCTTGTGAGCCGTCTGCTTCGCTGCTTCGGCAGCACGATCCACGGCCTGGTTTGGATCTACTTTGCCGGGTGCGTGTGTTTCGCCACTCTCTGCAGGTTCGTTCCGGGGGTTTGCTTCATCACTCATGGACCCCAAGCATACCGGTCGGCTATAGGCCCGGCTTTTCCTCCTCCGCCAGGCGGCGACCGTGAGGGATCAGGTCTTGCAGGCTAACGGTGGTGTAAAGCTGTTCTGACTCGAAGAAAATGGAACCACCCGCCACATAAACCCGCTTCGGCTTTTCTTTGAGGGGCAGTCGTTCTCCGGGGATCTTGAGGGTAAAGGCCTGCTCAATACGACTTCGAGTTTTTTCGCTTAGCTGATCGCCTTCTACTAAGGCCGCAGAACCCAGGAGCCCTTCTTGCGCGGTTTCCGATGGCCCCTTCAGAACGGCGGTGGGGGTGAGGTACACATCGCCTTCTTTGATTCGCAGCTTCATCTCGACGGTCGCTGGGGCTTTGAAGCCTTTCGGTGTGCCCTCGAAGATAGCTTCGGTTTCCCAACCGCCACGTGGTGAAATATCGTCGCGGTTCTGTATGAGCAGATCGTCGACCTGCATCTTATTGCCGATTGTCACCCCGTCCAGTTGCAGCCGCGTAAATACCTTTTTGGCTGGCGCATTGGTGAAAGGTTGTCCTAGTACGGCCCGCCACGGCAGCGTGACATATTGGGCGGATTTGTGCACGCTCATGAGTCCCCACTCGGGCATGTCCACGTCCTTGGCGTTGACAGTAATAGCTTGTACTTCGTGGGTGAAAACAGATGCGGTGTAGGGCGATCCTGCGACAAACACGCTGGGCGGATTGGCGAGGTTGGAGTTTTCGTACAGTGTCTTCGAATACAGGTGCTCGGTCCGACCTGCGACCAAGCTGTCGGTGAACGCGGTAACCACAACCAGGATGACCAAGGTGATTAACGCGCGCACTCCCCACTTCGCCCAGCGGGGGCGAGCGGGCACAGGTGCGCAATTCGCGCGGGCTGCCGCCGGCGAATCGGTTGTCTCCGCAGGGGAGGCCGATTCTGCAGAACTATTATCGAGATTGGTCATCACTCACATTTTTACCCCACTTCACCGATTCCCCAAGTCACCGCACTACAGTAGGCCACAGCAATAAGGAAGAAAGGCTGGCCGTGAACATTGTCATGCTGACGAATGCCGCCGATATCGGCGGGGCGCTCCCCGCCCTGCCTTTGCTGAGTCATTCCCTTACTCGACTTGACGCCAAAGCTGCATCGATCCGGGAATTGAGCGGTGCGGATATCGTCATCATCGATGTGACAGGGGATAATCTCCTGCGTGCCCGGGATCTTTGCCGTGCGGTCGCCGCCGCCCATCCCACGTTGCCTGTCGCCATTGCGATTGCAGAAGCCAGCCTCATTGCGGTGGACTCGTCGTGGGCGGTCGATGATTTTATGCTTCCAAATAGCTCGCCCGTTGAGATTGATACTAGGTTGCGCCTACTCACCACCAGGCGCCCAGTTGCGGTCGACCAGGCCGAAAACTCCCAGGTAGCCGCCATCGGAGGTCTGGTGGTAGACGAGGTGACATATGTGGCCCGCATCGATGGCGCCCCTCTGGACCTGACTTACAAGGAATTCGAGCTCCTCCACTTTCTCGTGCGCAATGCGGGGCGCGTGTTTAGCCGGGAGCAGCTGCTGCAGGATGTGTGGGGGTATGACTATTTCGGTGGCGCTCGGACGGTAGATGTACATGTCAGGCGGCTGCGGGCGAAATTGGGTCGGGATTACGAACATTTGATCGCCACTGTCCGTAATGTGGGTTACAAGGCTGTCGCTCCGGAGGAGTGGCAGTAGCCCCCGTGGAATGGAAAAGCTATGACTGGACACATTGACACCGAAGTTTTCACCGATCTGCCTACCGATCTTGAGTTGGTCGAAAAGATCGAGGAGGTACTCGATCGAGTCACTGAGTCAGATGGCGTGGCCCCCTTGGGGGAGGCGTTTCTGCGGGGTTTGCGGGAGGACCGCGGACATACTCACGTTGTTGCTTTTGAAAAGGGTGAGGTAGTCGGTGTTTTGGCCATCGATTCTGACCGCGTTGTGGAACTGGCTGTTTTACCTTCTCGACGCCACGCTGGAATCGCCACACGCCTGTTCCAGGCACTCAAGCAGTCGGCTGGTTTTAGCGGGGTAGTGGATGTCTGGGCACACGGGGATGGGTCGGAAGCACAGCGATTCGTGGCCACATTGGATGCACGGCGTACCCGTGAGCTGCTGAAGATGGCGGTATCGTGCCCTCCCGGCTCTCCGAGAGCGAACGAATTTGCCATGATGGCCGAACGCGCGCGCAAGAGCTTGACCGGCAGCGGAATTAAGGTCCTGAACTATGCGGAGGCCTCGGAGAAGTTTGGCGTCGATCATGTAGACGAAGAGTGGGTACGAGTAAACAACGAAGCTTTCGCTTGGCACCCGGAGCAGGGTGGTTGGAGCGTGGAGCACCTGCGCCGAGAAAAGGACACCGGCTGGTTTGATCCGGATGGGGTGCTGATGTTGTGGATTGACGATGAGAACCCGGAATGCATGGGATTCCACTGGACCAAGATTCCTCTGGCGGAGCGGGAGAAGGACGAAGGACAACGGGTCGGTGAGGTCTACGTTGTGTGCCTGGCGGATGCGGCGCGTGGCAGGAAACTAGGAGGCCCCGTGACTTTGGTGGGGATGGACTACCTCATGGACCGTGGTGTGGGGGAGATTGAGCTGTACGTAGAAGGAGATAATGCGCCGGCGGTATCTACGTACGGGAAACTGGGATTTTCCGTCGTACATACCGATGTGGTGTACCGCGGGCAGCTCTAACTGGGATTTTCCGTCGTACATACCGTTGTGGTGTACCGCGAGGGCGGCTCTAACTGGGAGCGCTGCCGTGTATTGGTGGGCGTGTGTTAGCGAGGTCCTCTCGTAGCGACCTTCGCAGAAACCAAATGCGGCTGGCCGTAGGCGGGAGGGCCACCACGTATGCTCAGGTGCTGGGGTCAAACCAATTGCGGGGGCCGGCGGGGGATTGGTGTGGTGAGCTTTAGCGGTCAGTTTTCGTTGTGGGGTCGGGGAGGCTGATGGTGAAAATGTGACCCCAGTGCGCTTTGAGGTTAATTCAAGGTAAACTCGATGTGAGAGCGCCTGTTTCGGGGGTAGGGGGGTGGTGTGCTTTCCAAGGAAAATCCAAGGTTGATGCTACGAAGTTTTACTGCTCCGACCAGCGAGTTTGATGGAGTTAACGAAGAGTTAACCTCTAGGGCTCCTAGAGTCCATAGGCGGTCGTTAGATTCTCAACCGAAGCACAAACACCTGTTAGGTGGGCTGCGCGCAAAGTCGGTCACCAATCGACCGAGGCTATACAGCTTGCGAGAACTGGGAAAGTTTCGTGCATATTCAATCCACACTGCTGTCACAAGACCGATACTCGGAGGAATGTAACGTGACCTTCACTAACAAGCGTGCTACCGCTGCTGCCGCAGCTCTGATGGCTGGCTCCTTGATCCTGACCGCCTGCTCTTCCGCCGATAAGGGTGGTTCGAACGGTGGTTCTGGCAAGAGCGAGAGCAGCTACCCAATGACCGATGCTAAGGGCGAGCTGAAGGGTGAGGGCGCAAGCTCTCAGCAGAACGCTATGGAGAACGTTTTCGGCCCAGCCTTCTCTGAGGCTGGCAATACCTCGGCTTACAACGCAACCGGTTCCGGCGCTGGTCAGACCCAGTTTGTTTCCGGCCAGGTCGACTTCGCGGGTTCTGACTCCGCATTGAAGGACGACCAGATCGATGCCGCTAAGAAGCGTTGTAAGGGTAACGATGCATGGCACCTCCCAATGGTTATCGGCCCAGTAGCGGTCGCTTACCACGTTGAGGGCGTTGACTCCCTGAACCTGTCCACCAAGACCGTGGCAAAGATCTTCAAGGGCGAGATCAAGAACTGGAACGATCCTCAGATCGCCAAGGAGAACGAAGGCACCGAGCTGCCAGACAAGCCAATTTCCGTGTTCTACCGCTCTGAGGAGTCCGGTACTTCTGACAACTTCCAGAAGTTCCTGAAGGCCGCCACCGGCGACTGGGAGGGCGAGGGCAAGGCCTTCCCCACCAAGGTTGGTTCCGGCGTTAAGGGCTCCACCGGCGTTGCTGGCGAGGTTGAAAAGACCGACGGTGGCATCACCTACGTTGAGTCCGGTTTCGTGAAGGACAACGACAAGGTTAAGCCAGCCAAGATCGACTTCGGTGCAGGCCCAGTTGAGTTGAACAAGGAGTCCGTCAACAAGGCTCTGGAGAATGTGAAGTTCAAGGGCGAGGGTAACGACCTGGTTGTTGACTCCAAGGCTCTGTTCGCTCAGAAGGGCGAGGGTGAGTACCCACTGGCTCTGACCACCTACGAGATCGTTTGCTCCGCAGGTTACGACGACAACGTTGCGGGCCTAGTCAAAAACTTCATGTACACCATCCTGGACAACCAGGAGAAGCTCGGCGACGAGGGTTACATCCCAGCTGAGGGTGAGTTCAAGAAGAAGCTTGAGACCGCTGTTGGCGCTCTGAAGTAATTCGGCGCTATCAAGTTGCTACTTCGGTGAGTGCAGAGAAGTAGTTACAAATATGTCCTGCTAGCGCTCACCAACCTAGCCCCCAAGTCGAATTTATCGATTGGGGGTATTGGTGCGAAATAGGCATTACGTTACATTCCTAAGTATTTTAAGGACCCACTTTCATGGCACATGCCAACAAAATCGAGGTTGATCGAGAACCTCAGGCGGTTGCGACGGAGGGGCAAGGGCGCGATCAGCTCGAAGCTCCGGATGGCAACAGCCAACGTGTTGGAGGCTCGCACGTCAAGCGGCCCGGAGACGTGATTTTCGAATCGCTCGCCAAGACTTCGTCCATCCTCATCACCTTGATGATCGCACTGATCGGCTTGTTCCTCATCTGGCGTGCCGCTCCTGCACTGGGGCGTCTGCGCGATGGGATCGGAAGCTTCTTCACCTACGGCGATCGTTGGGACACCAACTACACGACTAACGACGGTGGATGGATGCAGTTCGGCATTCCGAACTTGTTCTTCACCACTGTGTTGGTTTCTCTTCTCGCTTTGCTGATTGCGATGCCAGTCGCATTGGGCGTGGCGATCTTCCTGTCCAACTACTGCCCAAAGAAACTCATTAAGCCCCTCGGCTTCCTCGTGGACCTCCTGGCTGCGGTCCCTTCCATCGTTTTCGGTATCTGGGGCATGCAGATCCTCGGGCCAAGCCTGGGTGGATTCTACGAATGGCTGTCGTCCACCCTTGGCGGATTCTTCCTCTTCAATTTCCAAGACGGAACGTCGCCACCATTCTCTACCAGCCGTAACGTCTTCACTGGTGGCATCGTCCTCGCTATCATGATTCTTCCCGTGATTGCGGCAACCGCGCGCGAAGTGTTTGTGCAAACCCCACGCGGCCAAATCGAAGCAGCTCTGGCACTGGGTGCCACCCGCTGGGAAGTTATTAAGATGACCGTTTTGCCATTCGGTCTATCCGGTTACATCTCTGGCGCGATGCTCGGCCTTGGTCGTGCGCTGGGTGAAACGATGGCGTTGTACATGGTTATCGCGTCCGCACCTAGTTTCCGTGCTTCTCTCATGGACGGTGGTACCACCTTTGCCACGGCCATTGCTAACGCTGCTCCCGAGTTCAATGACAACCTCAAAGCCGGTGCCTACATTGCCGCTGGTCTGGTGCTATTCGTCTTGACTTTCTTGGTCAACGCGGCAGCGCGCGCGGTTGTAGCGAAGAACAGTTAGGAAAACGACATGTCACACGCTGTAACCGAAGCTCCAACAGGAGCATCTAACCAGCTGCTCCAGGGAATCTCTGGTAGCCGCAAGGCCAAGGACAAAGTCGCCACAGTGCTGGTTTACCTGACTATGGCCTTGGCGCTGGCCCCACTTATTTGGGTTGTTGCAAACGTGGTTATCAAGGGCCTGCCCGTGGTTCTTGATTCCAGTTGGTGGGCCTTCGATATGGCCGGCCAACCTAACTCCAAGCCCGGTGGCGGTATTTCGCACGCCATTATCGGTACCTTGACTCAGGTCATTGTGACCTCATTGCTCTCCGTTCCCATCGGTGTGTTCACGGCAATCTACCTGGTGGAATACGCCAACGGAAGCTTCCTTGGGCGCATCACCACTTTCATGGTGGACATCCTTACCGGTGTTCCTTCCATCGTGGCCGCTTTGTTCGTCTATGCCATGTGGATCACCATGTTCGGTTTCGACCGCTCTGGCTTCGCAGTTGCTATTGCTTTGGTCTTGCTGATGATCCCGATCATCGTTCGCAACACGGAAGAGATGCTCCGCATTGTTCCGATGGATCTGCGTGAGGCCGCTTTCGCCCTGGGTGTTCCTAAGTGGAAGACCATCTACAAGATCGTTTTGCCAACCGCGCTATCCGGTATCGTCACCGGCGTAATGCTGGCTGTGGCTCGCGTGATGGGTGAGTCCGCCCCAGTTCTAATCCTCGTGGGCGCAACCCCAGCCATTAACTGGAACGTATTCGAAGGAAACCAGAACTCCCTGCCGCTGTTCATGCTGCAGATGTACCAAGCAGGTACGAACCCCAACGTGATCGACCGCATGTGGGGTGCTGCATTCACCCTGGTGCTATTGGTTGCCGTCCTGATGATCGGCGCTCGCCTGATTTCCAAGCGCTTCTCTGTCAAGGTCTAAACGGCCAACGCAGTCAACTCTTCTCATCGCTAAACACTGAACACACCTTGGCTCCACAACCGCGGAACCGGGCCCTAAGCCCAGGTGCGGAGCCGAACAAATACTTAGGAGTACCTCATGGCCAAGCGCCTTGACCTCAAGGATGTCAACATCTACTACGGTGACTTCCACGCTGTACAGAACGTCAACCTCAACATTCCACCACGTGCTGTGACCGCCTTCATCGGCCCATCAGGTTGTGGCAAGTCCACCGTCCTGCGCACCCTGAACCGTATGCACGAGGTAATCCCGAACGCCACCGTACAGGGCGAAATCCTCCTCGACGGTGAGGACATCTACGGTCCAAAGATCGACCCAGTATCCGTACGTAATACCATCGGCATGGTGTTCCAGAAGGCCAACCCATTTCCAACCATGTCCATCGAAGAAAACGTGGTCGCTGGTCTGAAGCTGTCCGGTGAAAAGAACCGCAAGAAGCTGCGCGAAGTTGCCGAAAAAGCCTTGCGCGGCGCCAACTTGTGGGAAGAGGTGAAGGATCGTCTCGATAAGCCAGGCGGTGGCCTCTCCGGTGGCCAGCAACAGCGTCTTTGCATCGCCCGTGCTATCGCTGTGGAACCGGAAGTTCTTCTGATGGACGAACCATGCTCTGCTTTGGACCCAATTTCCACTCTCGCGGTGGAGGATCTCATCCACGAACTCAAGGAAAAGTTCACCATCGTTATCGTGACGCACAACATGCAACAGGCAACCCGTGTGTCCGACCAGACCGCGTTCTACTCCCTGGAGGCAACCGGTAAGCCAGGTCACCTCGTCGAGGTTGGACCAACCAAGAAGATCTTCGAAAACCCAGACAAGAAGGAAACCGAAGACTACATCTCTGGACGCTTCGGATAAGTTCTGCTGTTGCTCGTCAGTCGAGTAGCCCGAGGAATAAAGTGGCGGGAAGCCGGCGAAAATGCCGGCTTCCCGC
>NZ_KV786179.1:0-2031 GCF_001806865.1 Corynebacterium sp. HMSC28B08
TGGGTGTGGGGTGGTTTGGGCGTTGTTTGCTGCCGGATGGGTAGGCGTTTATGTGGGTGTGGTTTTTCCAGTTGTCGTTGATTAGACTCACATTATCGAACCTGTGTTCTATTTCCATGTGGTGAGTATAGCTCCACCCCGCGCCCTGACCAGACATGAGTGAAGCCCCGCTGCTTATATGCGGGGCTTAGGGTTAGAATTTGGTGCGAAAAATACTGCCACCCACAACGAACAACATGTGGAGGCGGTATTTAGGGGCCTGCTCGAACTTGCTAGAGGTTAGCCAGGAGTTTCCTCGTACTCGTATGGCATCTTGTGTATATCAGGGTATGGAGCAACCATAATCCCCATAAGATAGCCACTTTTGTCTTTTTGGAAAATGTAGTCACTAAGACGGGCTGTATCTACATCTTGTGGCAACGGATAGCCACCGAACTCTTGCGTCAGATCACTGGTGTACGAACCTGTAGCTTCAAGCAGCTGTAGGTCTTTATGCGCAAGCACTTTATCCATCACGTCTTGCAGCTGCTCGCGTGTCAGTGTTTCGTCATCGTATCCAACGTCATTGACGACATAGACGAGATTGACCCAATCGTCTTCTGCTCGGAACCAGTCTATGACCGCATCGTAGGTCTCTTCAGATGTGAGAATTTTGTTTGGTTTATCGGGTGACATGGACTTTGTAACCTACGTGACCGCCGGATTTGTTTTGCAGATCAATAGTGTATCCACCCGACCTGGAGAATGACCTGAATGTGGCGATTGACCCATCTTCGGGTAGCGGGAACTGATTGTCGCTGACAATCTCGGGGTTCGGTTTATGGTCCATGTCGAGTAGTGCTGTTGATCCAGTGATGTAGCACCATGCATCCCATACCGCTGCGTCATCTTTGGCTTGCCATGTGTAGCTTTTGGATTTTACTGGCGCTCCGAATCGTTTATCGAATTCGGCTTTTACCTGAGGGAAGCCGTTGGCGATTCCATAGTTAGTTCCTGCACAGGTTTTTAAGTTGCTTGGGACTGCGGTCGCAGTGGGAGCGGTTGCTACTACCGCGCCCAGGGAGCAGCTTACGGCGAGGAGGGCTGCGGAGATTTTTCGTTTGTTGAACATGTCGATCCCTTTCGGTTTCGTGGTTTTTAGCAGGTGACTACGCGTTGGACGTTTCGGCGCCATGGGCCCCAGCCTGCGTATCCGATGTTGTGCTGTGTTCCTTTGCTGACGGTTTCACATGCGGATGCTTTGTCATGGTCGTAGTAGACCTTGATTGCTAGGTCCGCTTGGCAGTTGTTGGTTACTTGTGTGAAGCCTTTGCTTTCGCGCCAGCTAATGCAGTTCGGTGCTGGCTGTTCAGCTTGGTACATGTCGATCACCAGTGGTCGATCCCCCTTTGAGAATGTCGCAGTTTCGCCCGCCTGTAGTGTTTCTGTTTTTTCTACTTCAGGGGCAGTTTGTGCGGATGCGATGGTGAGGGAGGTCAGCGGAAATGTTAGCCCGATGGCCAACGCTGCGATTCTCGTTACTGTTTTGGTTGGCACGATAGTGACTCCTGTGGTGGCTAGTGATTTTGGCCTTGATGCCGAGCGAATTGAGATTTTTTCATGCGCAGCAAGGCTTATGCTATCCATTAGAAACAGGCGCTGGCAGGGCGAAATGCCTGGTTTTTCTCTTTTGCCCCCGGACGGGGTGTGTCCCTTAATTCTTTTTATCCACGTTTCAACAACTGCATATATTTAATATTTCATTCTTGATAGATATTGCGGCGGTTGATAGATCCGGTAGATGTCCGTGTTCGGCGACCAGTGCGTCCCAGATGGGTGTTGGTTCGTCCAGGTCGTGTGTGTCGCCGTTGAGGACGATGGAGTCGCAGAAGATTTCGACTAGGGCGATGAATAGATTGCGGATGTTTTCGTGGGAGTTTCCTCGCCATTCATCGAGGGTGGCGAAGTTGTCCATTGCTTTGGCTTGTCATGTGCAGCTTTTGGACAGTGGTGCCATGTGAACTGGCCCCCGAAAGTTGGACTGGTTTAATT